>JANLUZ010000084.1:0-2118 GCA_031363755.1 Polaromonas sp.
CAGCAGGGAGGCGACCTGCTCGTTGCCGTGCATCACTTCCTTGGCAAAGCTGGGGAACTGGCTCAAAAACACCGCGCCAAAAAACCACATCCAGCTGATGCCCAGCATGGAGCGAAACACCACGATGTTGGCGCTGGCCAGCTTGAGGTTGCGCCAGGTCTCCGTCACCGGGTTCCAGTTGATGTTGAGGTTCGGGTCGGTCGCCGGTGCGGCGGGGATGAACTGCGCCACTGCCCGCCCGGCAAGGGCCAGCAGCACACAGCCTACAGCCACATAGTGCGGCCCCACACCGGGACTCGCGATGATGAGGCCGCCGACGATGTTGCCCAGCAAGATCGCCACAAACGTGCCCATCTCGACCATGCCGTTGCCGCCGGTCAACTCCCGTTCACTGAGGGCCTGCGGCAGGTAGGCGAACTTCACCGGGCCGAACAGCGTGGAATGCACCCCCATCAAAAATGTGCAGCCCAACAGCACCGGCACCTGAATGTTGACGTTGCCGCTGATGAACCCCACCGCCGCGATCAGCATGATGGCGATTTCCAGGTTCTTCACAAACCGGATCACCCGCGTTTTTTCGTACTTGTCGGTCAGCTGCCCGCTGGTGGCTGAAAACAGCAAAAACGGCAAGATGAACAGCGCCCCAATCACCAACCCCGCCATGGCTGGTGGCAACCAGCTCACGCTGAGCTGGTAGGTCACCATCACGGTGAAGGCAAACTTG
Source organism: Polaromonas sp. (assembly GCA_031363755.1). Taxonomy (GTDB): domain Bacteria; phylum Pseudomonadota; class Gammaproteobacteria; order Burkholderiales; family Burkholderiaceae_C; genus Polaromonas. The sequence continues at coordinate 725 of JANLUZ010000084.1, forward strand.
AACAGGTTGTCATTGGCCGCGCCTGAAAACTGCGTCCAGAAAAACGGCGCAAAGCGGCGCTGTTTGAGCAGGGCGAACTGGTTAGGGTGGGCGCGGGGTGCGGTGTTGGATAGGCCTGACTCAGCACTCATGCGTGACTCCTGTTTTTATCGATTCTTTGAGCGGGCAGCCCGCGCTGTAGCCGCCCGATTCTGCCCTGATTGTGCAAGGCCGAAATGACAGGTCAGGCCAGGATCGACGCGGCTGTGGAATGCGGCGGCTGGCAGTCCAACCTACGCACTTGTGATTCGACCACTTACAATTTGTGCAAGCAAAACAGCTATTAAATTTAAAAATTGGCAACAAGAATGACAACAAAACTTAAAGCAACACCGAAAGCGAAAGCGAAAAAGTCAGAGGAGCACTACATTTTTCGACCCTTCAATGACGAGAGCTTCAATGCTACTTCTGAGGCTTGGCGGGCTGACGTAGCGGGCGGCGTAGGCTTTGCACCAGAAGTTGAACAAACCTTGACTTGGATTGGCGCACATTTAACGCTCACCGAAAATGAGATGGCATATGGTGTATTCAGCAAGAACGACAAGGTTGCGATGGGTGTTTGTGAGTTGGCCATCACCAAACCAGGTGTTAGTGGAAAGTGGGTAAAGCTGATCAAGCTGCGACTTCGACCTGAGGTTGACGAGCTGCTTTTTCAGAACAGCACTGAAGGAACATCAATTGCCTTGAACTCTTATGTGGCTGCCGTTTTAGGTGTTTACCATGTAAAAAATGTGCACCAAGCCACCACAATCAAAATTTATGGGCGAACACAAGATCAAATGCGTTTTCTGACCTTAATGTTCGAAGCCTTGAAACTCCGCGAAGATGCTACATTTGTACCTGAAATTCAAGGCCGTTGGCTTACTCTCAACTGGGGAAAAAAATGAGCTCTGTTCTGCAACTGACGTATCCGAAAAACATTAGTCCAGATAGCGATGGCGAAATTCTAGTGGCAGCGCTTTACGAGGCAGTGGAAGTCTTTGGTGGTGCAGAGAAATTTGCTCGCACTTTAATTTCTGGTGCCGTCGGACAGAATGAGCGAAAAGCTGCGTAAGTAAATTACTTAAAATCTAGCCCGCTTTTGAGCGGGTATTTTTACGCCCACCGCTTTAACAGGAGCGCTTTTTGTGCGGTTACGGCCGTCACGGCGATCGTTGGCATTTAAGTCATTGCGACTCACTCATTGCGACTCAATTCCTCCCGTAAAAGGCTAAATGAGCACCAGCGCCGACCTCGTCACCGCCCTGAAACGAGAACTCAAAGCCGCCCAAATGACCTACGCTGACCTGGCTAAGGCCCTTAGCATGGCCGAGTCCAGCGTCAAACGCATGCTGGCCAAAGGTGACATGCCGCTG
>JANLUZ010000209.1:0-2322 GCA_031363755.1 Polaromonas sp.
TGCCAAAAAGCTGTGGCAAAGCGTTCGCAAAAAGCCCCCGTCGTCAGCGCAAGACCCAACCACCCGCAGCTTACCCAGCGACATCCAAACGCCCCTGCAAACCCGCATGGCCGCCCTGGAGCAAGACCTGGCCGACCTGCATGCGCAGATGCTGGAGTCTGCTGCGCTGATTCAGACGCTGGCCGAGCAGAGCACGCAGCTGGTGCAGCGGGCGGAGAGTTTGCGGGTGCGGGTGAAGGTGGTTAGCGTCGTGGTGGTTTTGTTGGTTGTGGCGGTGGGGTGGTTGGCGGTAGTGCGGTGAGGCCGGCTTTCGCTTTTTTATTAACTGCTCCCAACACACGCCACGTGGTTTTTTGTATCCAATTAGCTACAATAAATCATGTTTACCGTTCTCCAGACTGAGGAATTCGTGGCTTGGCTTGATGCCCTCAAAGACAAGCGAGCGCAGGTCCGCATCGCGGCGCGGTTGCGGCAGGCCGAATCAGGAAACCTCGGCGATTGGCAGCCCATTGAAGGCGCAGTCGCGGAGCTGCGGGTGAACTATGGGCCTGGTTACAGGCTGTACTTTGTGCGCCGTGGACGGATCATCGTTGTGATGATGAACGCCGGTGACAAATCTACCCAGAAGCGAGACATTCGTCGTGCCTTGAAGCTCGCCTCAGAACTTGGAGAAGATTGATGACCAAAACCAAGGCGCCGATGAAACTTGTTGCATTTGATGCTGCCAGATACCTCGACAACGACGAAGCCATTGCCGAATACATGACGGCTGTGCTGGAGGCCAACGATGCTGACCTGCTGCTTGTCGCACTCAGCGATGTCGCCCGAGCGAAAGGCATGGCGCAAGTGGCGAAAGACGCAGGCCTTGGACGTGAAAGTCTCTACAAAGCGTTGGCACCAGGCGCCAAGCCACGCTTCGAAACCGTCATGAAAGTAGCGCATGCGCTCGGTGTGAAATTCACGGCGCAGCCGGTTTGAGTGAGGCGTGAAGGTGCTATCAAATGCGCGCACAGAGCGACCTTGCTAGAGCCATGCGGAACCATTAGATAGGGCCAATACTAATCATGTTACTAGTAGTTTCTACAGCGCGACCACAGGTAGAAACAGTGAAATATGTGTGAATGCAAGACCTGACCCCAGCTGTTCGACCCCAGCTGTTCTGTTTTGCGCCTCCGAGTTGGACTGGCAAGCTTTTAATTCATTGCTTCAGTTGCGAGTTCGCAGATGATCTGGATCGTGTACGCGGGTCAACGGGCAAGAGGCGAACATGACCAGTTTTTTTATATTGCGCCACGCCTTGCAAAACGTTTCTCAAAAAATTTGCGCATCTACTGAAAGGCCGCGACATGACCAAAGAAGTCGAAGGCGGCTGCCTCTGCGGAAAAGTTCGATTCCGAACCACGCAAGCGCCGCTGCGTACGTTTGCGTGCCATTGCACCTTTTGCCAGCGCGTGACAGGGTCTTCTTACTACGCCGAATCGATCTTCCCCATGAGTGCCGTGGTGCTCAACGCAGGGGCGTTGAGCAGCTATGCGCACATCTCGGACAGCAGCAAGCAAAAAGTCTTCGTTCACTTCTGCCCTACCTGCGGCACGACCGTCTCGCTCACCTTTGAGCGCTGGCCTGAGATTAGAGGCATCTCGCGTGGCTGCTACGACGATCCGAACGCGGTTGAAGTTTCCAGCCCCATCTGGACTCAATCTGCGCAAACGGGGACGGCGCTGCCCGAGGCGGTCGAGTGCTTTGCGGGAGCGCGAGCAACTCTTGAAGGACAGGCGGAGCCCTCCAGGCGGCATACGGCGCCTGTCATGGCACGCGCGACAAGCGAACCCTAAAAGCTACCCGTCGAAGCGCCCAATAAATCAGTCCCCGTGGCGGTGAATTGCTGCCTTCGCCAGAACGGCTGCGCACTCGGATATGTCCTGCCGATCCCGGTTGCAGGACTCACACGCACCGGCTTTGCTCGGACTGGTGAATCGCTACTATTTCAATAGCTACTCAGGCAAGTAAAACCTGGGCTAGAACGTGAAATGACACCAAAACGCGCGCTGCTCATGCCTACCACAGCACGACGGAAACGCTCCCCGCCAACCGCCATAATCCAGCGCACCACCGCCCCCCTCACCCCAGAACCATCTGACTTTCATGGCGTTCATTCTCGAATTGATCTTCGAAGTCTTTGGCGAGTTGATCCTTCAACTCGTCTTTGAGGCGCTGTCACAGGCGGGTATCCATCGGTTCAGCCGGTCAAGCCGCCGCGAGCCGGTGACCCCGTGGCTGGCGGTCGTCGGCTATGTCTTGTTGGGGTTTATCAGCGCGGCG
>JANLUZ010000044.1:0-37613 GCA_031363755.1 Polaromonas sp.
AGAGGCTACAGCCTCCCAGCTCCGCATGCTTCCTGTCCCCTCGCCCGTACGCGGGAGAGGGTTAGGGTGAGGGCATGCGGCATCAAAACACCAGCAGAACTTAATTGACGCTATTACCCTCACCCCAGCCCTCTCCCGCGTAAGGGAGAGGGAGCGAATCAGGCGGGCTTCTTAAGCTCTTTACTTCTTCACGGGCTCGTCTGGCTTGCCGGCATTGCCCTCGATGTACGGGCTCCAGGGCTTGGCTTTGACCGGGCCCGGTGTTTTCCACACCACGTTGAACTGACCGTCGGCCTTGATCTCGCCGATGAACACCGACTTATGCAAATGGTGGTTTTTCTCGTCCATCTTGCTGACGATGCCCGACGGCGCATTAAAGGTCTGGCCGGCCATGGCGGCAATCACTTTGTCGGTTTCTAGGGACTTGGCTTTTTCAACCGCCTGCTTCCACATGTTGATGCCGATGTAGGTGGCCTCCATCGGGTCGTTGGTCAACGGCTTTTCGGCACCGGGCAGCTTTTTGGCCTTGGCATACGCAGACCACTTCTTAATGAACTCGGTATTAGCTGGGCTCTTGATGGACATGAAGTAGTTCCACGCGGCCAAGTGGCCGACCAGCGGCTTGGTGTCCACACCGCGCAGCTCTTCTTCACCGACGGAAAAGGCCACCACCGGCACGTCCTTGGCCTTCAGACCAGCATTGCCCAGCTCTTTGTAGAAAGGCTCGTTGGAGTACCCATTGATGGTGGACTCCACGGCGATTTTGCCGACCTGTGAAAACTTTTTCACGTCGGCCACGATGGTCTGGTAATCGCTGTGGCCAAACGGCGTGTATTTTTCGTCGATGTCGGTGTCTTTCACACCCTTTCTTTTGAGGTAAGCGCGCAAGATTTTGTTGGTGGTGCGGGGGTAGACGTAGTCGGTGCCCAGCAGCACCCAGCGCTTGGCGCCGCCGCCTTCCTTGCTCATCAAATAATCGACCGCCGGGATGGCCTGCTGATTGGGGGCTGCACCGGTGTAGAACACGTTTTTGCTCAGCTCTTCACCCTCGTACTGCACGGGGTAGAACAGCAGGCCGTTCATTTCCTCGACCACCGGCAGCACCGACTTGCGCGACACGCTGGTCCAGCAGCCAAAAATGACCGACACCTTGTCCTGGCCCAGCAGCTGCTTGGTCTTTTCAGCAAACAGCGGCCAGTTGGAGGCCGGGTCCACAATCACGGGCTCGAGCTTTTTGCCCAGCACGCCGCCCTTGGCATTGATCTCGTCAATGGCCATCAACACGGTGTCTTTCAACACGGTCTCCGAAATAGCCATGGTGCCCGACAAGCTGTGAAAAATGCCCACCTTGATGGTGTCAGCGGCATGGGCCGGCAGGATAGACAGGCCGGTCAACGCGACGGCGGCGGTGAGCGCTTTCAGGGTGAAGCGACGTGAGGCAGAACTTTGCATGGATCTTCTCCGGTGTTGGGTGTGAGCTGCGAAAACAAAAAACAAGCGGGTGTCGCAGCGCGATGTCTGGCACCAAACCTGATGCGATGCGATGGCTGAATTCTGGGCACCGCTGACCCATTGCGAAATACGCCGGTTGGCGTATGCGCAGCGCAGGCGGGTCGACCGCACTACGCCTCGAACGCACGGCCGACGTGTTCCAATCCACCGTTTTATGCACGAAATAGCCTTTATGTCCAGGTATTTGCTGACTGCACAGCTATTTTATTCATAGCAAGCCGTTTCACATTCTTTGACAATCCCGCCGTGCGCAGCCCTTTGGTTTCACCGCCCACCGACACCGGTCGAGCCGACCTGGCGCGCGCCCATCAACTCGTCACGCCGGCCTGGTTGTCCGCGCAACTGCGTCAGCGACTTGCGGACACACAGCGCCCACTCACCCGACCCTGGCGGCTGCTGGAAGTGGGCTACGGTCAGCACGGCGACTTCCTGGCTGCCCATATTCCAACAGCCCAGTACCTGGACACCAACCGCCTTGAAGACGGACCTTTTTGGAACAAGGTGGCCGACGCCGCTTTGTTGGCGCTGTTGCTGAGCCTGGGGATAAGGCATGACACCACGGTGGTGGTGTACGGCCGCAGCAGCGCAGCGGCCGCGCGCGCAGCGCATTTGCTGCTGTATGCCGGTGTCGATGACGTACGGCTGTTTGACAGCGGGAAGGACGCGTGGCGGCGCGCGGGTGGGCAATGCGAAGCCGGCTCAGGTCAGGTGCCGACAGCGCCCGCGACCTTCGGCAGGCGATTTCCGGCATGCCCGCGTTTGCTGATCGACCGGCACCAGGCGGCTGCACGGCTGGCGGGCTTCACTGGCGTTTTTCTATGCCTGGCTGATAGGCTGGGAGCGCATCAGCGTCTATGACGGCGGCTGGTTTGAGTGGAGCGCCTTCGAGGCACCAACCGTCGATAAAGGACGAAAGCGCCTGCCGTGGCCGCACCGCTCAAATCCGGGGAGCCTCAACAGCGCCACCGTCGGCAATAACCACGACGGCCGGGATGCCGTTGGCTGCAGCATCGTGGCCCCCTTCTGGCGGCACCGATGCTGCGCGTGCCTTGGCGAAAATCGACCAGGCCGCCATGAACATGGCCGCCACGAGCGGGCCAATCACGAAGCCGTTCAGCCCGAAAATGGCAATGCCGCCCAGAGTAGACACCAGCACCACGTAGTCGGGCATTTGCGTGTCCTTGCCGACCAACACCGGGCGCAGGATGTTGTCGACCATGCCAATCACCAGCACGCCAAACGCCACCAGAATGGCGCCCTTTGCCACCGCACCGGTGGCCAGCAGGTACAAAGCCACCGGGCCCCACACCAGCGCCGCCCCAACCGCCGGCACCAGCGACAAAAACGCCATCATGGTGCCCCACAGCAGCGGGGCATGGATGCCCAGCGCCCACAAGGCGAGGCCGCCCAGCAAACCCTGTAATGCCGCCATCGCCACATTGCCACGCACGGTAGCGCTGATGACGGTGACGAACTTGCTGAGCAGGTCCTGCTTGATACCTTCTTCCAGCGGAATGGCTTCGCGAATGAGACCGGCCAGTTTTTCCCCGTCGCGCAGCAAGAAAAACATGATGTAGAGCATCACAAAAAAACTGACCACCACATCAAAGGCGTTCTGCCCAATGCTGACAGCCTGCGTGGCCATGTATTGGCTGCCCTTGGCCAGGCTTGCGGTCAACCGCTCCAGGATCAGTCCCTGGTTGCCCAAACCGAACCTGTCCAGGGCGTTCAGCACCCAAACTGGCAAGGCGCTGTAGACCTGTTGAAGGTAAAGCGCAGGCTTTAACTCACCCGACTGAATTCGTTGAAACAGCGCAGTCGCCTCTTGAATGAGCGACGCAATGATCAATCCGAGCGGCAAAATCACCACGACCAGCACAACGCACAACGCGGCGGCCGCCGCCAGTGTGTTGCGCCCCGGCATACTTTTCAGCAATCGCAAAAACAGGGGCCGGAACATCATTGCAAAAATGGCGCCCCAGAACACCGCCCCGTAAAAAGGCCAGAGCACCCACAAAAAAGCCGCCGTCACCACGGCAAGCAGCGAGACAAACACTTTGTTTTCTAAGACCGGAGACTGCGCGAATCGGGAGAGTTTCATGGCATCACGGCAAGCCGCAGAAAAGTTGAGGTGTCCATGTTATCGAAGGCCACACGTCAGGCCCAAATATCCTGCCGCACATGCCCGTCAATTCATGTCGGGCTGGCCATTTGACGCGGTTAGGCCCCCATCCACAGGCAGGTTCACGCCCGTGATGAAGCTGGCGTCGTCGCTGGCCAGAAACGCAATCGCCGCAGCCACTTCTGATGGTTTGGCACCACGACCCAGGGCAATGCGCTCGTCAAACCGGGCCATCGCCTGCGCATTGGCCTGAATGTCGTCGGTCATGGGAGTCAGCGTCAGGCTGGGGCACACCGCATTGACGCGCACACCGTCTTTGCCGTGGTCCATGGCCATGGCGCGCGTCAGGTTAACGATGGCGCCCTTGGACGCGTTGTAGAAAGCCAGGCCCCAGTCGCCGCCCAGCCCGGATACCGACGCCACATTCACGATGCAGCCACGGCTGCGAATGAGATGCGGCAGGGCTGCGCGCGCACCGTGAAACACGCCCCCCGCGTTGGTAGCCATGGTCTTTTCCCAATCCTTGAACTTGCCCGACAACACCGTGCCTCCTTTGGCAATGCCCGCGTTGCTGACCAGCACATGCAGGCCGCCGAAGTGTTTGACGGCCTGGGTCACCATCGCCTGGACATCGTCAAAGCTGGACACGTCCGCCACGCACACGAGCGTTTTATCGGCGGGCAAATCAGCTGCGACCTTGTCAAGCTGGCCTTTGGTGCGGCCGGACAGCACCACGCAGGCGCCTTCCTGGGAAAAACGGCGTGCCGTGGCTTCGCCAATCCCGGAACCCGCACCCGTCACGGTGACTACTTTGTCGATAAAACGTTGCATGGTTGACGCTCTTGAAAATAACAGCGTTGCATCGTCGGCCGCAACGCGCGACGCGCGGGTCAGCCAATATCGCCAGGTGGCGACAGTCGCAGCCCGGTGCTGGGCCGCCATTAAGGGGGGTGGCGACTTTGGAACCCGGTTTGCCAGCATGACCGCACCATCAAGGCAACCCGGCACAGGAAAACCCCGCAGTGAAATTGGCGTCGGCGTCTGACAGACGCAGCCTGGGGTTTCTACCTACCATTCACACCGATGTTTCAGGTGCTTGTGATGCCTGAAGACACTCTGCACCCACCCATCCACTCTGAAAGCCTCCTTCATGTCTAAAGCACACGGTTATGCCGCTCACTCAGCCACAACGCCCCTGGCGCCGTTTTCATTTGACCGGCGTGAACCCGGCCCACTCGATGTGACCTTTGACATTCTGCACTGCGGGGTCTGCCACTCTGACCTGCACACGGTGCGCGGTGAGTGGGGCGGCACCACCTTCCCGTCGGTGCCTGGCCACGAAATTGTGGGTCGCGTCACGGCGGTGGGCGATCTGGTCAGCAAATTCACCGTCGGCGACCTCGTCGGTGTGGGCTGCATGGTAGACAGCTGCCAGCACTGCAAGCCCTGCGCTGACGGCCTGGAGCAGTACTGCGATAACGGCTTCACCGGCACCTACGGTGGCCCCGAGCAAGGCACTGGCGCCACCACCTATGGCGGCTACAGCAACACGATGGTGGTGCGCGAATCCTTTGCGCTGCACATCGGCCATGACGAAAGCCAGCTGGCCGCTGTGGCGCCGCTGCTGTGCGCGGGCATCACCACGTACTCGCCGCTGCGCCAGTGGGGGGTCGGTCCTGGCCACAAGGTGGGCATCGTCGGGCTGGGCGGCCTGGGCCACATGGGCGTGAAAATCGCCGCCGCCATGGGCGCGCACGTGGTGTTGTTCACCACGTCCAGTGGCAAGCGTGAGGACGCACTACGCCTGGGCGCCAAAGAGGTGGTGATCTCGAAAAACTCGGAAGAAATGGCTGCCCACGTGGGCAGCTTCGACTTCATCCTGAACACCGTGGCAGCGCCCCATAATCTCGACGCCTTTCTCGTGCTGCTCAAGCTCGACGGCACCATGACGCTGGTCGGCGCGCCTGCCAGCCCGCACCCGGCACCCACCGTGTTCAACCTGATCATGAAGCGCCGCCGCCTGGCAGGCTCGCTGATCGGCGGTATCAAGGAAACCCAGGAAATGCTCGACTTCTGCGCCGAGCACAAGATCGTGTCCGACATCGAAGTCATTCGCATGGACGAGATCGAAACGGCCTTCGAACGCATGCTGAAAAGTGATGTCAAATACCGTTTTGTGATTGACATGGCGACCCTGCCTGCCGCGGCCTGATCTCCAGGCAAGCGAAGCCTGAAAAGCACCTGGCACGCCCGCCCCACCCCACCTGAATCACCATGACGTCCCTGCCCCGCCACACCCCTGAGCCGCATATCACGCCGACAGCCGCTTCTCGCTCTGTCAGGGCGGGTGGGTGCAAGGCGGGTGCGGCGTGGGCGCTTGGCGTGGTGATGGCGCTTGGCCTGGGCGGGGTCGCTGGCGGCGCGTGGGCACAACAAATGGCCCCTGGCATTGCGCCGGGTTCGTCGTCGTCAAGCGCACCGGCTCCGCCCGCGCCTGCCGCCTCCGGTGCAGCTGCCGTGCCTGAAGCACCGGCTGTGCCCAAATACAGCGCGTCAGACATCAAGACCATCTTCAACTACCTTGACCGCAACCGCGACGGCGCCATCAGCCGCGACGAAGCCGCCGGGTTCAAGGGCGTGGCCCGCAACTTTGACCGCGCCGACACCAACAAGGACGGCCTGCTGTCGTTCGATGAATTCGAATTTGCAATGAACCGGGCGAAGTAGGCGTCGTCACGGCTCAGCCAGCTGCAAGGTTTTTGCACGCGGCCAGTTTGCTTCTGATTTGATAGCTGTCCAGGTAGCAAACACCTGGACTAGAGGCCTTATTGGCATTAAAACGAGCCTCTTTTGGTCATCCCGGGCTCGTCACCGGCCAGTTGGCGGCGACTGAAAACCGCCTTGTCCTTCGTGGCCTTGCCGCGACCCCAACGGCGGCTGACTAAACTTGGACCCGATGACCCGACTGACCGACACACTTCCCCGCTGCGCGCGCGGCCCACTAGCGTCTGCGCGGTCCGCGCTGAAATCCCTTGGCGAACCGTGGTACCCCGTCCCCGGCAGCGCGAGTCGGCTGCCTTTGCTGTTGTTGCTGTTGTCACTGGTTCTCGTCCTCTCGCCGACAGTGGTGATGGCGCAAGATGCATCAAGCGATGCGGCAGACTCACCCACGCCCGCTCAGTCGGCAGCGGCGTCTGCGCTCACACTGGCACGCAAAGCCACGGTAGCAGCGCCATTGGCCCCAAAGCTGGCGGCTCCGGCCAACCCCTCGGCCACGCCCGCCAAAGTGGCTGCTGCAGCATTGAAACTGGCCCCAAAAGACGTATTGGACCAAGCCCGAAGCGCGCTGGATGCCGTGCAAAAAACCCTGGCAAGCGACACCAGCACCGACAGCGCGGGCGACCTGGATTTGGCAAACCTGCGCGCAGCCGCACTGGCGGCGCAGGCTGCCGGCGACGCCACCGCTACCGAGCTGGCACCGCAACTGGCCGATGTGCAGGCTCGGCTCGCCCAGCTGGGCACCCTGACAGCGGGCGCCCGCGAAATGCCGGACGTGGCGGCCGAGCGCGCGGCGCTGCAACAGTCCAGCAGCGCGCTGGACGCGCAGGTCAAGCTGGCCCGGCTGCTGACAGTTGACGCGGAACAAACCGTCTCCCAAATTGCCACGCGCAGGCGCCAGCAGTTCCAGAACCGGCTGGGCGAGCGAGGCGCTTCGATTCTGGGGACGCGCTTCTGGTCCGAGGTCAGTGAGGACGCGCCGCGTGACGCGCGGCAGGTGCTTGGGCTACTGCAGGGCGCGTCGGCCGTGGTGGTCGCCACACCGGCCTTGGCCCTGGCCGGTGTGTTGTTGGCCGTAAGCGCCATCGCCGCGCTGCGGATTGCACTTCGCCGCTGGCTGTTCAAACTCACCGCAACGCAGGTGCCCGCCAGCCGATTGCGCCGCTCGTTGCACGCGTTCACGGTGGTGGTGCTGTCGGTGGGCACCGCCGCTGGGGCAGCAGCGGCACTGAGCCTGCCCCTGCTGGGCGCGCTGACGTCAGGGGCACCGCCTTCTGCGCCGCTGGCCGCCTTGCCGCCGCTGGTGCTGGGCGCGGTGTGTTTTGGGGCCTACGTCGCGGGCCTTGGCAAGGCGCTACTGGCTCCGTCGCAGCCGTCTTGGCGCCTGACCGCGGTGCCTGACCACGTGGCACAGGGCCTGCGCTGGTTTCCCCTGCAACTGGGGCTGCTAATTGTGGGCGTGTGGGTCACCGAAGGCCTGGCCTCGCTGCTCAACACCAGCCTGGCCACCACCGTGGCGCTCAATTGCATCACAGCGCTGGCCATTGGGGCGGCCATGGCGCTCGCCATCGTGCGGGCTGAACGCTTACGCCGGGAAGCCGAACGCGAGCCGGATCATCCCACACCGGTCAGGCCATTCTGGCTGGTCATGCTGTTCGGCGCGGCCTGGCTCACGCTTGCCGCCAGCTTGTTGGCGTTGTTGTTGGGGTATGTGGCCCTGGGCAGCTTTGTCATCAAGCAGATTGTCTGGACGCAAGTGGTGCTGGGCTCGGCCTACCTGCTGGCCGTGCTGGTGGAAGACCTGGTCATGGCGCTGCTGGTGTCGCCCCCAGACGCCAGGGCCAGTAACGGCGATGGCGATGGCGATACCAACAGCCTTCGTGATATGGACGGCGACGACCACAAGCCGCACCCCTACCGCATCGGCGAGCAGGCGGCCGTGCTGCTGTCCGGCATGGGCCGCCTGGTGATCTCGCTGCTGGCACTGATGCTGCTGCTGGCGCCGTTTGGAGAAGGCCCGGCCGAGCTGTTCCGGCGCACCGACAAATTGCAAAACGGGCTGAACATTGGCGAGGTGCATATCCTGCCTGGCGCGGTGCTGCAGGCGCTGCTGGTGCTGACGCTGGCACTGGCCGGGGTCAAAGTGCTGCAGCGCTGGCTGCAAAACAACTACCTGCCCACCACGCGGCTGGACACAGGCATGCAAAGCTCGGCCACCACGCTGCTGGGGTACGCGGGCTATGTGTGCGCCGTGTCGCTGGCGATGTCCGCCGTGGGCATAGGCCTGGACCGCATCGCCTGGGTGGCCAGTGCGCTGTCGGTGGGCATTGGTTTTGGCCTGCAGGCAGTGGTGCAGAACTTTGTCTCGGGGCTGATCCTGCTGGCCGAGCGGCCGGTGAAGGTGGGCGACTGGGTGTCGCTGGGCACCGTTGAAGGCGACATTCGCCGCATCAACATGCGCGCCACCGAGATCCAGCTGGGTGACCGCTCTACCGTGATCGTGCCGAACTCGGAGTTCATCACCAAAACGGTTCGCAACGTGACGCATGCCAACCCGCTGGGGCTGGTGCAGATCAAGCTGCCGATGCCACTGGGCACGCCAGCCAACGATGTGCGCACGCTGCTGCTGGCCGTGTTGCAGGACAACCCGGACATTCTTAAGACACCGGCGCCCAATGTGCAACTCGACGGGATTGACCACAGCATGCTGGTGTTCAATGCCACGGGCTATGTGATGTCACCGCGTGCCGCATACGGCGTGCGCAGCGCCTTGTTGTTCGAGGCCTTGAGCCGACTGGCGTCAGCCGGTATCGACCTGTCTGCCCCGACGCAGGTGTTCACGCTGTCAGGGTCTGCTGGCGCGGGGTTGTCGGAGGCAGACCCAGCCGGGGCGACGCCCGGTGTGGCGTCTGCCAACCCGATGCCACCGACCCAGGGAGGCACCGCGTGAGCGCTCTGCGCGCCGTTAACTCGAGCCACCCGCCAGACCCCGTGACCTACCTGGTGACGGTTCGGGCGCTGTGCGAATTCACCGCCAAGCACGGTGATCTGGACCTGCGCTTCACGCCCTCGCCTTCCGCGCAGGAAGGCATGGCTGGGCACGCCATCGTCGCCTCGCGCCGGGGGCCGGACTACGAAGCCGAAGTGACACTGGAGGGCGCGTTTGAAGAGCTGCGGGTGCGCGGGCGCGCCGACGGCTACGACCCAGCAAGCCAGCTGCTCGAAGAGGTCAAAACCTTTCGCGGTGACCTGCACACCATGGCCGACAACAAGCGCGCGCTGCATTGGGCGCAGGCCAAAATCTACGGGCATTTGCTGTGCCAGTCGCGCGCGCTTGAGCGCATCACGCTGTCGCTGGTTTACTTCGATGTGGCAAGCCTGAACGAAACGCCGCTCATTGAGGCATTTGAAGCCGCTGAACTCCACCAGTATTTCGACATGCTGTGTGCGCGCTTTCTGGTGTGGGCACGGCAGGAGTTGGCGCACCGCAGCGTGCGGGACGCGGCACTGGGCGCGCTGGCGTTTCCACACCCGCAGTTTCGTGCCGGGCAGCGCGAGTTGGCAGAAGCCGTGTACAAAACCAGCCAGGCCGGTGGCTGCCTGATGGCCCAAGCTACCACCGGCATCGGCAAAACGGTGGGCACCCTCTTTCCGCTGCTCAAGGCCATGCCCCGCCAGCGGCTGGACAAGCTGTTTTTTCTGGCGGCCAAAACCCCGGGCCGCCAACTGGCGCTGGACGCATTGGACTTGCTCAAGGCAGGCTCCGATAGCCCGGACCGCACGGCGACGCTGCCGCTGCGGGTGCTGGAGCTGGTCGCGCGCGACAAGTCTTGCGAGCACTCGGACAAAGCCTGCCACGGCGACTCGTGTCCGCTGGCCAAGGGCTTTTACGACCGCCTGCCCGAAGCCCGCAGCGCTGCGATGCATGGCGCTGTCGGCGAGCCGCTGCATAAGGCAGGTTTGCGCGCCGCCGCCCTGGCCCACCGGGTGTGCCCCTACTACCTGAGCCAGGAGCTGGTGCGCTGGGCTGATGTGGTGGTGGGCGACTACAACTACTACTTCGACAGCAGCGCCATGCTTCACACCATGACCACCACCTACCAGTGGCGCGTGGCCGTGCTGGTCGACGAAGCGCACAACCTGCTCAGCCGCGCCCGCAGCATGTACACCGCCACATTGAGCCAGGCGCAGTTGCAACAGGTGCATGGCAACGCCCCGGCCGCCGTGCGCGCCGCGTTGCAGCGGCTGAACCGCGCCGTCAGCGACATGCACGCCACCCAGGTCACGCCTTATGTGGTGGTGCCCGAGCTGCCAGCCAGTCTGCTCAAAACGCTGCAACAAACCCTGAGCACGCTGACCGATTTTTTGCTCGCCAACCCGACCCGGGTGGATGGCGACTTGCAGGCGTTTTATTTTGAGGCACTGCATTTTTCACGCATGGCCGAGGCTTTTGGCGCGCACAGCCTGTTTGACGTGACGCTGGCCGACCGGGGCACCCTGCCGGCGCATGAAGTGCTGGCCGGTGGGCTGGACGGCGCAGTACTGACGCTGCGCAACGTGGTACCCGCGCCTTTTTTGAGCCCGCGTTTCGCGGCAGCGCAATCATCGGTGCTTTTTTCAGCGACTTTGAGCCCACCAGCGTTCTACAAAAACACCCTGGGCCTGCCGCTGCAAACCCAGTGGCTGGATGTGCCGTCGCCCTTTGCATCAGCGCAGTTATACGTCGCGGCCGTGCGCAGTATTTCCACCCGGTTCGCACACCGCGCCCAGTCGCTTGCGCCCATGGCAGACCTGATGGCAAAGCAATACGACCGGCAAAACGGCAACTACCTGGTGTTTTTAAGCAGCTATGACTACCTGCAACAACTGCAAGTAGCGCTGGCGCAGAGGCACCCACATATCCCGCACTGGGTGCAATCCCGACAGATGGACGAGGCCGCCAGACGCACCTTCTTACAGCGATTTACAGACACCTCCTGCGGCATTGGCTTTGCGGTGCTTGGCGGCGCGTTTGCCGAGGGCATTGACCTGCCGGGGCGCCGGTTGATTGGCGCCTTTATCGCCACACTGGGGCTGCCGCAGGTGAACCTGGTCAACGAGCAGATCAAACGTCGGCTTGCGACTTATTTTGAAGAGTCAGGTGTCGAAGACTTGCCGTCGGATAGCGGGCCTGACGACGCCGCCACACGAGCCTACAACTACACCTATCTGTTCCCGGGCCTGCAAAAAGTTGTGCAGGCTGCGGGGCGGGTGATTCGCACCACGACCGACGAGGGTGTGGTGTTTTTGATGGACGACCGCTTTAGCCGGCCCGACGTGGCGGCGTTGTTGCCAAGTTGGTGGCGCGTGCAGGCACTGAGCTTGAAACGCAGCACAGACACATCGTCAAAAAACGCCAAACAGCATCAGCAGCAAGACAACGCTCAACGGGACACCGAGTAACCAGGCGATAACGGGCATAAGTTTCTCCTTCGATAGGGATGGGCAAAATTGCAGAGCTGACAACGCCGTCGTTGTGCTGCCCTGCACTGCACTGCAAACTTTAGGGGCCGCGCCCCGCGCCGCGTGAAGGGCTGCGGGTGTCGCCGCTGTCAGACAGCGCTGATGGCGCCTGTCATATCGTGTGTCAGGGCAACCGCAACGCATCCCACGCCGTCACAGCTTGATCTGCAGCGCTTATCGGTGCCAAAAGCGACTGTAGCCCATGTATTTACTGCCTGTAATGCTATTAAAAGCATAGTTTTTAACAGCTAGGCACGCACTATTCGTTGGGGTTATTGCCTTGCAAACCATGCTCGCGCTTGATGTCCAGCTGCAAGGTCTCCAAAGCGTCGATCAGCGTGTCGATGCGCGCAAAGTCCTTGTTGGGCTTTTCCTGCTCGGCGACAAGCGCTGTTCGGCACTGCGCATAGCGCTCGGTTGCCGTGCCGTGTGGAGAAGATACTTGGAGTGGAGCAATGGGTGTCATGCGCTAACTTTAGGGGCAGCGTGCCTGGTGCGGCAGCGCACGCTGCAGAAAAACGCTGTCGGCGGATGCCGATGAAGTGTCGACGAATCGCCGGCAGGACGCCCCGCCTCAACTGCTCCATCCCACCGCAAAGGCCGAACGCCGGCTCCCGCACGTGTGGGTTTCCACATCGCCCAAGGAGCGGCGACGCGCTATATTGAGCCCTTGTTTTTCATTGCCGCTTCCACCAGCGGGTACGCCCCATGTCCACTCCCCCTCTCAAAGAAGTCGCCTCGTCCACTTCTGGCGCCGTTCAGCCCCCCAAGCCACCGCTGTACCGTTCGCTTTATTTTCAGGTCATTTGTGCGGTGATCGCAGGCGTGCTGCTGGGCCACTTCTACCCCAGCGTAGGCGCCGACATGAAGCCGCTGGGTGATGGCTTCATCAAGCTGATCAAGATGATCATTGCGCCTATCATTTTCTGCACCGTCGTGATCGGCATTGCGGGCATGGAAGACATGAAAAAAGTCGGTAAGACCGGTGGCCTGGCTT
This sequence comes from Polaromonas sp., assembly GCA_031363755.1. GTDB lineage: Bacteria > Pseudomonadota > Gammaproteobacteria > Burkholderiales > Burkholderiaceae_C > Polaromonas. The sequence continues at coordinate 12,912 of JANLUZ010000044.1, forward strand.
TGCTGTACTTTGAGGTCGTCAGCACCATTGCGCTGGTCATCGGCATCGTGCTGGTCAATGTGTTCAAGCCCGGCGAAGGCATGAACATCAATGCCGCCACACTGGACACCAAATCCATTGCAGCTTTTACTGGCCCCGGCAAGCTGACAGGCACGGTCGACTTCATCCTCAACATCATTCCCAACACCATCTTTGACGCCTTTGCCAAAGGCGAAATCTTGCAGGTGCTGCTGATCGCGGTGCTATTCGGCTTTTCGCTGCACAAGTTCGGCGGGCGCGGCACCATGGTGTTTGATTTGATCGAAAAAATCTCGCACGTGCTGTTTTCCATCGTCAATGTCATCATGAAGCTGGCCCCTATCGGCGCATTTGGTGCCATGGCCTTCACGATCGGCAAGTACGGCATCGTCAGCCTGTTTTCACTGGGCAAGCTGATGGGCGCGTTCTACCTGACCTGCCTGATCTTCATCTTTGTGGTGCTGGGGCTGATTGCCCGCTTTCATGGCTTTTCCATCTGGAAATTCATCAAGTACATCAAGGAAGAGCTGCTGATCGTGCTGGGCACCTCATCGTCCGAGTCGGTACTGCCGCGCATGATGGAGAAGATGGAAAACCTGGGCGCCAAAAAATCCACTGTGGGCCTGGTGATTCCGACCGGCTACTCGTTCAACCTGGACGGCACGTCGATCTACCTCACCATGGCGGCCGTATTCATCGCCCAGGCCACCAACACGCCGATGACATTGACGCAGGAGTTCACCCTGCTGGCGGTGCTGCTGCTGACGTCCAAGGGCGCGGCAGGCATCACCGGCAGCGGCTTCATCGTGCTGGCGGCCACGCTGTCGGCAGTGGGCACGGTGCCGGTGGCCGGGCTGGCGCTGATATTGGGCATCGACCGCTTCATGTCAGAAGCCCGCGCGCTGACCAATCTGATTGGCAACGGTGTAGCGACCATCGTGGTGGCCAAATGGACAGGCGACCTGGACACCCAACGTTTGACTGCGGCGCTGAACAATGAAACCTGGACGGAGGCGAATGAGCCCGAGGTGCTGCTGGATGCAAAAACGGCGCACATGGAGACCGGCAAACCCCGGCAGCCGTAGCCACATCACGCAAAAAAGCTGACGGCTGCATATGCAGCGGTCAGCCTGAAGACTTCAAAAAAAGCGCCTTGATGGCGCTTTTTTTTATAGCTTTGCAGAGCCGGACGTTGGTAACGCTCAGCCCTTGCGCGGCTGGGTTCCGCGTGAGCGTTACCGGGCGCCGCGCTGCGGTGCACCAGCACCGGGGCCTGGGCCACGGCCAGCAATGTGACGGAAGGTGATGCGGCCCTTGCTCAGATCGTAGGGCGACAACTCCAGCGACACCTGATCACCCGCCAGAATGCGGATGTGGTTCTTGCGCATCTTGCCGGAGGTATAGGCCACCAGCTTGTGCCCGTTGTCGAGTGTGACGCGAAAGCGTGAATCGGGCAGCACTTCGTCGACGAGACCATGCATTTCGATGAGTTCTTCTTTGGCCATTCATTAACTCCTGATGATTTTGTGAGGATTGCGTAAAACGAAAGAGGTGTCGTGTGGTTGCCTAGGGCTCAAACGCAGGCCGCATGGTTGCGGTCTTTGATCCAGCTCAGCGCGTGCTCGGTAGCGTAATGCACAGCAGCGGCTGCGCTGTCAAACATGCCGTTAAAACGCAGCACGAGGTCATGGGTGCCGCTGCCGCGGCCTGAGCGAATGGAAACCGAAGCTGCGTATTGGCCTTCGGCCTGCAGTTTGGCAAGGGGCGATACGAGGTATTTGCCCACCGCGATATTGCGGGCGTTGGTGGTGTTGTTAATCATCTTAAAAAAACTAATTGCCGCAACCGTGGGGCGCTGGGCGCCCGCCACGCAGAATGCGGTCTGAAATCCAGGCCAACGGATAAAAGGTATCGGCCTTGCCACGCCCGTCCAGAAAATGACGAAAGGCTTTGCAAGATGAGCCATCAAAAGGCACCGTTGGCTGGCGTGCGCGTTTGAGGATAGGGCAGGACTTATTGGGTGCAAAGCCGGCAAGGTTTGGTGGACCTTGGGGCTTCGAGAGCTGCTGTGTGGCTCCGGGAGGCGCCGCTGTTGAGGTAGAAACCAGGCCATCAACGTGAAGTTACCGCGTGCACATTGCGGAATATTGCGTTGATTCAAAGGTTTCGAAGTGAAAAGCTGGTGCGTGCCGATGCAAGATTATACCCGCGCGGCAAAAAAACAGTTCAGCTGCTTACCACATTGGCGCGCTGTGCCTTTTCGCCGTGCCGGTCAGGTCGCGCGGGCCGGGTGGAGCCGGGTGATGCGGGTCATGGCAAGGCCAGCAGCTGCCGTGCGGGTTTCCATGCCCAGCTTCACGTAGATGCGCTCCAAGTGTTTTTTCACCGTGGCCGGACTGGTGCCCAAAATGTCGCCAATGTCGCGGTTAACCTTGCCCTTGACTACCCAATACAGCACCTCGGCCTCGCGTGCGGTGAGCTTGAACGCATCGGCCATGGCCAGCAACACGGCCTCCTCGCTGGTTTCACGCATCACGACCAGCCAGTCACAACCGTCAGAGTCGTCAGTGGGCCGGTGCAGACGCAGTGTCAACAGCCGGGGGCCATCGGCCAGTTCAAGCTTGGGGGGATCGCGGTCCCAGGCCACCGGCAGTCTTTGGCCGCTGCCCAGTTGCAGCGCCGCCGTCACCAGCCAGTCGAGCAAGAGGCTAGGCGTCTGGGGGGCGGTGGTGCCCCAGTACCGCATCAACAGCTCGCGTGCCAGTGGTGTTTGCCAGACGACCTTTCCTTGCAGGTCGCCTTGTGCGGGCACTTGCAAAGCTGCCAGCGCGGTTGACAGGCGCACTGTGATGCTGGCGTAGCCAAACGCGTCCAGCGCGCTCCGCGCCTGCCCGGCTTGCTGCGCCTGGTGCCGCGCATCGCGCGCGCCCTGCAGGTGCCTGGCCATACGTGCCATCACCTCGCGCGGCTTGATCGGCTTGGTCACATAGCCCACACCGCCTGCCTCCAGCGCAGCTTCGAGGTGCTCGGTCTCGGTCAGGCCGGTCATGAAAATGATCGGAATGTGTGCGGTGGCCGGCAGGGCCTTAAGCCGCCGCGCTACTTCAAAACCATCCATACCGGGCATCATGGCGTCCAGCAGCACGATATCTGGCAGCGCCTGGGCAGCCCGCTGCAAAGCGGCCTCGCCGTGGGTGGCCACCAGCACGGTGTAGCCGACTTCGTCCAGCGCGTCATGCAGCAGCGACAGGTTGTCAGGCACGTCGTCGACGATCAGCACCACATCGCTGTTGGTGCGGTCCAGGGCCATGGCCGGCGGCGGGTTGGGCGGCGGCACAAGGGCGTTTCGGGGTGAGAACGGGAGGGTTGAGCGCGATGAGACGCCGTGGCATCGATCGCATCGACAGCGTCGGCCTAGTGAAGCTGCTGGGCGATCAGCTGGCCCATAGCTTCGAATTGAAACTGCCAGGCCATGGCACGCAGGTCGGTGACGACGCCAGCGGTCTCGGGCTGGGTGGTTTCAATTTGGGCCAGCTGGTTGAGAACACCACGGTAAAAGCCCAGGTTGACCACATCGCGCAGCGCGGTCAGCGCGGCCCAATCGGGCCACACCCAGCGCATTGGCACCTCGACGGGCACGGGTCGGGGGCCGATGACGGCCTCGCCTGCTGCCTCCATCCAGGTCAGGCCCAGCCGCTTTTCCAGCCAGCCCAGCAGCTCGGTGTGGCGCACCGGCTTGACAATAAAATCGTCGGTCGGAATGCCGATGGCGTTGTCCAAGGCCTTGTCAAAGGCGTTGGCCGACACCACCGCCAGTTGAATTTCGGTGTGCGCGCTAGCCCGGATGCGAAACGCCGACCCCACGCCCGGTGTGCTCCTGACCGTCATCTCACGGCCCATCAAATCGGTCAGCATTTTGGCAATCGTCAGGCCCAAACCGGCACCTCCCACCGTGGGCCCGGCCGCATCACAGCGTGCAAAAGGCTCAAAAACCTGCGCCAGTTCGGTGCTTGTCATGCCCGGCCCGGTGTCTTCGATGCTGATGTGCGCCATCTCACGGGCATAGCGCAAACTGAAAGTGACGCGTCCAGGCGCGGTGAACTTGATGGCGTTGCCCAGCAAGTTGATAAGAATTTGCCGCACACGTTTTTCGTCGGCCCGCACCCACGACGGAATGTGGCCGGTGGTTTCAAACACAAAGTTAAGGCCTTTGGCAGCAGCCTGCAGTTCAAACAAGGCGGCAACTTCCTGCACGCAGTCGGCAAACTGCATGGGCTGGCTGCTCAGCGCCAGCTTGCCGGCCTCGATGCGCGCAATGTCCAGCGTGCCTTCGATCAGGCTGAGCAAATGCTCGCCACCGCGCTTGATGACATTGACCGCCTGTTTTCGGTGCGGCGGAATGCTGGCGTCTTCGCCCATCAGCTGCGCGTAGCCCAGGATGCTGTTGAGCGGCGTGCGCAGTTCGTGGCTGATGGCGCTGATATAGCGGCTTTTGGCCTGACTGGCCTGGTCGGCAGCGTGGCGTGCGGCATCCGCCACTTGGCGGGCCTGCTGCAGAGCGTCGTCGGTGACTCGGTGGAAGTCGATTTCACGCTGCAGGGCGCGCGTTTGCTCATTGAGCAACTGCGTTTGCCGGTTCGACTCTTCTTGCGCCACTTGCCGGCTTTTGTGCGCCAGCACCAGCCACCACGCCACCAGCCCGCTGATCAACAGCAGCGCCGCATAGGCTTTCAAAAACCCGGCGCGCAAGGCGGGCAGCGTACCGTCAGCCAGGATCAAGGCGTCATCCACCTGCTGGTAGTACAGCAAGCCGAACACACTGGCCAGCAGCGGCACGATGACCCCCATCAGTAACAGAAAGTGGCCAAGTCCTGTGTCAAGGTACCGCCAGGCGCGGCGCGGCAGCAACCAGCGCAGAGCAGACGACCACTGCGCCGACAGCGCCGCCTGCGGTTTGCACAGGTCGCCGCAGCGCGCGTCCAGCGTGCAGCACAGCGAACAGATGGCGCCCTGGTAGGCCGGGCAGTGCGCCATGTCCGGGCCTTCGTAATCGCGCTCGCAGATCACACAGCGCTGCGTGGTGAAGCGGGTTAGTGGTTGGTAGCGGCTTTCTGCGCTGCACTCTGGTTGGCGCGCGATGTAGTACTTGGCCCCGCGTTACCCAGGCAATCAGCGGTGAGGCCACCAGCGCGGTGAGCATGGTGATAACCGCTGAAAACGCCTGCGCCATGGGCCCGAACAAACCCAGGTGCGCTGCCACCGACAAGCCGGAGGCCAGCGCCACGGCGCCTACACCCACCGGGTTGACGTCGTACAAATACGCGCGCTTGAACTCGATGCCCCTGGGCGACAAACCCAGCGGCTTGTTGATGACCAGATCGGCCACCACCGCCATGATCCAGGCAATGGCGATGTTCGAGTACAGCTCCAGCACGTCGCCCAGCGCCTGAAACACGTTCATCTCCATCAGCATGAAGGCGATCAGCGTGTTGAACACCACCCACACCACCCGGCCGGGGTGGCTGTGCGTGAGGCGCGAGAAAAAGTTTGACCACGCCAGTGAGCCGGCATAAGCGTTGGTCACGTTGATCTTGAGCTGCGAGACCACCACAAACAGCGCGGTGGCCGCCACCGCCAGCCGGTAGTCAGGAAACACATATTCATACGCCGCTAGGTACATCTGGTTGGGGTCTACGGCCCTGGCCAGCGGCACGCTGTTGGCAATGGCCAGGTACGCCAGCAGCGCGCCACCCAGCATTTTCAGCACCTCCAGCACCACCCAGCCCGGCCCGCCGGTCAGCACGCTGCCCCACCAACGCCAGCGGTTCTGCGGTGTTTTGGCGGGCATGAAGCGCAGGTAGTCGGCCTGCTCGCCCATTTGCGTGATGAGCGCCACGCCCACCGTCAGCGCGGCGCCAAACAGGGCCAGGTCAAACCCGCTGGTGCCGCCTTTTTGCCCAACATAGTGGGTGATGCTGGAGAAAACGTCGGGCGCTTTGACCAGCACCACCGCGTAGGGCACCACCAGCATCACCAGCCACAGCGGCTGCGTCCACACCTGCAGGCGGCTGATGGCCGACACCCCGTGGGTCACCAGCGGGATCACCACCAGCGCGCAAATCAAGTAACCCCAGCGCGGGGGAATGCCCAGGGCCAGCTCCAGCGCATAGGCCATCACGGCGGCTTCCAGCGCAAAAAAGATGAAGGTGAACGACGCGTAGATCAGCGATGTGAACGTAGAGCCGATGTAGCCAAAACCCGCCCCGCGCGTGAGCAAGTCCATGTCCACGCCGTATTTGGCGGCGTAAATGCTGATGGGCAGGCCCGCCATGAAGATGATCAGCCCCGTGGCCAAAATCGCCCACAAGGCATTGGTGAAACCGTACTTCACCAGCAGCGTAGCCCCCACCGCCTCCAGAATCAAAAACGAAGCCGCACCGAACGCCGTGTTGGCCACCCGCCATTCCGACCACTTGCGAAACCGCTGCGGCGTGAAACGCAGGGCGTAGTCTTCCATCGTCTCGCTGCCCACCCAGCTGTTGTAGTCGCGCCGGACTTTAACGACGCGCTGCAGTGGCGCCGACGCATCACCCCGCGCGGCAGGTACGACTGTGGGCGCTGGCGTGGATCGTGCCGGTGTCGTCCATTGAAAATAGAGGCGCTGGGGCTAACGGCGTGGCGGCTTGGTTATTTTTGAGCTTAACGCGGCAAGCCGCCTCAGCACCGGGGCATCAACGCTCTGGCGGACGCCAAAAGGCGAATAAAAGCACTTTGGCGGGCGGCTGCCGCACCACAAAGCCAGTATTTAATACCAAAACGGCTTTTAGTCCATGTATTTACTGCCTATACCGCTATTATTTTTATAGCGTTTGAGAAACTGTTGCGATGACAGCTTTGGTCGACCCAAGCGGCAAGCCGCGCTACCACCTTGGCAACGTTGTCACGACAATCCGCGCCGTCAAGCGCCCACCCCAACCGATCCCGACGCCATGGAATTCACCCCCCAAGTTCGGCCCGCTTTTGCGGCCGCGCGAGCTAACTATTCAACAATCGAGTGAAACGAGATGGAACTGACTCCTCGCGAAAAAGACAAGCTGCTGATCTTCACGGCGGGCCTGCTGGCCGAGCGCCGCAAGGCACGCGGCTTGAAGCTCAACTACCCCGAGGCGCTGGCGCTGATCAGCGCGACCGTGATGGAAGGCGCGCGCGACGGCAAAACCGTGGCGCAGCTGATGAGTGAGGGCCGTACCATCTCGACCTGTGCCGACGTGATGGACGGCATCGCCGAGATGATTCCCGACATTCAGGTTGAAGCGACCTTCCCGGACGGCACCAAGCTGGTGACGGTCCACCAGCCGATCGTCTGATGCCCATGAACCCCGCCAAGCCGCAACGCTTCACTATTGATAGCTGCTCAGGCAGTAGACACCCGGGCTAGCGGGCTATTTGGTTCAAAAATAGCGTTTTCACACGCTGCAAACAGTGCCCGTACCCTTCCCCGGCAACGACAGGCCCACCATGACCCCAGGCGAGATCATCATTGACGGCGCGGACCACGCGCTCAACACAGGCAGGCGTACCACCACGCTGGTCGTCAGCAACACAGCCGACCGCCCCATTCAGGTTGGCTCGCACTACCACTTTGCGGAAACCAATGCTGCGCTGGGCTTTGAGCGCGCAGCCGCCCACGGCATGCGACTGAACATTGCCTCAGGCACCGCCGTGCGGTTGAGCCGGCGCAACAGCGCACAGTCGAGTTGGTGGACTTTGCGGGCGAGCGAAAAATCTACAGATTTCGCGGTTTGGTCCAGGGAGCTGCGTAATGGCCACACCTTCAGTTGCCACGATAGGCAGGCACGCCTACGCCGAAATGTTTGGCCCTACCGTGGGCGACAGCCTGCGGCTGGCCGACACCGACCTGATGGTGGAGGTCGAGGCCGACTACACGCTGCGGGCGGGCAGCTACGGCGAAGAGGTCAAGTTCGGCGGCGGCAAGACGATTCGTGACGGCATGGCGCAGTCGCAGCGCACCAACGCGCAAGGTGCCGTCGACACGGTGATGACCAACGCCCTCATCATCGACCACTGGGGCATCGTCAAGGCCGACATTGGCCTGAAGGCCGGGCGCATTGCCGCCATCGGCAAGGCTGGCAACCCGGACGTACAGCCCGGCGTGGACATCGTCATCGGCCCGGGTACCGAAGTCATCAGCTGCGAAGGCATGATCGTCACCACCGGCGGTATTGACTCGCACATCCACTTCAACTGCCCCCAGCAAATCAACGAGGCGCTGGCCAGCGGCATCACCACCATGCTGGGCGGTGGCACCGGCCCGGCCACCGGCACGTTTGCCACCACCTGCACGCCCGGCCCGTGGAACATCGAACGCATGCTGCAGGCGGCTGATGCCTTTCCGATGAACCTGGGTTTTCTGGGCAAGGGCAACGCCAGCTTGCCTGGCGCGCTGCATGAACAGATCAACGCCGGCGTGATTGGCCTGAAGCTGCATAAAGACTGGGGCACCACCCCCGCCGCCATCAGCAACTGCCTGGACGTGGCCGACGCCGCCGACGTGCAGGTGGCGATTCATTCGGACACCCTGAACGAATCAGGCTTTGTTGAAAACACGATTGCGGCGACCAAAGGCCGCACGCTGTGCGCCTTTCACACCGAAGGCGCGGGCGGCGGGCACGCACCGGATATTTTGCGGGTGGTGGGCGAGGCGAACTTTTTGCCCTCCAGCACCAACCCCACCATGCCGTATACCGTCAACACCCTCGACGAACACGTGGACATGCTGATGGTGTGCCACCACCTGGACGCATCAATCGCCGAAGACCTGGCCTTTGCCGAAAGCCGCATCAGGAAGGAAACCATTGCCGCCGAAGACGTGCTGCATGACATGGGCGCGATCAGTATGATGAGCAGCGACAGCCAGGCCATGGGCCGCGTCGGCGAGGTCATCATCCGCACCTGGCAAACCGCGCACAAGATGAAGCAGTAGCGCGGCTGGCTTGCGCCACCGTTGACCGCCGCAGCCCCTCACCCTCAATCCCTCTCCCAAAAGGAGAGGCAAGCGTTCAGTGGTCTGCCGAGTACGGCAGATCATCAAATCAAGTCTGACAACTTTCGCGTCAAACGCTACATCAGCAAATACACCATCAACCCGGCGATTGCCCACGGCATCTCGCACGAGGTGGGTTCGGTTGAAGTCGGCAAATGGGCCGACCTGGTGGTGTGGCGGCCCGCGTTTTTTGGCGTCAAACCGTCCATCATTTTGAAGGGCGGCTTCATCGCCATGGCCGCGATGGGCGACCCGAACGCGTCGATTCCCACGCCGCAGCCGGTGCATTACCGGCCAATGTTTGGCGCGTTTGGCGGCGCAGTGGCGCGCGGGTCGTTGACCTTCGTCTCGCAAGCTGGACTGAGCGCCGGCATCAAAACCAATTTCGGACTGGCCAAAACCCTGAGCGCCATCAAGAACACCAGCGGCATTCAAAAGCAGCACATGGTGCACAACGCCTACCTGCCCACGATGGAAATCGACGCGCAAACCTACGCCGTGCGTGCAGGTGGCCAGCTGCTCACCTGCGGGCCAGCGACCAGCTTGCCGATGGCGCAACGCTACTTTTTGTTTTAACGCCCATCCCTTATCCTTGATGCCATGACTTACGCCCTGCTCAAACGCCTGACCGAGTTCGACTACCTGGACGTGGAAAATCACAGCGAGGCTAAGCACGAATTTGTGCACGGTGTGATTCACGCCATGGCGGGTACCAGTGAGCGACACAACACGCTGGCAGGCAACCTGTTTGCTGCCTGCCATGCCGCTCGACACAGCTCGGGCTGCCGCCCGTTCATGGGCGACATGCCCTTGCGGCTGGACGGCGGCGAGCGCTACTACTACCCCGACGTGATGCTGGTGTGCAACCCACAGGACACCGACCCGATGTTCAAGTCGCTGCCTTGCCTGCTGGCCGAGGTGTCCTCGCCCAGTACCGAAGGTATTGACCGCCGTGAAAAGCGGGCCGCCTACCTGAAGATTCCCACGCTGCGCGAGTACCTGATCATCTCGCAGGACGCCATGCACATTGAGCTCTACCAGCGCCATGACATGGGCGCCTGGCACACCACTGAGCTGGCGGCCGGTGAGCACTTTGCCTCAAGCTGCCTGAGCCTGGTGCTCACCGTTGAGACGCTGTACGCCACCGTTGACTTTTCCTGACTGAATGGGATTTCATGATTTCGTGTAACCGCCTCATGGCCCAAGGCGCTGGCCTGGCCCCTGTCCTCCTCAAACGCGCTGCCACGCTCGAACTCGACTGGGACACACGGCAGAAAAGCCGTTTTGACGCCACCGACTCGCTGGGCCGCGCGCTGGGCGTGTTTTTGCCGCGCGGCACCGGGGTGCGGGGGGGCGATGTGCTGGTGGCCGAAGACGGCTCGCTGGTGCGGGTCATTGCCGCGCCGCAAACCGTGCTGCGCATCACGCATTGCAGCGCGCACGGCACACCGTTTGACCTGCTGCGGGCTGCTTATCACCTGGGCAACCGGCACGTGCCCATCGAACTCAAGCCCGACCACCTGAAAATTGAGCCCGACCATGTGCTGGCCGACCTGCTGCAGGCCATGCACCTGATCGTGCACCAGGTCGATGAAGCGTTTGAGCCAGAAGCCGGTGCGTACGCCGGGGGGAGCCATGGACACGACCACGCGCCCGCCAAGCCCGCAGCGCCAAGCGTCGCCGTCGCCGCTGCCCCGCATATTCACGGGCCTGACTGCAACCATGGCCATGACCACCACACCGACGGCCATGCGCCCATCGCACAGCCGGTGGCGGTTCCGATCCAGATTCATCGCCACAATCCGCACAGCCACTAGGCTAATTGCCGCATGTCTGCCTCCACAGCGCTACCATCGGCCAGCCTGTTGCAGCTGATCTGGCTGGCCTCGCCTGCGCTGCCAGTGGGCGGTTTTTCGTATTCAGAGGGGCTGGAGTCTGGCGTTGAATATGCCGGAGTAGCTACTGAATCCGTAGCGTCGAATTGGTTGTCTGATCAGTTGCACCTGAGCCTGGCACGCGGTGACCTCGCCGTGCTGGCGCAGGCAATTCCCGCCTGGCGTGCACGAGACCTGGCGCGCGTGCTCAGGCTCAACGACTGGGTACTGCAAACCCGCGAAACCAGTGAAATGCGTGCGCAAGCCGAGCAAATGGGGCGCTCGCTGACCGACTGGCTGCGCAACCATGACGGCAGCGACCCCAGCCTGGTCACTGCGTGTGCGCAGCTCCCGCCCACCTACCCGGTAGCGTTTGCACTGGCCGCCTGCCGGCTAGACCCCAGCGTCCACGACTGCCTGCTGGCTTACGCGTTCGGCTGGGCCGAAAATATGGTGCAGGCCTCGCTCAAATCCGTGCCGCCGGGCCAAAGTGCCGGCCAACGCATCTTGGCGCGGCTCGCCTTTGAAATCCCATCGGCCGTGGCGCTGGCGATTGCCCTGCCAGACGACGCACGCCAGGCTCTTTCGCCCATGCTGGCGATTTTGTCGGCACAACACGAAACCCAATACTCCCGACTGTTCAGATCATGAATTCAGCCCTCCATCACATTCAGAACCGCACCAAAAAACTGCCCCCACTGCGCGTCGGCATCGGCGGCCCCGTCGGCTCCGGCAAAACCACGCTGCTGGAGATGCTCTGCAAAGCCATGCGCGGGCACTACGACCTGGTCGCCATCACCAACGACATCTACACCAAGGAAGACCAACGCATCCTCACCGTGAGCGGCGCGCTGCCCGCCGAACGCATCATGGGGGTTGAAACCGGCGGCTGCCCCCACACGGCGATCAGGGAGGACGCGTCCATCAATCTGGAGGCCATAGACCGCATGCTGGTGGATTTTCCGAATGCCGACGTCGTGTTCATCGAGTCTGGCGGCGACAACCTGGCCGCTACCTTCAGCCCTGAACTCAGTGACCTGACGATCTACGTCATCGACGTGGCCGCCGGTGAAAAAATCCCCCGCAAGGGTGGCCCCGGCATCACCAAAAGCGACCTGTTCGTCATCAATAAAACCGACCTGGCCCCCTATGTGGGTGCCAACCTGGACGTAATGCACGCGGACACCACCCGCATGCGCACCACCGCCAAGGGCCTCAAGCCGTTTGTCATGACCAACCTGAAAACCAATGCCGGGCTGGCCGAGGTGGTGGCCTTTATCGAGGGCAAGGGCATGCTGCAGCGCGCCTAAAAACGCATTTTTGTCCCAGCCCCGCCAGAACGCCTCAAGAGCGCGGTTAAACTACGGCTTTCGGAAGCTTGGCAGAGCGGTTGAATGCAGCAGTCTTGAAAACTGCCGAGGATGCGAGTCCTCCGTGAGTTCGAATCTCACAGCTTCCGCCAGAATTTCAGATGGCATGTCCACCAGCAGACCTCGTTTGCTGCGATGGACTTTCGCTACGACCCCCATAAAAACAGACAAGAGACATTGAGCACAGCGCACCAGCGCTGTTTTTTCACGTGTGTGCGTGCTGGCCTGCCAGCGCGCCGAATCGGGCGACACGCCATGAAAGCTAATTTCTTCAAAACCGCATTGATCCTCGGCCTGCTATCGGCCATCGGGCCGTTCGCCATCGACATGTACCTGCCTGCACTGCCCTCCATCGGGCAAAGCCTGGGCGCGTCGATGTCGGCGGTACAGGCTAGCCTGATGGCGTTTTTCATCTCGCTAGGCGTCGGCCAGCTGATTTACGGCCCGCTGTCCGACATGGTCGGCCGCAAGGCGCCGCTGTATTTCGGTCTGGCGTTGTTTGGCGCGGGCAGCATTGGCTGCGCTTTGGCACCTGACATTCAAACGCTGGTGGTGCTGCGCTTCATTCAAGGCCTGGGCGCCAGTGCGGGTATGGTCATTCCACGCGCGGTGGTGCGTGACCTGCACACTGGCCACGACGCCGCACGGCTAATGTCGCTGTTGATGCTGGTGTTCAGCGTGTCGCCCATTCTGGCCCCGCTGGCGGGCAGCTTGCTGATTGAATCGCTGGGCTGGCGCAGCGTGTTCTGGGCGGTCACGGTGGCGGCGGTGCTGGGCCTGATGCTGCTGGCCACCAGCCTGCAAGAAACACGGCCGGCTGCCGAGCGCGCCAACAGCAGCGTGCGCAGCGCCCTGCAAGGCTACAGCGTGCTGCTACGTGACCGCCACTTCCTGGGGCTCGTGTTCATTGGGGCTTTCGGCATTTCGAGCTTTTTTGCTTACCTGGCCAATTCGTCGTTCGTGATGATCGACCACTACGGCCTGAGCCCACGGCAGTACAGCATCGCGTTTGCGGCCAACGCCGCCGCCTTCATCGGCGTGTCGCAGTTCACTGGCGTGCTCACGGCTCGGTTCGGCTTGGCGCCGTTGGTCAAAGTGGCTGTTACAGGCTACGCCGCCGTGATGGTGGGCTTGCTCGCGGTCAACCTGCTGGGCATGGACCAGCTGCCGCTGATGCTAGCTCTGCTTTTTGTCGGCTACGGTTTTCTGGGCTTGGTGGTGCCCACCACCGCCGTGCTGGCGCTCGACAACCACGGCAGCATTGCAGGCACCGCGTCTGCGTTGATGGGCACGCTGCAGTTTGTCACCGGGGCCATCGTCATGGCCACCGTGGGCCTGTTTGTCGATGGCACAGCTCGCCCCATGGTGGCCGGCATTGCGGCGTGCGCAGTGATCGCGTTTGTGATGGCCTGGGTCACGCTGGGCCGCAAAGCCGATATCGGCCGCAGCGAAGTCCAAGCGCTTTAAAAACCGTCTTTGCCCTGCAGCTGCCGCTTGCGTTTGGATTTGTTTTTTGACGGTGGCTCAGGCGGCTTCTCACGCTTGACGCGCGCGGCCTCTGCCGGCGCCTTGTCTTTGGCGGCTTGGCGTTTTTTGTCCCGAAAATAGACAATGGTTTTGCCCAGCCCGAAGCTGATGGCGCAGCTGATGAGCAAGATCACCCAAGCGGTGTTGTCCATCAAGATGATCTCAATTCGGTCATAAAAACAGTGCCTGCAGGTCGTTCAAAAAATCAAAACCGCGCTCGGTGGGCCGCACGTGGACAAAGTCCCGTTCAATCAGCCCTTTGCGCTCGGCCTCGTCCAGCCCTTTTTGGATCGCCGTAAACGGCAGGCCCGTTTTCTCCACAAAATCCTGCAGCTTGAAGCCTTCACGCAGCCGCAACGCGTTGAGCATGAACTCGAACGGCAAATCGGCCCGGCTGACCTCGTTTTCCTGCGCCACCGCCAGGCCCGCCAGGGACTTGCTCATGTACAGGGCAGGCTCCCGAAACCGCACCTGCCGCACCACACGGTGCGCAAAGCTGAGCTTACTATGCGCGCCCGCGCCAATGCCCAAATAGTCACCAAACTGCCAGTAGTTCAGGTTGTGAAAACACCGGTGCCCCGGCTGGGCATAAGCTGACACCTCGTAGCGCTGCATGCCGTTGGCGGCTGTCATGTCGGTGATCTGGTCAAGCATGGCGTAGGCCGTGTCGTCTTCAGGAATCACCGGGGGAAACTTGGCAAAGTAGGTGTTCGGCTCGATGGTCAGGTGGTAGATCGAAATGTGAGGCGGTGCCAAGGCCAGTGCCACGCGCATGTCCTGGGCCTGTTGCGCCAGCGTCTGGCCCGGCAGCGCATACATGATGTCGAGGTTGAAGGTGTCAAACGCGCTGGCGGCTTCTTCGACAGCGGCTATCGCCTGCGCCCGGTCATGCACGCGGCCCAGCGCCTTGAGGTGCTGGTCGTCAAAGCTCTGCACACCAATCGACAGCCGGGTGACACCTGCGCTGCGAAACGCGCGAAACCGGTCTTTTTCAAACGTGCCGGGGTTCGCCTCCAGCGTGATTTCACAGTCTGGCGCCAAGCGCAGTCGGGCCCGAATGTCGGCCAGCATGCGGTCGATGGCTTGCGGTGAAAACAGGCTAGGCGTGCCGCCGCCGACAAAAACGCTGTGCACCGTGCGGCCCCAAATCAGCGGCAGCGAGCCCTCCAAATCGGCCATCAGCGCGTCGATGTAACGCTGCTCGGGCAGCTCAGCGCCCACCTCGTGGGAGTTAAAGTCGCAGTACGGGCACTTCTTTAGGCACCACGGCAGGTGCACATACAGCGACAGCGGCGGCAGGCTGCCCAGGCTCAGTGTGCCGGAGCGCATGTAATGCTGAATATCCACCGGGCCGGGGGCGGTGCCAGCGTCCAGCTGGATGGGAATGTGCACTGGGCTCAAAGCCAGCGCTCCTGCATCATTGCCATCATCAGCCGCGCCGCCTTGCCGCGGTGGCTGTTGGCATTTTTGACCTGGGTGGGCAGCTGCGCAAAAGTCTGGCCAAATTCGGGCAAGAACATCACCGGGTCAAACCCAAAACCGTTCTGGCCGATGGGCTCGCGCGTGATCTCGCCGACCACGCGGCCCGCCGCAATCAACGGCTCCGGGTCGTCGGCCGAGCGCACGGCCACCAGCGTGCTGACCAGCGCAGCGCGGCGGTTGTCTACATCCTTCATCTGCGCCAGCAGCGCCAGCACGTTGTTGTCGTCGCTTTTGGCATAGCCAAACTGGGTGCAGTAAAACGCGGTGTCAACGCCCGGCAGTCCGCCAAACGCATCCACGCACAGCCCGGCATCGTCGGCTAATGCGGGCAGGCCGCTCAGGCGGGAGGCGTGGCGAGCCTTGGCGAGCGCGTTCTCAACAAACGTGCGATGCGGCTCAGGGGCCTCGGGAATGTTCAGCTCGCTCTGACAAATCAGTTGCAGGCCGAGCGGGTACAGCATGGCCTGCAATTCGGCCAGTTTGCCGGCGTTGTTCGACGCCAGAACGATTTGCGTACCTGTATTCACTTTCAATGCCTCAAAACGACCAAAATATGAACCAAATCGCCTGCTAGTCCAAGTATTTGCTGCTTGGGCAGCTATTATTTCAGGAGCGATTGCTTTTGCATCACCACCAGCTCGGCGATGCCCTGCTCGGCCAGCTGGAGCAGCGCGTCCATCTCCTTGCGAGTGAAAGCCACGCCTTCGGCGGTGCCCTGCACTTCCACGAAATTCCCGGCCCCGGTCATCACCACGTTCATGTCGGTGTCGCAGCCCGAGTCCTCGGTGTATTCGAGGTCGAGCAGCGGTGTGCCCTGCACGATGCCCACCGAAATGGCGGCCACGTGGTCAATGATGGGCGAAGTTGTCAGCTTGCCGCTGGCCAACAGCGTGTTCACCGCGTCCTGCGCGGCCACAAAAGCGCCGGTGATGGCGGCCGTGCGGGTGCCGCCGTCAGCCTGCAACACGTCGCAGTCGATGTAAATCGTGCGTTCGCCCAGCTTTTTCAAGTCAAACACCGATCGCAGCGAGCGGCCGATCAGGCGCTGGATCTCCTGCGTACGGCCGCTTTGCTTGCCGCGTGCAGCTTCGCGGTCAGACCGCGTGTGGGTGGCGCGCGGCAGCATGCCGTATTCGGCGGTGACCCAGCCTTCGCCACTGCCTTTTTTGTGCCCAGGCACCTTCTCCTCGACCGACGCGGTGCACAGCACCTTGGTGGCGCCGAACTCGATCAGCACCGAGCCCTCGGCATGGACGGTGTAGTGGCGCGTCAGGGTGACGGGCCGCAGGGCGTTGAATGCGCGCGCACTGCTTCGTTCAAATGAACTCATGGAAGAGGCTTTCTAAAGAAGTAAAAGAGGGGCTCGCCAACAACAGCTGAGCCTGAAAAATAGGGGCAATTGCGAGGCGCTGCCAGGCCGGACACTGGCCCTGGCAACAAGCGAGGCTCAGGCCTTGCGCGCAGCGGAGCGGCGAATCGCCTCGTTGATTTCAGCAATCGAGCGTTCGATGGCCGCTTCGTCCAGGTCATCGACCATGTTTTCAATGCCGCCGGCCTGAATGGTGGAGGCAAACACGCCGTCCATGATGCTGTCGGTCGAGATGCCGCGCGTGGACTCAAAAGCGTCAGGCGTTTCCCACTCCATGGCCAACACCGTGACGTTGTCACTGTGCGAGCCGCCCACTCGCAGGGCATGTTCAACCATTTCAGGCACCGCATCCGAAACGCTTTTGCCGGACATATGGCGCACGATTTCAGCGTCAGTCAGGCTGCCCCACAGGCCGTCAGAGCACAGCATGAGCTTGTCGCCTTCCTGCAGAATGACGGGGCCGGCAATGTCGAACACCGGCTTGGCAGGTGAACCCAAGCAGGTGAACAGAATGTTGCGGTTGGCCGTGCTAACTTTGATGATCCCGGCGTTTTGCTGTTCAAGATAGGAGTGGTCGCGGGTGCGTGTGAGCAACTCGCCGTCTCGCATGACATACAGACGTGAATCCCCGCAATGCACCCAGGTGGCCCCGGTGCCCTGCAAAATCGCGGCCACCACGGTAGTGCGGGGGGTGTCGAGCATGCCTTTTTCGCTGGCGTACCGAATGATCTGGTGGTGCGCTGCCAGCAATGCAAGCGACAAAAACTCAGTGGTGTCCTTGATGGTCGGACGCGCTTCTTTCTGATACAGCGCAGAGATGGTTTGCATTGCAAGCTGCGCCGCCACCTCACCTTCCGGATGACCACCCATGCCGTCGGCCAGCACAAACAGACCCGACTCGCGGGTGTAACAATACCCCATGCGGTCTTCGTTTTTGGCGCGCCCACCTTTTCGACTGACCTGAAAAACCGAAAATTTCATTTGAATCTGGTCACGTAGTCGGCAGCCCGGCGTGCTGTTTTTTTGGTGTCAGACACCATGTTGTCGAACTGCAAGCGAACCTTTTCACCGACCGTGAGCTTGGTGTAGCGCCGCTCACCTTCACGGCTGAGCTCTTTTTGAAGCGCAAACACCGACTGTGGGCGCGACAGCGGATCCAGCGACATGCACCACTCCACCACCTCAATCAGGTTGTCGGAGTACACGCCGCGCAGCCGCGACAGCGCCAGTGCCAGCCGGTCTTTTTCCTTGCGCTGCGGCGCGTCGTTGGGCGGGTAGCCTTGCATGGTAGCGTAAATGCACGCGCCGATCGCGTAGATATCTGTCCAGGGGCCCATGGACGAGTCGCGGCGGTACATCTCGGGGGCCGCAAATCCAGGCGTATACATCGGCCGGATGAAGCTACCTTCTTTGCTGAGCACTTCGCGCGCCGCACCAAAGTCGATCATCACCGCGCGGTTGTCGTCGGTGATAAAAATGTTGGCCGGCTTGATGTCCAGGTGCAGCATCTTGTGCTGGTGCACGATGCGCAAGCCACGCAAAATTTCATCGAACAAGGACCGGATCGTCGACTCGCGAAAAACTTTTTGTTTCTTGAGCTCTCGGGCAGTGATGATGAAGTCCTGGAGCGTGCCGCCTTCCAGATAATTCATCACCATGTAGACGGTTTCGTTCTCGCGAAAGAAATTCAGCACGCTCACCACCGAGCCGTGAGAAATCTGCGCCAGCGCGCGACCTTCCTCAAAAAAGCTCTTCAACCCCAGCCGGTACAGCGACAGTTTGTCGGGTTGCACCTGCGGCAGCAACTCCCCGACCGACCGGCTCGCCAATGACGATGGCAGGTATTCCTTGATGGCAATTTGCTGGCCCTCGTTGTCGACGGCCAAGTAAACTACCCCGAAACCGCCAGCCGACAACTTTCGCACGACGCGGTATCCACCGATCACGGTGTCTGGCGGAAGGGACGCGGGCTTGACCTTGGACATGTGTGTGAATGTGCTGACGTGACCTGATCACGCAGCCCCTTGTACCCGGTTTGTATCGGTTGGTTTCAACAAAAAAGCGCCGCGACTCAGGCGCTCTCTAAGGCAGATCAACACATGTCAGTTTACAGCATGACGGGCTACGCAACAGCGCAATCGAGCGCATCGGCCGGTAGCGCAAATCCAGACATGCCCAACGAATCCACCGCCCGGCTGGGCGTGGAAATTCGGGCTGTCAACAGCCGCTTCCTTGACCTTGCATTTCGCCTGCCCGACGAATTACGCCAAGCCGAGGCCAGCTTGCGCGAACTTCTAACGGGCAAGCTCAAGCGCGGCAAGGTCGAAGTGCGCGTCTGGCTGGAAAGCGCCAACGCCAGCAGCCTGCGCGCGCCGACTGCTGCCACGCTTCAGCGGCTGGGCTCGTTGCAAGACAACATCCAGTCGTGGTTGCCCCATGCCGCAGCGCTGAGCGTTGCTGATGTGCTGCGGCTGGCCACGAACGAAGACAAAAAGCCGCACGACCACAGCGACGAGCTGATCAAGCTGGCCAAAAAAGCACTGAAAGACATGGTGTTGGCACGCGAGCGCGAAGGCGCTCGTCTGGCACGCATGCTGCTCGACCGCACCGCCCAGCTGCGCGCGCTGGCAGCCCTGGCAACACCCATGGTGCCGCGCTTGGTGGAACAACAAAAGGCCCGGTTCCTTGAGCGCTGGAAAGACGCCATGGCACTGGACGGTAACGCTGCGCTGCCAGAAATAGCGCACGAACGGGCTATGGCGGAAGCCACCGCCTTTGCCATCCGCATTGATGTCGCCGAAGAAATCACGCGGCTGGCCTCCCATCTCGACGAAATCGATCGACTGCTGGCGGCAGGTGGCGAATTGGGCAAGCGCCTGGATTTCCTGATTCAGGAACTCCACCGCGAGGCCAACACGCTGGGCTCCAAATCCACCTCGCTGGAGCTGACGCGGGTGTCGGTCGACATGAAGGTGTTGATCGAGCAGATTCGCGAGCAGGTTCAGAACATCGAATGAGCTGATCGCGCGGCTAAAGACTCCCCAATTTATAGCAACAAGCCCAAGCAATCTATGGACTATCCCGGTAATTTGTTTGTCGTCGCCGCGCCCAGCGGCGCTGGCAAGTCGAGCCTTGTCAAAGCGTTGATGGAACTGGACTCGGGCATTCAGCCCGCGGTGTCCCACACAACACGCGCACCCCGCGGCCAGGAAAAGCACGGCCGCGAGTATTTCTTCCTGTCTTCGGAGGAATTTGACAGCATGGTTTTAAGAGACGCGTTTGTCGAATGGGCGCATGTGCATAGCCAACGCTACGGCACATCACGTCATGCCGTTGAAGAGCGCATGGCGCATGGTGCTGATGTGATTCTCGAAATCGATTTTCAGGGCGCCGTCAACATCAAGCGGCAATTTGCCAACGCGGTGCTGATTTTCATTCTGCCGCCCAGCTGGGAAGAGCTGCGCTCCCGGCTTCAGCGGCGCGGCGAGGACGCAGACGACATCATTGAGCTGCGTTTGAAAAATGCGGCACTGGAGATGGCCCAAGCCAAAGAATTCGACTTCGTTATAATCAACGAGTTGTTTGAACGGGCTGTTTTCGACCTGAAAACCATTGTTCACGCACAGCGCCTTAAATTTTCGGCCCAGCGCCGAGCCCGCAGCGAGATTTTCAAGCTCCTTGAAATTCCTTGAACACCAGCGCGGCGGCTTTCACTTCGCGCACACCTGAACCCACCGGAGACACCCATGGCCCGCATCACCGTCGAAGACTGCCTCGAAAAAATCCCGAACCGCTTCCAGCTGGTTTTGGCTGCAACCTATCGCGCGCGCATGCTGAGCCAAGGGCATGCGGCCAAGATTGAAAG
This sequence comes from Polaromonas sp., assembly GCA_031363755.1. GTDB lineage: Bacteria > Pseudomonadota > Gammaproteobacteria > Burkholderiales > Burkholderiaceae_C > Polaromonas. Next base: position 33,481 of record JANLUZ010000044.1, read on the forward strand.
CAAGAACAAGCCAGGCGTGACCGCTTTGCGCGAGATCGCAGGAGGCAAGGTCGGCCTTGAAATGCTGCGAAAAGTACCAAGTTAATCTACATCCAACCGATCTTCTCGATCATTAAAAGGCACCGTTGACCGGTGCCTTTTTTCGTTATGGACTGACCGATGGCGATCAACATGAGCGGTTTGATTTCCATCAATTAGCCACTGCAGTTTTGTTTTAGTCGTGTCCCTATACATTTAATGAATGAGCGCTTTGCCGATTAATTCTGTAGCAGAGAAGTCCAGCCCCGCAGCCAACGCGGCGTCGGCCAGCTTTGCCGTGCTGACCGCCAAGCTCGACTACATGAGCGCCGTCGACGTCGAGTCAGTGCGTCAGGCTTACCGTTTTGCCGACGAGGCCCACCTCGGGCAGCTGCGCAACAGTGGCCAGCCCTACATCACGCACCCAATTGCCGTTGCGCAGCAATGCGCGGAATGGAAGCTGGACGCGCAGGCGCTGATGGCCGCGCTGTTGCATGACGCCATCGAGGACTGCGGTGTCACCAAGCCCGAGCTGATTGAGCGTTTCGGTGCGCCGGTGGCCGAACTGGTTGATGGGCTCACCAAGCTCGAAAAACTGGAATTCAACACCCGCGAAGAAAACCAGGCCGAGTCGTTTCGCAAGATGCTGCTGGCCATGGCGCGAGATGTTCGGGTAATTTTGATCAAACTCGCCGACCGCACGCACAACATGCGCACGCTGAGTGACGCACCGCGCAGCAAATGGGGCCGGATCTCACGCGAAACCCTGGACATCTACGCACCCATTGCGCACCGGCTTGGCCTGAACACCACTTTTCGGGAGCTGCAGGAGCTGTCGTTTCAGCATCTGCACCCTTGGCGCTATGGCGTGCTCACCAAGGCACTGAGCCGGGCGCGCGGACGGCGCCGCGACGTGATCAAGCGGGTGCAGTATGAGGTGGAGCTGGCGTTCAAAAACGCAGGGCTGACTGTGCAGATTCAGGGCCGCGAAAAAACGCTGTACTCAATCTACGGAAAAATGGACGACAAGCACCGGTCGTTTGCCCAGGTCACCGACCTGTATGGATTTCGCATCATTGTCCAGGACCTGACCGCTTGCTACACCGCTATGGGCGTGTTGCATCAGCTCTACAAGCCGTTTCCGGGCCGCTTTAAAGACTACATCGCCATTCCAAAAATCAACGGCTATCAGTCACTGCACACCACGTTGATCGGGCCCTTCGGAACCAACATTGAGTTCCAGATGCGCACGGACGCCATGCACGTTGTGGCCGAATCAGGCGTGGCCGCGCATTGGCTGTACAAGGCGGCCAGCCCTGAAAGCGAAGCCTCTCAGCGCCTGGGCACGCAGTGGCTTCAATCGCTGCTGGACATTCAGCAGGAAACCCGCGATGCCGCAGAGTTCTGGGACCACGTCAAAGTCGACCTGTTTCCCGACGCGGTGTATGTGTTTACACCCAAAAGCAAAATCATGGCAATGCCGCGCGGCGCCACCATGGTGGATTTTGCTTACGCCATCCACAGCGATGTAGGCTTTCGGGCGGTGGCCGCGAAAGTCAATGGCGAGCAAGTTGCGTTGCGCTCGGAGTTGCAAAACGGCGATGTGATTGAAATCGTGACCGCGACAAACTCCAGCCCCAACCCAGGCTGGCTGGCGTTCGCCCGCACCGGCAAAGCGCGCTCGAAAATTCGCCATCACCTTAAAAACATGGGTCAGGCAGCATCAAGCGAGTTGGGCGAGAAAATGCTGGCCCAGGCGCTGCGCGCCGAAGGCATCCTGCGCGAACGCCTTCACCAGGACGACGACGCCCACCACGCATCCTGGGAAAAAATTCTGCGTTTCACCGGCAACAAGTCGCGCGAAGAGCTGATGACCGACATTGGCATGGGCAAACGCATTGCCTCTATGGTTGCCAAACGCATCGCCCTGTTGCTTGCGGAAAAAGGTGAAAAGCCCGACGCGCTGGTGATGAGCCGCGAGCGCTACACCGCGCACGAGTCGGTGTCGCAAGGTGCTCTGCTGCTTGACGGCAGTGAAGGCGCGTCGGTACAGTTCGCCCCGTGTTGCCGCCCCATACCCGGCGATGGCATTCTCGGCTATCTGGGCCGAGGCGAAGGGCTGGTGGTGCACACCGAGGACTGTTCTGTGGCCAAGCGACTCGAAAGCCGCGACAGCGAGCGATTCATTGCAGTGGACTGGTCGGACGAGCCCTCGCGCCTGTTTGAAACCGACTTGCTGGTCACCGTGTCCAACGGCAAGGGAGTTTTGGCTCGTGTAGCGGCTGCGTTTGCAGGTGCTGAGGCTGACATCACCCGGGTCGACATGGGCAACGAACCCGCGCACGACGCCACAGACCTTCGCTTCACCGTCGCCGTGCGCGACCGCGTTCATCTGGCGTCCGCGCTGCGCAGCGTCAAACGCACCCAATCGGTGATGCGAGTGCAACGGGCGCGACCGGCGGGGTGATGTCAGCCTGGGCCTGAATCTGGCGGAAGCAATGCCGGATAGCAAACCGTGATAACTTCAATCATCTCGGGGCCTTGCGGCGTAATCAGTTGGACCTCATCGCCCACCCTGGCCTTGAGCAAAGCGCGCGCGATTGGTGAAATCCAGCTGACCTGACCGAGTGCACTGTCGGCCTCGTCAATGCCCAGAATGGTGACCGTCCGTTCGTCGCCGTCGCCGTTGGCGTAGGTCACTTCTGCACCAAAAAAAATCTGATCCATGCCGTAGTGAACACCCGGATTGCTGATTTCGGCTATTTCCAGCCGCTGTGTCAAAAACCTGATGCGACGGTCGATGTCACGCAAACGTTTTTTGCCATAGTGGTAGTCGCCGTTTTCAGACCGGTCGCCATTGCTGGCCGCCCAATGAACCACTTCCACGACTTTCGGCCGCTCATCGTCAATCAGGTCCAGCAATTCTGACCTGAGGCGCGCATAGCCCGCAGGCGTGATGTAGTTTTTGCCACCTGCTGGCAACGGCGCCAGTGGCGCGTCGTCATCTTCATCGCCGTCAGACTCTTTGGTAAAGGCTTTGCTCATGGTTGTCCGTTCGCATTCACAATCTCGGGTGTTCAAGCACCGAAGGTAGCGCGTTGAAGCCGAAAAACAAGACGGCGACCGCCCCTATCGGGCGACGGCATCAACCGCATCAGCAAAAACACAAGGCAAAAACGAAAAAACCCTAGAACATTGCTGTTCTAGGGTTTTACGTTTGGTGCGGCTGGCAGGAATTGAACCCACTACCCCTTGGTTCGTAGCAATTTCTTCGATGATCCAGCAACATTCATCAAAATCCATTTGTCCAATTAAATCAACAGCTTAGGAAGTTTCATCGTTCAGCGAAATCCAGCATAATCCAGTAAGTGCTCATGTTTTTTCGGACACCGTTCGGACACGGAGGCATTTCACCCGACCACTTGGAACTGACGATGGGTAACCTGACTGTAAAGAAAATCGACAACGCGCGGCCGAAAGATAAGCCATACAAACTGACCGATGGCGACGGCTTACAACTGCGTATTGCGACAGATGGCGCAAAGAGTTGGCTGGTCAGATACATGCTCGATGGCAAAGAGCGCCAATACCGATTGCCAGAACTTTACGGCGAGGGTGATGGCCGAATCGGACTCAGGGAGGCGCGGGAAGAGGCGACTCTGATCCGATCACTCGCGCGAAAGGGAGTAGACATTCAGGTCAAAGTCGATGACGAACGAAAAGCGGAACTGGATCGCATCACTCAAGTAAAAGCAAATGAGAAAACGCTCCAGAACCTTTTTGACGAATGGGTCAAAACTGTGGATCGGAAAGACGGCGGCAAAGAGCTTCAACGGTCTTTCAAACGAGACGTTTTTCCAACTATTGGTGACTACCAACTCGGCAAGGTGCATCCCGAGCACATTGAAAAAATATTACGTGGGGTTGTCAAACGTGGCTCACATCGAAGTGCTGTCGCGCTCTTTGCCGACATAAAGCAGATGTTCCGTTGGGCCGCTCGAAAGCGCGCTTGGAAAACACTCTTCGAGAACCCGACTGAAGAAATCGATCTCCGCAAAGACAAAATACTTCCGCGCGAGTACGAAGGCGGTGAGCGAACCAGAGCTTTGAGTGAG
>JANLUZ010000046.1:0-14556 GCA_031363755.1 Polaromonas sp.
ACACCTCGGCCGCTTTGACCAGCGTGCCAGCGGTGTCGATCATGTCGTCCATGATCACGCAGTTGCGGCCTTCGATGTCACCGATCACATGCATGACCTCGGAAACATTGGCGCGCGGGCGGCGCTTGTCGATGATCGCCATGTCGCAGCCTAGCTGCTTGGCCAGCGCACGGGCACGCACCACGCCGCCGACGTCGGGCGACACCACCATCAGGTCGGTGTAGTTGCACTGGCGCAGGTCGCCCAGCAACACGGGCGAAGCATAAATATTGTCCACCGGAATGTCGAAAAAGCCTTGAATCTGGTCGGCATGCAGGTCCATGGTGAGCACGCTGGTCACACCGACAGCTTGCAGCATGTTGGCCACGACCTTGGCGGTGATCGGCACGCGGGCCGAGCGTGGCCGGCGGTCCTGGCGGGCATAGCCGAAGTAGGGAATCACAGCGGTGATGCGTTCGGCCGATGCGCGGCGCAGCGCGTCAACCATCACCAGCAGTTCCATCAGGTTATCGTTGGTAGGAGCGCAAGTGGATTGCACCACGAAAACGTCGCGGGTGCGCACGTTTTGCTGAATCTCAACCGTGACCTCACCGTCCGAGAAACGACCCACGTGGGCAGCGCCGAGATTGATCTTGAGGTGCTGCGCGATTTCAAGAGCCATGCCAGGGTTGGCGTTGCCGGTGAAAAGCATGAAATCAGGGTGGTGCGGTTGCATGTGGGGGCTACTGGCGTGAGTCAATCGAAGCTATGCAGAACACAAAGCACGGCTGCAAATGCAGGGCCGGTGTAGGCGAATATTCCAACGTTGCAGTTGAATGACCAACAACAGCCCCGACACCAGAGCTTCGCCAGCGCACCATTTGGCAGTGAACGGTGCTGTTGATGGTCCCAAAAGTGAGCAAACCCGCATGCGGGCGTGTGATATGAATACAGTCACATGCTGCATCACCTCAAATTTTGGCAGGGGTGGAAGGAGTCGAACCTGCGAATGCCGGAATCAAAATCCGGTGCCTTAACCAACTTGGCGACACCCCTACACAGGACAGATGTCAGTTACCTTGCGGCGCGTTGACAGCCAACCCATTAACTTTTCACGCTACCTGCGCATTCCAGAACGCCTGCTGGGTTACCAGCCTGCCAGTGGATGCGTTTGCAAGTTGCTGCATTGATGAACAGTCCAGCCGCTGGGAGCGGTGTGAAGCTGCTGACTTCTGCCTTGACCTTGGTCTTGCAATCTTGCAAATACCGCACTGCCTGAACCTGTCATTCGCCCTTCGAGTTGCTGGGCCGCCAGCCAGTCAAGAGACTGTGAAAGCGGCTCGCAAAGTTGCTGGGCGACGGCCTGCAAGTCGTTTTTTCCAAACTTGAAAAGCTCTTCATTAGCACATGTAGCGAAGCCTTGGAGTGTAGCAGTTTCTGTGTCGCGTTTGAGAGATGGCGCGTCGAAAATATCTTTTGTCGCCAACCCGGCAGCTGTTTTCACCACAACAAACCGTGCCGACGGCAGGCAAACCGGCGTGATTTTCTCGCCGATGCCTTCGACCCAGGCGTTACCGCCCGAGAGAAAAAAGGGAATATCCGCACCGAGGGCCAGCGCCAGTGCGTTGAGCTCGGACGCAGGTAAACGCACGCCCCACAAACGCTGAAGTGCTAGCAAGCAACTCGCCGCATCCGACGAGCCGCCGCCCATGCCAGCCTGCGCGGGAATCCGCTTGTGCAGCCCGATGTGCACGCCAAGCGTGGTGCCGCTGGCGCGCCGCAAAGCTTTCGCCGCGCGCACGCACAAGTCGTCGGCTGGCAGCGCCAAGGCACTGGCCTCGCCGAGGTTGAGGTCTTCGCGGGTGATCTGGCCGTCGGTGCGCAGCGCGAAGTGCAGCGTGTCACACCAGTCGATGAGCATGAACACCGACTGCAGGAGGTGGTAGCCGTCAGCGCGTTTGCCGGTGATATGCAAAAAAAGATTGAGCTTGGCGGGTGCCGCCACGTCGTAAAGGGCTTGAAGGGGTCGCATGAATTGGCGCGAGGGCAGGCAGAGTTGACTTACCGGTCCAGCACCAGGCGCAGATCGGCCTGAGGCGCGGGTTCGGTGCGCCGGGCGGCTACGCGCCCTTCGCTGTGTCGGCTCAGGTCGGCTGTCCAGCCGGCAACATCTTGGTTGCGTCCGTTCAGCCAGCTGAACAATGCTGTCATCGGAACGGCGGCGCCAGTGGTTTGCGCTAAAAGCGACTCTACGGACGAAAAGCGTTGAAGCTTGCCGTTGCCCGAGTCGAGCACCGCGCTGTCAGGGCTCCAGCGCATCACGCCCAGCACGCTGCCCAGGGGGCTGATCAGCGTCAACTCGCCGCGTTCAGGCTGGCCCTTCAGCTCAAAGCCGGCAGCAAACGACTGCGCGGCCGCGCCCTCTGACGGGCTTTGCACCTGCAGGCTGATGCGACCGGACCAAGCGCTGGGCGCTGAGCTGTCAGCGTTTTTTAGATCAATTGGGCCCCTAGCCCTCGGATTACTTGCACAACCAGCTATTAAAAACAGAGCAAATGCCAGCGTCACCCGCAGGTGTTCGCGACGTATCAAACCCGCTTGCCGCATGCTTACAGCGACACGCGCAGGCGTTTGATGGTGTCTTGCAGCGCGTCGTTGTCCGGGCTCAGCAGCAAGCCCTGCTTGAACACAGCCACCGCCTGGTCGCGTTGGCCCAGGCTCCACAGCACTTCGCCGTAGTGCGCCGCGATTTCAGCGTCGGGCTTGGCTTTGAAGGCGGCGGCAAAAATGCGCGCGGCCTGGTCGCTGTTGCCCATCCGGAACTCTACCCAGCCCAGGCTGTCCTGAATAAAGGGGTCGGCAGGCGCAAACGCCACCGCTTTTTCAATCAGCGCCTTGGCTTCCGGCAGGCGCATGTTGCGATCGGCCAGCGAGTAGCCCAGAGCGTTATAAGCGTGGTGGTAGTCGGGCTTGAGGAGGATGACCCGCTGAAGCAGCGTCTCCATTTCCGGCAGGCGGTTGAGTTTTTCGGCCAGCATGGCTTGGTCGTACAGCAGCTCGGCGTCGTCAGGCGACTTGGTGATGGCGCTGCCCATCAGGTCAAACGCCTGCTGGTACTGCCTGGCGTCCCGCAGCAGGCCAACTTGGGCGCCAAGCTTGGCACGGGCGTCTTCGAGGGTGCGTTCTGGCAGCTGGCTGAGCAGTTTGCGAGCTTCGTCCAGTTTGCCCTGGCTGGCCAGGATCGACGCCCGACGAGATTGCGCCTGCACCAGCGCTCCGGCATCCTCGATTTTTGCGAGCCAGGCCTCGGCACCTCGGTAGTCCTTGCGTTTTTCAGCAACCTGCGACAGTGCCAAAAAGGCCTGGTCGAGGGCGCGTTTGCGCTCGTCGGTGGCCAGGGGTTCGGCCAGCGCTACATAGCGCTCAAGTGATTTTTGGGCGGCGTCTAGCTGGTTGTCTTGAAGCTGGAGCGAGCCCAGCACCAGCCAGCCCTCGGGGAAAGTGGGGTGTTCGCGCGTGACTTGCTGCACCTGGTCGCTGGCTTCTGAATAGCGCTGCGCGTCCAGCAGCACCCGTGCATAGGCCATGCGCATTTCGGGCAGCGCCCTGGCGTTGCCATCCAGGTATTTTTTGACCACCACCTCGGCGGCGGGCAATTTGGGGTTCATCAGTTCAAGAGCGATCAGCACTGGACCTTCGGTGCGGGCATCGGGCGTGTCCAGGGCTTGTGCGCGCTGCGCTGCGCTCAGGGCCGCTGGACTGTCGTTGGCCAGCAGGCGCATGCGGCCTACTGTGGTCCAGGCCGCGCTGCCCGTCCCTGGGTTGGGGAGGTAGTCAGCCAGCGCGGCTTCAACGGTGTCTGCCGCGAGCTTTTTGTCGCTGACGCGTTCATAGGCTCGGGGAACGGCACCGATGACCAGTGGGCGTTCAATGTCGCTAGCGCGGGTGATCTCAGCCTTGAGCGGCTCTGCCGTGTCGGCGACCCGGTTGAGCGCAATCAAAATCTGCAGCAGGTAGCGGTTGGCCTCGCGCGAGGTGGGCTGCGCCTGACGCCAGGCTCGAGCCGCTTGCAAGGCCGCATCGCCCGAGCGCGATTGCAGGGCAATGTCCGTGGCGCGTTTGTACAACTCGGCGTCGTCGGTTTTGCGCGCAGCGTCAAGAATCAGCGCGTAAGCCGCTGCCGGGTCGCCTTCCTGGCCAGTCAATTCGCCTACCAGCAACTGATAGAACAGCGGACTGTCCAGATCGGACGGTTGCGCGGCAATTTCAGCGGCCTTGGCTTGTTGTAGCGTCGCCGATTCGGACGGCGTGGCGGGTGCAGCCGCCGACTCGCTGTCGGCCGGTGCCGGGGGCTGGCGCTGGGTGAGGGCAGGCGTTGTCGAGGTGTTTCCGGTTTGGGCCGACACGGCAAATGGGGACATGAGCAGCACCGGCACCATCCACAAACCACCGAGCAGGCTGGGCAGACGCGCATAAGCCGTCGTGAGCTTGGGCGCCCGGCGACGCAGGACGGATGGGTGTTTTTTCATCATCAGGCCATGATAATTCAAGGCTGTTTCAGGTGTTTGTGCAGAGCGCTGCCGTGTTGACACTCTGTAAAGGTTGCGTTGGCCAGACAACGCCCCATGTGATGGGCAGAGTCTGCGCGTTAACTTTTCGCCTCCCCCAAATTGCTCACCCACACAACTGCCCGCCCACCATGCCCGAATTGCCCGAAGTTGAAGTTACCCGTTTGAGTTTTGCCAGCCGCATCGCGGGCGCGCGAATCGATGCGGTCGCCATGGGCAAGGCACTGCGCTGGCCGCTGGGGTTGGACGCGCAGCAACTCATCGGCCGCCAGGTGCTGGGCGTGCGCCGCCGGGGCAAATACCTGCTGCTGGACCTGAACGAAGGGGTGTTGCTGATTCACTTGGGCATGTCGGGCAGCCTGAGCTTTGGGCTGGACATGCCGCCGCCCGGCAAGCATGACCATTTTGAATTGGTCACCCCGCTGGGCGTGTTGCGCCTGAATGACCCGCGGCGTTTCGGTGCGGTCGTTTATGCCCGCGCCGAAGACGACGCAGCGGCGCAAAAGCTACTGGGCCGGCTGGGCGTCGAGCCGCTGGGCGGGTTGTTTGACGCTGCTGCATTCCACGCGGCGCTCAAAACCCGAAAGACGGCGATCAAGCAGGTGCTGCTGGCGGGTGAGGCGGTGGTGGGTGTGGGCAATATTTACGCATCCGAGGTACTGTTTCACGCCGGTATTCGGCCCACCACGCGGGCCATGCGCATCAGCCGGCCGCGTGCTGCGTTGCTGGCACGCGCGATTGTCAAGGTGTTGACACATGCCGTTACAAAAGGAGGCAGTACGCTGCGTGACTTTTCAAATGCCCAGGGCGAGGCAGGGCATTTTCAGCTTGACGCCATGGTGTACGACCGTGCCGCGCTGCCCTGCAAAGTGTGTGCAACCCCGATCAAAACCCTGCGGCAGGGCCAGCGCTCGACGTTTTATTGTCCGGTTTGCCAAAAACCCTGACCACTGGCGTCTCAACAGCTGCAGCTACGCCGGTGCCGGTGATATATTGAATTGAATAACTTTTGTGTTTCATCATGTCCTTCAACCAACAATTTGACCAGCACGGCCAGTGGCGGCGTGAGTTTGCCCAGCGCCTGAAGTTGTTGGGCGATTGGATGAAAGACCACGAGCTGCTCAATGCAGCGGTGGAAGAGCGTTTGCAACGCTTGCTGACGCAGGTCCGCACCGACAAGGTCATGGTGGCTTTTGTTGCGGAGTTTTCGCGCGGTAAGTCCGAGCTCATCAACGCGATCTTTTTTGCGGGTTACGGGCGCCGCATCATGCCCGCCAGCGCCGGGCGCACCACGATGTGTCCGACCGAGCTGGGCTGGGATGCCGATGTACCGCCCTGTCTGCGGTTGCTGCCGATCGAGTCGCGCCTGCAGCCTCAGGCGCTGCTGGAGTGGCGCGCTGCGCCTGAAAAGTGGACGCGGGTCGACCTCGATGTGAACGACCCCGCCCAATTGGCGAAGGCGCTTGAAAAAGTGGCGGAGGTTCGCTATGTCACGGTGGACGTCGCGCGGGCGCTGGGCTTCTGGCACGACGACAGCCCGGACGACAATCCACGGGCCAGAGCCGACGGGATGATCGAGGTGCCCATGTGGCGCCACGCGCTGATCAACATCGCCCACCCGCTGCTCAAGCAGGGTCTGGTGATCCTCGACACGCCGGGGCTCAACGCCATTGGCGCCGAACCGGAACTGACCGTCAGCCTGATCCCCCAGGCCCATGCCGTGGTGTTCATTCTGGCCGCTGATACCGGCGTGACGAAGTCTGACCTGGCCATCTGGCGCGAACACCTCATTACCGAGCAAACTGCGGGCGAGACGCGGCTGGTCGTGCTGAACAAAATCGATACCCTCTGGGACGCGCTCAGCACGCCAGCGCAAATTGAGGCGCAGATTGACCGGCAACGCGCTACCTCCGCCGAGATTCTGGGGCTTGAACCCTCCCACGTGATTGCTGTGTCGGCCCAAAAAGGGCTGGTAGCCAAGGTGACCGACGACGCCGCTTTGCTGGAAGCGAGCCGTTTACCGATTCTGGAGCGCGCTCTGGCCGAAGGCGTCATGGGCCAGCGACAAAGCGTGCTGCGCACTGTGGTGGCGGCGGGCATTGTTGAGTTGCGCGTGGAGGCGGCCCGCTCGCTGCACATTCGCCGACGCGACTTGGCCGAGCAAATGATTGAACTGCGCAGCCTGCGCGGCAAGAACGCCACGGTCATCAAGCACATGCGCACCCGCATCGAGCACGAGCGCGCCGAATTTGACGCCAGCGGCTCGCGCATTCATGCGGTGCGTTCGGTGCACCTGAAGCTGCTGCGCGAGGTGTTTGACCTGCTCAGCACGCCCACGCTGCGCACCGAGTTGTCCCACCTGACCACCATGCTCAAGCAGCCCGGCATCAAGCTGGGCGTTAAAAAAGCTTACTCACAAACCTTTGGCCGCCTGGCGGCGGGGCTGCAGCAGGCGCAGGCACTGAGTGGCGACATCCAGTCGATGCTGGCGGCTGCGTTTCGTCAGCTCAACACCGAATTTAGTTTTGCGTTGCAAGTGCCCAAAGAGCCCGAGCTGCTGCGCTTCATCACAGACATCAAGACCATCGAGCGCAGCCACCTGCAATACCTCGGCGTAACCAATACGCTCAAGTTGTCGCAGCCCGATTTTTCGGAGCGACTGATGCGTGCGCTGGCCACCCGGCTGCGCGTGGTTTACGAAACCGCGCTCAGCGAGATTGAGCTGTGGAACAAGTCAGCCGCGGCGCAGCTTGACGCGCAGTTGCGCGAGCGCCGCCGTAACTTTGGCCGCCGTCTCGAAGCGATCGAGCGCATTTGGCAGGCCGCGTCCGGGCTGGACGAACGCATCGCGGAAATCATTGAGCAGGAGCTCGCCGTGGACGCGCTTGACGCCAAGCTGGCCGACCTGACCAGTCATTTGGTCGACGGAAACAGCTCCTTCAGCGCCGGGATCATCGTCGACATGGCGCTGGGCCACAGCGACCTGCTCGCATCAGGCCCATTGGCTGACCCAACCGATGTGCGTGATGCCGCCGGCACGGCCCTGCCACCAGCACGTGCGCGCGCACGGCGCAAGGCAGCCGCCAGCAAGCCGCCTGAGCCGCACGACAGCAAAGCCCGCGCCGACACCGTTCGGTCTGGGCTGGCTGACAGCTGACAGCTGAGCGGTGCGGGTGCCTCCTGTTCCGAACAAGGCGCCAGCGCGCGCGCCTGACACAGCCTATAGCCCGACCGAAATCAGAGACTTTGCCGAGCACATCGTGCAGTGGCAAACCCATCACGGTCGGCACAGCCTGCCCTGGCAAAACACCCGCGACCCCTACCGCGTGTGGCTGTCCGAGATCATGCTGCAGCAAACGCAGGTGGCCACGGTGCTGGGCTACTACGCAGCGTTTTTGGCGCGTTTCCCCACGGTGGCCGACCTGGCTGCGGCCGACGCCGACGAAGTGATGGCGCTGTGGGCGGGGCTCGGCTACTACAGCCGCGCTCGCAACCTGCACCGCTGCGCGCAAGACGTGGTGGCGCTGCACGGCGGGGCGTTTCCGCGCACTGCTGCGGGGCTGCAAACGCTGCCAGGCATTGGCCGCTCGACGGCTGCGGCCATCGCGTCGTTCTGCTTTGCCGAACGGGTGGCGATTCTGGATGGCAACGTCATGCGCGTGCTGACCCGTGTGCTGGGGTTTGACCGTGACCTGGCGCAAAGCGCCAACGAACGCCTGCTGTGGGACATCGCCACAGATTTGCTGCCCGCTACCGATGGCGCCAATCTGGCAGATGCCATGCCGCGCTACACCCAAGGCGTGATGGACCTGGGCGCCACGCTGTGCACCTCACGGGCACCGCAGTGCTTGCTCTGCCCGGTGCAGGCGCTATGCGCAGGCTTGGCCACCGGCGAGCCGCAGCGCTTTCCTGTCAAAACCAAAAAGCTCAAACGCAGCGCGATGGGCCTGAGCCTGCTGTGGGCGCAGCGGCCCGACGGCGCGGTGTGGCTTGAGAAGCGGCCCAGCCCCGGCATTTGGGGCGGCTTGTACTGCCTGCCCGTGTTTGGCAGCGACGCCGAGCTGGCCGCCGCGCTGCCACCGGCGGTGCAGGGCGCGTTGAAAAGCCTGCCGCATTTCCTGCACGTGCTGACCCACAAAGACCTGCACTTGGCGCCGTGGGTGCTGCCGGTTGCGGCGGGCCAGACGCTGCCCTTCCTGCGGGGGCCAACGGTGCAGGGCGGCTGGTTCAGCTCGGCAGACCATGCGGCGCTGGGCCTGCCGGCACCGATTCGCAAGCTGCTGGACTACCCAAGCGCCTAGCCATTGAAGGCACTACATAAATAATAGCTACTCAGGCAGTAAACGCCTGGGCTAGTGGCTTATTTGATGCCTAAAACCGGCTGACGCACGTGTTTCAAGCTGCTGCAAGTGCGCCAGCGACCTGAAAAACGATAAAAATTAGGTCGAAAGTGCCGATGGCCCAGACGTTTACTGCCTGAGCAGCTATTTATTTAGGAGCAGCCTTCAGGGCGTTGATGGCGTCGAGTTCGCGGTGACGCTTCAACGTGGGCCATTGGCCGCTGAAAGCCGCCGCGAGCTTTTCGGCCAGGTAGACCGAGCGGTGCTGCCCGCCGGTGCAACCAATGGCCACCGTCACATAGCTGCGGTGGTCGCGCACCAGCGCTTGCAACCAGTGGTCCAGAAAGCTTTTGATGTGATCGAACATGTGGCCCACATCGGCATGCGCCTGCAAAAACTCGGCCACGGGGGCGTCCAGCCCGGTCAGCTCACGCAGGCCTGACTCGTAGTGCGGATTGGGCAGCATGCGCACGTCGAACATGAAGTCCGCGTCCAGCGGCACGCCGCGCTTGAAGGCAAACGACTGGAACACCAGCGTGAGCTGCGCGGCTGGGTTGACCGGTGTGGTGATCAGCGATTTGACATAAGCCTGCAGCTGCGACGACCGGATCATCGACGTGTCCAGCACGTGAGCTTGCTCGCGCAGGTCGCCCAGCAGCTCACGCTCAAGCTCGATGGCGTCCACCAGCGCCCGGTGCTGGTCTGACGCCTCGATGCGCGACAGCGGGTGCAAACGGCGAGTTTCAGAAAAGCGGCGCACCAGCGTTTCGGTGCTGGCGTCAAGAAAAAGCGACTGCACCGTGACGCCGCTGGCCTGAAGTTGCGCCAGTTGACGGGGCACCAGCGGCAATGACGCCGCGCTGCGCACGTCCATGGCCACGGCGACCTTGCGCTCGCCGCGGGTTTGCTCCAGCGTGATGAACGGGGTCAGCAGCTCGGGCGGCAGGTTGTCGACACAAAAATAGCCCGCGTCTTCCAGGGCGTGCAGCGCCACCGACTTGCCGGACCCCGACATGCCCGTAATTAGCACCAGCGGCTGAAGGGGGTTCACAGCGGCGCGCCTGGGGCAGCCGGGGGAGACGCCTCGGCCAGGCCGGACGCCAGCATTTCAGCGGCGTGCGCCCGGGTGGTGCCCGAGAGCTTTTCGCCGCCCAGCATGCGGGCTATTTCCAGCACGCGCGCCTCGCCGCTGACGTGGTCCACCGTGCTGACGGTCACACTGCCTTCGCGCTGCTTAGCCACCAGCAGATGCCGGTCAGCGCAGGCGGCAACCTGCGGCAAGTGCGTCACAGCCATCACCTGGCGGTCGCGCCCCAGCTGCTTCATCAGGCGGCCCACGGTTTCAGCCACCGCGCCACCCACGCCCGAGTCCACCTCGTCAAAAATCAGGGTTTGCGCCTCGCCCAGCTGGCTGGTCGTCACGGCAATGGCCAATGCGATGCGCGAGAGCTCACCGCCCGACGCGACCTTGCCCACCGGGCGCGGCGTGCTGCCGCTGTGGCCTGCCACCAGAAATTCGGCCTGCTCCAGCCCGTGCTGTGCGGGTGGCTCTTGCGGGATCAGGGCGACTTCGAAGCGTCCGCCCTGCATGCCTAGGCCCTGCATGGCTTCGGTGATGGCCTTGGCCAGCCGGGACCCAGCTTTCTGGCGGGCTTTGGACACCGCGCGCGCCTGCTGCTGGTAGGCGGCCGCCAACGCGTGTTCCTGCTTTTCGAGTTGCGCCAGGTCGGCGGCGGCGTCAAGCGTCAGCAGCTCAGCCTGCCAGCCGCTGAACACCGCTGGCAATTCAGCAGGCGGGCGCTTGTAGCGCCGCGCCAGGCTGATCCACAGCGACAGCCGCTCGTCGAGTGCCGCCAGTTGCGCGGGCTCCAGCTCGGCATGGCGCGCATAGCTGTGCAGCGAATGAATGGCGTCCTCGGCTTGCGCCAGCGCGCCGTTCAGCACCTCGATCACCGCATCAAAGGCCGGCTCGATATGCGCCTGGTTTTGCAGCGCGGAAATTGCCCGGCCCAGCAAGGTGGCGGCGTTGTCGTCGGCGTCTTGCAGCGCATCCGCCGCGGTTTGCACCGCGTCGCGCAGCGCCTGCGCGTTCGACAGTCGGCTGTGCTGGGTGTTGAGTTCGTCCCACTCGTCAGCGGCAGGCGCGAGCTTGGCGACCTCGCCAATTTGCCAGGCCAGGCGCTCGCGTTCACGCTGCAGGCTTCCCTGCGCCTCGGTGGCGTCCAGCAGCGCCTTGCGGGCACTGCGCCATTGTTGCCACGCACTGTGCAGCGCCGCCAAGTCAATGCTGGCGTAGTCGTCGAGCAGTTGTCGCACGGCATCTGGCCGCGTCAGGCTCTGCCAAGCGTGCTGCCCGTGGATGTCGATCAGGCGGTCAGCAATGTCTTTGAGCTGGGTGGCTGTGGCAGCGCTGCCGTTGATCCAGGCGCGGCTTTTGCCCTGGGTGTCGATGGTGCGGCGCAGCAGCAGCGTGGCAGTCGGCTCAAACCCGGCTTCGTCGAGCCAGGCCTTCAGCGCCTCGGGGCTGTCAAATTCCGCGCTGATGTCGCAGCGTTTGGCGCCTTCGCGCACCACGCCTGCATCGGCCCGCGCGCCCAGGGCCAGCTGCAGCGCATCAATCAAGATCGACTTGCCCGCGCCGGTCTCGCCCGTCAGCACGGTGAAGCCGCTGGACAGGTCCAGCTCGAGCTCGCGCACGATCACAAAGTCCCGCAGGGAAATGCTCTTCAGGCTCATGCCACGCCTTCGTTCCAATGGAGTTTTTTGCGCAGGGTGTCAAAGTAGCTCCAGCCCTTGGGGTGGAGAAAACACATCTGGTACTGGGAGCGGCGCACCGAAATACGGTCGCCGTGCAGCAGGCTGGCCAGCGACTGCATGTCGAAGTTGGCGCTGGCGTCACGGCCCGCCACGATCTCGATCGTCACCTCACCATCGTCAGCCAGCACAAACGGCCGGTTCGACAGCGTGTGCGGCGCAATCGGCACAATCACCCAGCCGTGAATCGACGGGTGCAACAGCGGGCCACCGGCCGAAAGTGCATAGGCGGTTGAGCCGGTGGGCGACGCGATGATCAGCCCGTCGGCTCGCTGGTTGGCCACAAAGCGGCCATCAATTTCCACCCGCAGCTCCACCATGCCCGAGCTGGCACCGCGGTTGACGACCACGTCGTTCATCGCCGTGGCGCTGAACACGCAGCGAGAGTCGCGCATCACGCTGGCCTGCATCATCCAGCGGCGGTCTTCCTCGTATTCGCCGCGCAACATTGGCCCCAGTGTGGCCTGGTAATCTTCAAAGGCGATGTCGGTGATGAAGCCCAGTCTGCCCTGGTTGATGCCAACCATCGGAATGCCGAACTGCGCCAGCAAGCGGCCAATGCCCAGCATGGTGCCGTCGCCGCCGACCACTAGCGCCAGGTCGCAATGCGCGCCAATGCCTGCGGCGTCAAGCGTCGGGAACTGTGTCAGCCCCGTGTTATTGGCGGTGTCATGTTCGATCGATACCTCGCAGCCCTGGGTGCCGAGGAAATGCGCAATGTGTTCAACCGCTGAACGGGAGCCCTGTGCGTGGTATTTGCCGACCAGGGCAACATGGCGAAATTGCGACTTCATCGTTAAATTACATCACAACCCGCATGACAGGCCGCCGCAGTTCAGCAACGCGCAGGCCATCCTTCGTAGAATGACTGGATGCTTGATGAACGTGCCCGGTTGTTGCTCAAAGCGCTGGTTGAACGCTACATCGCGGACGGCCAGCCAGTAGGCTCGCGCACGCTGTCAAAAGCGTCGGGCATTGAGTTGTCGCCCGCCACCATTCGCAACGTGATGAGCGACCTTGAAGAGCTCGGGTTGATCGTCAGCCCGCACACATCGGCCGGGCGCATTCCCACGGCGCGCGGCTACCGCTTGTTTGTCGACACGATGCTGACGTCGCAGCGCGACCCATTCGCGGCTGGCGGGCAGATGTCATCAGCCCGGCTGGCACCCGACCAGCCGCAAAAAGTCATCAGCAACGCAGCCCATATGCTGTCGAGTCTGTCGCAGTTTGTAGGCGTGGTGATGGCGCCCCGGCGCACGTCGGTGTTTAAGCACATCGAGTTCTTGCGCTTATCAGACAAACGCTTTCTGGTCATCATCGTCTCGCCCGACGGCGATGTGCAAAACCGCGTGATCTTCACCGAGGCGGACTATTCGCAGTCGCAGCTAATTGAAGCGGCAAATTTCCTGAACTCGAACTACGCTGGTATGGCCATGGAGCAGGTGCGCGAGCGCCTGCAAAACGAGGTCGAGGCGCTGCGCGGCGAAATTGCCGCCCTGATGCAGGAGGCCGTCAAGGTCAGCTCGGAAGCTATCGCGTCGCGTGAAGAAGTCGTCATTTCAGGCGAACGTAATTTGCTGGCTGTGAGCGACTTTTCAGGTGACATGGGTAACCTGCGCAAGCTGTTCGATCTGTTCGAGCAAAAAGCGCAGCTCATGCGGCTGCTCGACGTGTCTAGTCGCGCAGAGGGCGTGCGCATCTATATCGGCGGTGAAAGCCAGGTTATCCCGTATCAGGAGCTGTCTGTGGTGACCGCCCCATACGAAGTGGACGGCAAGGTGGTGGGTACGCTGGGTGTGATTGGCCCCATGCGCATGCCCTACGAAAAAATGATCCAGATCGTGGACATCACCTCCCGCCTCGTTAGCACCGCCCTGAGCCACAACCGGTAGCCCCTTACAATCGTGTTTGGTTTGGGGCGTTAGCTCAGTTGGTTAGAGCAGAGGACTCATAATCCTTTGGTCGAGTGTTCAAGTCACTCACGCCCTACCATTCAGCCTCATAGGCGCGAGAAACTGCGCTATAATTTGAGGCTTCGCGGCTGTAGCTCAGTTGGATAGAGTACTTGGCTACGAACCAAGGGGTCGTGGGTTCAATTCCTGCCAGCCGCACCATAACATTAGCGTTATAGAACAATAGCTTAGAGATCAAAAGTCTCTAGGCTGTTTTTCTTTGTGCTTTCGGTTTTCGCCCTCGTGTCCGAACGGTGTCCGAAAGTAATGTGGTTTCCGCAGGAAGCCGTTGGTCTATATTGGACACCAATCGTTGCCCGTGTAACGGACTAACGTTATCTCGCCCCTGCAGATTCGGACACGGCTAATACGCAAAGTAGCGCCGGTCGATCAGGCAGAGCGCGGCGTGACTGCTCAATCCGTTACTGCCTTAACTCGCGCGGCGATTTAATTCTCAAGCTCGACTGTTGGTGGACCTCGTTGAAGTGCTCGGACGCCACAGGCAGCTGCGCAAGGACAGACAGGGCATCGCTGAGGCCCATATGGCTGACGTAATCGCGCTTAAAGGTGTTGACGAATTCCTCGGCCATGCTGTTGCTCTGCGGGCTGAACATCGGGGTGTTCACTGGCGTGATGCCCAGAGAGCTGGCGATGCGTCGGGTTTTATGAGCTATATAGGCGTTGACTTTGTCCGAAAGAAACAGCAGCACGTCCCCTGCCGCCATGTCCTGCGCAACACCAATGTCCTTTTGACGGCCTCGATGAGCATCTCAAGCCCTGGCTCGCCTGACAAACCATATCCAGTCATTCAGGGGAAGCTCACCCCACAGTGGATAGTCAGTTGAGTCCTATCATGTTGGAACAAAACTAACAGAGATGTCCTAGCCATGCCAGCAGTCAAGA
>JANLUZ010000103.1:0-8822 GCA_031363755.1 Polaromonas sp.
TGGTCAAACCCATCACGGCCGAGCGCTTGCCCGACCTTCTGCGGTGTATGCCCAAAGCCGAGCTGCACATGCACGTCGAAGGCTCGCTCGAGCCCGAGCTGATCTTCGCGCTGGCCCAGCGTAATGGCGTGGTGATTCCCTTTGCGAGCGTGGGCGAGCTGCGAAAGGCCTACGCTTTCACCAATTTGCAGAGCTTTCTGGACATTTACTACGCGGGCGCCAGCGTGTTGCTTACGGCCCAGGATTTCTACGACATGGCCTGGGCTTACTTCGTTCGCGCTGCAGCCGACAACGTGGTGCACGCCGAGCTGTTTTTTGACCCGCAAACCCATACTGCACGCGGCGTGAGCATGGCCACGGTGGTCAACGGGCTGCATCGTGCCTGTGTGGACGCCAAAGCCCAGTTGGGTGTCAGCGCTTTGCTGATCATGTGTTTTTTGCGCCATCTCAGCGAGGCTGAGGCGTTTGAAACGCTGGAGCAGGCGCTGCCGTTTCAAGACAAAATCATCGGCATCGGCCTGGACTCGGGCGAGGTGGGTAACCCGCCTGAAAAGTTTGCGCGGGTGTTTGCGCGCTGCCGCGAACTGGGCTTTCGTCTCGTCGCGCATGCCGGTGAGGAAGGCCCGCCCGCCTATGTGTGGACGGCACTGGATGTGCTGAAGGTCGAGCGTGTAGACCATGGCGTGCAGTCGAGCAAAGACGCCCTGCTGATGCAGCGGCTGGCCAAAGACCGCATCGCGCTGACTGTGTGCCCGCTGTCCAACCTCAAGCTCTGCGTGTTTCCTGATCTGGCCAGTCACAACCTGAAGGACTTGCTGGACGCTGGGCTGGCCGCCACCGTCAATTCAGACGATCCTGCCTACTTTGGCGGCTACATGAACGACAACTTTCTGCAAACCTTCGCCGCCACGGGCATGAAGGCCGGCCACGCCTACGCGCTGGCGCGCAACAGCTTTGAAGCAAGCTTTGTGCAGCCCAGTGAAAAACAGGATTTCATTGACCGCCTGGACCGCGCCTTTGCCGCTTTTGAGTAACGGTCATCTCAGGGTGAATCCATCGGGCATCGCCACACCAATCACACCGTAGGCGGCCGATGCGTCGTCAGGTGATGCTGTGCCAGCGCGCGGCAGTGCCGGGGCCCTGCCGGTACCGGTTCCCGTGATGTCTACCAGCGCCTCAACAATCAGCTGGCGCAGATACTGTCGGCCGCTGGCCTTGATGAGCTCGTCCGGCTGCGCCAGCACGGCGAGGCGTTCAACCAGGTGGGCCAGCAGTGCGCTTTCCTGCTGAACCAGGTAGCGCGTGAACTCGTTGGCATCCGTGCGGCCAATCTGTACTTGCAGGTTGGGAATCGTCAACGCATAAACACGCGCCGGATCGCTTCCCCCACCGCCCACCATGACCTGCAGATGCGTGCCCAGGCGTACAAAAAGTGGCCCTTGGCCGGCCTTGTTTCCCGACGTGTGCTGAGTGGCTCCGGTGTCCAGCGCGATGGCGCCGACGCTGCTGCGGTCCTGACTTTCCTGGGAGGGCTGAGGCGGCTGAGTTTTTCGGGCAGCGTTTGACTTGAGCAGCCACAAACTGAGACCACCCGCCAACACGATGACCACCACGATGCCCCAAAAAAACGCCATGGCGCTGTATTGGCCCGCTGCGGCGCGGCGCGGGCTCCGCCTCAAGGGCCGTGAGCGCCCTGGCGTGGCTTGCGATGATGGGCTGTCGGCTTGGCGCGCCGCTTTGAGGCTTTGGTCATAAGCACTGCGTCTGGCGGGGTCAGACACAGTGTCATAAGCCAGCGTGATCAGACCTGCCCGTTCGGCCATTGCGCCGTTGCCGGGGTGTTTGTCGGGGTGAAAGCGCTGCATCAGGCTTTTGTAGGCCGCGCGGATCACCTCGGGGCTCGCCTGGGGGCTGACTTCAAGCGTGTCGTAATGGCTCATAGGTAAAAAATAGACCAAATTGGCTCTTGGCTCAGTCGGTTGCGGGCATCAGGCGGGTGAACGTCGTCAGCGTGCGGTCATTTTCCCGCAAGGTGAACGCCCTGGGTTTCAGCGACACCACGGGGTTCACCTCGCGGCTGATCACGGTGCCTTGCTTGAGGGTCCAGATCAGATTTTTGCTGTTGTACGCCCACAGCCCGTATTGCAATACGAGGCCGTTGTCCTGTTTGATCTCCCACTCGCCGTTGTCATGCAGGTACAAAGGCGTCGGCAGCCGGGAACTTCGCCACTTGCCCACCAACATATGACGTGTGTCGGCGCCTGACGGTGTGCAGGCCAGGCATATGGCAGCCACCGCTATCAGCACTGCACCCAGCGCCACCGTGCGTGGCAGTGGCTGGGTGCGGCGTTGCACCGCGCGGGTCAACACCACGCCAAACTTTGCCCTCGCCACGAAGGGCATCTCAACGACGCAAGGCGTCACGCCACTTGGCTTGCTCGGCTTCGATGCGGCGACGCTCGGTGTCCTCACGCTGTTCCTTTTGGCGTTCCAGCTCACGCGTTTTCTGCTCATCGTCACGCCGGGCTTGTTCTCTGGCCTGTGTTTCCGCATAGCGCAGATCGGTGCTGACCTGGTCGGCGCGGCGCCTGGCGTCGTCTTCAAAGCGTCGGTAGTCGTCGGCTGTCCTGGTTTTGTCGCGCTCGGCTTTGCGGGCGTCATTCTCATTTTTACGGCTTTCGCTGTCGGCCTTGCGCATTGCGGCTTCCATCAACTCGGCTTCAGCGGCATTGGCAGGCCGCACGCCGTGAGTCTGGTAGTACTCCTGCACCACTGTTTTGTCGCGCGCGCTGGCCGCCGCACCTGACTCTGCGTCACCTCGCCGGTTGCTCAGCAGCACAAACGCCAACTGGATCACCACCCACACGGCCACAGCGGCACCGGTGAGCATGGCCATTTTTTTCAGCAGGGGCACGGCGTCCATCAGCCCGCCCCGGCCAGCAAGCGCCGCGCCCGGGCGGCTCGCGAAGGTGTCGGTGTGGCCGTGCAAGGACATAGCGTCCGCGCGCAGGGCAATCGCCTCGGCGCGAAGCGTCATCGCCTCGACCCGCAGCGCCAGCGATGCCGTCTCGGTGCACGGTGCCACGGTCGCCAGAGAGGTGATGGCTGCGGGCCGGGACTGCGTCTTGTCATAAGCAGCCCGGGCCTGGGGTGTCGACAGCGCTTGGTAGGCCTGCTGGAGGGCTTCAAACTTGAAGTTGTAGTCTGCCGGATTGAACAGGTTTTTCTGGCTTTTGAGCTGCGCCAGCAAGCTGCTGTAGTTCACTTCGATGTCGTCGCCAGAGGCGTTGGGCCGCACGGCCAGTGTTTCGTAAGCGGTTTTGGGCGTCATCATCACGGCGTCAAGATAAGTGAAAAGCGGATGCGCTTGCTGTTGGCAAGCTTTGGGCGCATGGTAACAAGTGATGCAGATTGAAACAATTTTTCTGTTGGCTTTTTGCTGGCTACACAAGCTAGAAATTGGCTAGCAAACCCAGGTAGGGGTTTTCGTAATGGCGAGATGCGATCGCACTGCACTCCGTAGTCAAAAAAGGCGCCAGCCGACAACGCTGCCAAAATTGGACCATGACCTGCTCGCACTTTTCACCATGGCGTTAATGGCTGACCCCGGCACACAGGCCCGTCAACCTCGCCTGCTGACCATTGCCCTGACGGGCGCGGTGGCCTTGGCTGTCGCCATGGGCATTGGGCGATTTGCCTTCACGCCCATCTTGCCCATGATGCTGGCCGACGGTGTGGTGGACCTGCCGCATGCCAGCCTGCTGGCCAGCGCCAACTATGCCGGGTACATGCTGGGCGCGCTGCTCTGCACCGTGCAACCGTTCTTATGGTCGCGTTGGCCAGGGCTCCCGTCGTTCCGGTTTGTGTCGTTGATCCGGGCGGGTCTCGCGACCACGGTGGTGCTCACTGGGGCCATGGCCCTGAACTGGCCCCAGGCGTGGCCCGCGCTGAGATTTGCCGCCGGAGTAACCAGCGCCGTCGTGTTTGTGTTCACCTCAGGCTGGTGCATGAGCCAGTTGGCGCGACGCGGTGCACCGGCCATGGGCGGGCTGATCTATGTGGGGCCAGGGCTGGGCATTGTGGTCAGCGGTGTGCTGGCCACGGGCATGGTGGCTGTCGGGTGGCGTGCGACAGCGGCGTGGTGTGTGTTCGGGGTGCTGGCCCTGGCGTTGGTGTTGTCGGTGTGGCGTCAACTGACTGGCGCTGATGAAACGCTGGCAGGTCGGCCTCGCAGCGGTGGTCACCGCGCGGGCGGCGAAACACGGGAAGACACCGCACCGGGCCCGCCCCGCCTGGGCCGCGTTGAGCTGCCAGTGTTGACATTCGCCTATGGCTTGGCAGGTTTTGGCTACATCATCACCGCCACGTTTTTGCCGGTGATTGCGCGCGCGGCGCTGCCGGGCTCGGCCTGGCTGGACTTGTTCTGGCCGGTGTTCGGCCTGGGCATCATGACCGGCGCCGTTCTGGCCACCCGCATGCCAGCTGACATCGACAGGCGCTGGCTGCTGGCGGGCTGCTACACGCTTCAGGCCGCGGGTGTGCTGTGCAGCCTGATATTGCCAAGTCTGGCGGGGTTTGCTGTGGGCAGCCTGATGCTGGGCCTGCCCTTCACCGCCATCACTTTTTTCGCCATGCAGGAGGTGCGCCGTCTCAAACCCGACGCGGCTGCCAGTCTGATCGGCCTGCTCACCGCCTTTTATGGGGTGGGGCAGATTCTGGGCCCACCACTGGTGGCGGTGTTGATGCGGCACACCGCGACTGCCAGCGCAGGGTTCAGCTGGGCGCTTGAAATTGCGGCGGCGGCGCTGGCTTTGGGTGCGGCGTTATTTGCGTGGCTGGCCCGCCAATACCCGGTAACCGGCAGCCGTTAAAATCCGAGGTCGCACGTTGCCCTGGCGTGCCGCATTGTTTAACCCGGGCCATGTAGAGGACCACCATGTACAAAAACCTCGTTGCCCGCGCAGGCTCGCCGCGCGGTGCCGCCTATTTGAGATGTCAGCACCCGCTTGATCCGACCTGGGCCAGCCCATGAGCTACCAGGTCAAGGAAATTTTCTACACGCTGCAAGGCGAGGGGGCCAACGCAGGCCGTCCGGCGGTGTTTTGCCGATTCGCGGGGTGCAATTTGTGGTCAGGCCGGGAGCAGGACCGGCGGTCCGCTGTCTGCCAGTTTTGTGACACCGAATTCGTCGGGACCGACGGCACCCTGGGCGGCAAATACGCCGATGCACAAGCGCTGGCCAGCCAGGTTGCCGCCTTGTGGCCGCCTGGCGACACTGGCCACCGCTTTATCGTGATGACGGGCGGTGAGCCTTTGCTGCAAGTGGACGACGCGCTGATCGGCGCGCTGCACGCGCAAGGCTTTTTCATCGCCGTGGAAACCAATGGCACGCTCGCCGCGCCGGCGGGCATCGACTGGATCTGCGTCAGCCCGAAAGCGGGCGCGCCCTGGGTGCAACGCTGTGGGCATGAACTCAAGGTGGTGTGGCCTCAGTCTGGCACTGACCTGGACACTCTGGAAGCCGCCGATTTCACCCACCGCTACCTGCAGCCCATGGACAACATCTTGCGGGCTGATAACACCGAGAAATGCATTGCGCTTTGCCTGCAACGGCCCGCCTGGCGTTTAAGCCTGCAGATCCACAAGATCACAGGTATCCGCTAGATGTGTCTGTAAATCCAATTGACGGGCACATTGCGGCGTTGCGCCTGACGGGGGGAGCGGCCCCGGTCTTCCCCTCCCGTCGGAATCCTCATGCACTGAAGTGCACTCCGGTGTCCTGCGCTCCGTGCGCCTTGCACTGCATCCCGCCAATCGAATTTTCAGACGCATCTAAAAGACAAATCCATGAAAACCACTCCCATGACGTTTGACATCAGCCAGCAGTTTTTCTTCGACGCCGCCCACACCCTGGACCGCGAGGTCGAGTCTGACAGCAGCCGCCGGATCCACGGCCACACCTACCATGCTGAAGTAACGCTGTCAGGCGCGCCCAACGCGGCCAGCGGCATGGTGGTGGACTTGGGGCTGGTGCGGCGCGCCATCGAGCATCTGCGCCCTCAGCTGGACCACCGCCTGCTGGACGACGTGCCGGGCCTAGGCCCAGCGACACTGGAAAATCTGTGCGCCTACATCTGGCGCGCACTCGCGCCGGTGCTGCCGGGGTTGGCCGCTGTGAAGGTGTGGCGCGCGGGCATGGGCGACAGCTGCACGCTGCGCCTCGGGGCCAAACGATAGCCGTCATCCGCGTCGGCTTATGAACGCGGCGCCTAGTGGCGCTACGCTTGCCCCCATGAAAGCCTATCGCGCCTGCCTGCTTTACTTTCCCGATCCCGCCATCCCACACGCCATGCTGGAGAGCGACGGCCTGCTGGTGGTAGGCCCTAACGCCAACGGCGTGTAAGTAGTGCTGGATGCGGGCGCTTACCAGGCCGTGCGGCCGCTGTACCCCGACGTGGCGGTAGCGCATTTTCCGGGCCGCATCATCGCGCCTGGCTTTGTGGACATGCACATCCATTACCCGCAGCTCGACGTGATTGGCTCCCCGGCAGAAGGGCTATTGCCGTGGCTTGAAAATTACACATTTCCGCATGAAAAACGCTTCGTAGCCCAGTATTACGCTGCCTCGAGCGCTTCTTTTTTCATAGCAGAGTTGTTGCGCAACGGCGTGACCACCGCTTTGGCCTTTGCCACCTCACATCCCGCGTCGGTTGACGCGTTGATGGGCGAAGCACACCAGCGCGGCCTGCGAATGATTGCTGGCAAGGTGCTGATGGACCAGAACTCGCCCGATGGCGTGCGGGATGAAACCGAACAAAGCCTGGTAGACACTGAAGCCCTGATTCAAAAATGGCATGGCGTGGGCCGCCTGGGCTACGCCATCACGCCGCGCTTTGTGCCCAGTTGCAGCGCCGCGCAGTTGCAGGGTGCAGGTGAGCTGGCCGCCCAGTATCCTGATGTGTGGGTGCAATCCCATGTTGCTGAAAACTTCGACGAAATCGCCTGGGTGCGTGCCCTGTATCCCGAGGCGCGCAGCTACCTCAGCGTGTACGAGCAGTTCGGGCTGCTGCGGTCGCGCGCCGTGTATGCCCACTGCATCCACATCGACGATCACGACCGCGCGCTGCTGCGCGACCTAGGTGCCGCCGCTGCCGTTAGCCCCACCAGCAACCTGTTTTTGGGCAGCGGGTTTTTTGACTACGTGAACGCCGACCGTGCCGGGTTTCTGTATGGGCTGGCCAGCGACGTGGGCGGTGGCACCTCGTTCAGCCCGTTTCACACCATGCTCGCCGCCTACACCGTGGGCCGCGAAGGGCAAACCAAGCCGGGCGTGTCGCTCCAACCCCAGCAGCTGTGGTGGCAGCACACCGCTGGTGCCGCACGCGCGCTGGGTCTGAGCGGCGTGGTTGGTAATTTGCTGCCCGGCTGCGAGGCTGATTTTGTGGTGCTCAACCCGCAGGCCACGCCCCTGCTGGCCCGCAGGACGGCCCAGGCCACCAACCTGGACGAGCTGCTTTTTTCGCTGATCGTGCTGGGCGATGACCGGGTGATTGAGAAAACCGTGATTTCCCAGGCGCTGGCGAGTTGATCGCTGCAGGAACATCCCGACGTCTGACGGGCTGTTTTTTTGGATGAAATAGGCTGCTAGTCAAGGCGTTTATTGCCTGTATAGCTATGTATTTTATAGCGTCTGTCGTTGGCGTCCCTTCGCAAGGAAGACCGCGCGGCTCTGCCTACAATTAGCCGCACCGAAAAAAGCCCAAGAAAGCCCGCCCGATGAGCATCAAAAGCGACAGATGGATACGCCACATGGCTGACACGACCGGCATGATCGAGCCGTTCGAGCCCGGCCAGATTCGCCAGCGCGAGGTGGGCGGCGTGAGCCAAAAGATCATCAGCTATGGCACCAGCAGCTATGGCTACGACATCCGTTGCGCGCCCGAGTTCAAGGTGTTCACCAACATCCACAGCACCGTGGTGGACCCGAAAAACTTTGACGAGAAAAGTTTTGTCGACATGCACGGCGACTACTGCATCATTCCGCCCAACAGCTTTGCACTGGCGCGCACCGTGGAGTACTTCCGCATTCCGCGCAACGTGCTGACGATCTGCCTTGGCAAGAGCACCTACGCCCGGTGCGGCATCATCGTCAACGTCACGCCGTTCGAGCCCGAGTGGGAAGGCTACGTGACGCTGGAGTTCAGCAACACCACCCCGCTGCCTGCCAAAATTTATGCGGGCGAAGGTTGCGCCCAGGTGCTGTTTTTTGAAAGCGACAAAGACGACGTGTGCGAAACCTCGTACAAAGACCGCGGCGGCAAGTACCAGGGACAGGTCGGCGTGACGCTGCCCAGAGCGTGAAGGCTGACAACATGCAAGACGACACACGTTGCTGCGGCACCGGCACCTGCCTGATCAATGCCGAGGGGCATTGCTGGTGTGGGCAGCAGTGGGATGGCCAGAAAATGTGCTTTGCCGCGCCGGCAAGGCCCGCCCCGTCAGAAGCAAAGCCTAAAGCTGTCGCCAACGACGCCGACAGCCTGCCACCCGTGGCATAAGCGCACCATCAGGCGCGTTGACTGTAACCATTAAAAATGAGTTGACGGCCTACGCGGGCTGGGGGCGCCGTCTGGGTTGAACGCTTCACCAGCGTTCTACGATGGCCGGAGGCAAGCGGCCTGACGTCATGCAGGTGCTGCCCGAAAATAGCCAGACCACGCAGGAGACAGGCCATGGACACCCCAACATTCAACCCATCGTGTGGGCGCTTCGGTGGCCGATCAAGGCTTTTCGTTGGCATCATCGGCGCGCTGGGGATTGCC
>JANLUZ010000206.1:0-17209 GCA_031363755.1 Polaromonas sp.
GCTCTAAAAATGGCTCCCCAGCGGCTGCAGCAGGGCCTGCAAGTCGGTTTCGGTAAACATGGGTTGCTTTCTGGCAGCTTCTCCATCTGCGCTGCCGCTGTACAGGCTATTGGCCAGTGCGGCCTTGCGGGCTTGCAAGGCAACGATGCGCTCTTCGATCGTGCCTTGGGCGACCAGTTTGTAGACCATCACTTGCCGGGTTTGGCCGATGCGGTGGGCGCGGTCTGTGGCTTGCATTTCGACAGCCGGGTTCCACCACGGGTCGTAGTGAATCACGGTGTCGGCCTGCGTCAGGTTCAGGCCCACGCCGCCGGCTTTGAGGCTGATCAAAAACAGCGGCACTTCGCCGCTGGTGAAGCGCTCAATGATCTGGTCGCGCTTTTGCGACTGCCCCGTCAACTTGGCCCAGCGCAGTTGGCGTTTGGCCAGCTCTTCTTCGATCAGGCTGAGCATGGACGTGAACTGTGAATACAGCAGCACCTTGCGGCCCTCGGCCAGCAGCTCGGGCAGCAGTTCCATCAGCAGCTCCAGCTTGGCGGATTGTTTGACTTTTTGCGCGGCAGGCACGGCGACCAGACGCGGGTCGCAGCAGACCTGGCGTAGCTTGAGCAGGGCGTCCAGGATTTGAATTTGCGACTTCGCCAGCCCTTTGTTGGACAACGCGTCACGCACTGATTTTTCCGTCGTCAGGCGAATGGTTTCGTAGAGGTTGGCCTGGTGGTCGCCCAGCTCGACGGGGGTGATGAACTCCTGCTTGTCGGGCAGGTCGGTGGCCACGTCTTTTTTATGGCGGCGCAACATGAAAGGGGTGACGCGCTGGCGCAACTGGCGCAGTGCTTCGGTGTCCCCGAATTTTTCAATCGGGGTGCGAAACAGTTGCTTGAAGCGCGCCTGGCTGCTTAAAAAGCCGGGCATCAAAAAGTGAAACAGGCTCCACAACTCGCCCAGGTGGTTTTCCATCGGTGTGCCGGACAGGCACAGCCGGTGGCGGGTGTTGAGCTGGCCCGCGACCTGTGCGGCGTCGGTGTTGGCGTTTTTGATGTTGTGCGCTTCGTCCAGCACCACCAGGTGCCAGTTTTGCGCTTGCCAGCGTTCGCGGTCGCGGCCCAGCAGCGAATAGGGGGCGATCACCAGGTCGTTAAACGGGATTTTGGTGGCTTCACCGTGGCGGTCTTTGCCGTGCAGTACCAGGGTGCGCAGGCTGGGGGCAAAGCGCTCGGCCTCGCGGCGCCAGTTGCCCATCAAGCTGACGGGGGCGATCACCAGCACAGGGCGGTCGAGCCGACCGGCTTCTTTTTCCATCAGTACATGGGCCAGCGTTTGCAGCGTTTTGCCCAGGCCCATGTCGTCGGCCAGCACGCCGCCCAGGCTGTGGCTTCGCAAAAACTGCAGCCAGCCCAAACCCTGCAATTGGTAGGGGCGCAGCGTGGCCTGCAAGCTAGCTGGCGCGGTGACTTCGGGCAGGGCAGTTTGCCCGGCCAGCTGGGCCATCATGGTGCGCAGGCTGCCCGCGCCTTGCCAGCGCGCACCTTCGCCCAGCGAGGCCCCCATGCGCAGGGCTTCGAGCCGGGACAGGCGCAAGCGGTCGCCGTCAAACGCCCCTTTGACACCGCGCTCGCTGACCAGCTCCAGCAGGGCTTGCAGCCAAGGCCTGAGCGGCTCGGTCGGCACGCGCAAGTAGGTGCCGCCGTCTTGCAGAAGAAAAATGCAGGGGGGCAGCTGCAGGGCGGTGCTGTCGTCGGTTTGGTTATGCTGGCGCTGGCGCACCACCTCAAGCTGGCCCAGCAGCTCGGGCAGCAGCGGCAGCAGGTTGCGGCGCTGGCCGTCTATCGAGATGCCGAGCGACAGGTCAAACCAGGGGGAGTGGCTGTCGTCTGGGGCGCTGTCAGTGCCGTGGCTGTTCGCCCCCTCAAGCTGCACGTCGAGCGTGTCAGCGCGGGCGATCCAGCCCTGCAGGTCGGCATCTTGTGTGACGACGAAACCTTGGGCGCTGAAGTCGGCAAAGCCGTCGTCGAGCCAGGGCAACCATTGCATTTGCTGGGCCTGCGACACAAAGGGCAGCACGAAAATGCCATGCGTGTCGCCCACCAGGCCGTGTGCACGCAGACCGTGGTGGGCGGCCTGTTCCAGTGCCAGGTCACGGTGCAGTAGCACCCGCAGGGCGGGGTTGTCGGCATCAGGCGGCAGGTCAATCAGCACCGGGTTTTGGTTATGCGCGGCGTACACCACCACGCCCTGGTAGTCAAAACGCAGCGTCGCTTTGAGCATGCCCATGCGGTGGGCGTACGCGGCGGGTGATGGGGCGATATGCAGTCGCCACACGGGCGCAACGCCCTGCACGATCTGCGGCGGCACCAGAACTGGTGGCAGCGGCAAGCCCGCCAGATTGCGCAAAAACGTGATTTCGTTTTTGGCAAACGCTGATTCAGGAATGGGCGGCGCCTTGAGCAGCAGCTGCAAATGCTCCGGGCTGACGCCGGGCAGGGCCAGCGGCCCGCACACCCCGGCGTTGGGCAGCAAGTACAGCGGCGGTGCATTGGCATAAATTTCAGCGCCTGTGAGCGCGCCAGACAGCACCGGGCGCAGCGACCAGATGGGCTCGTCCTGCAAGGGCTGAAAAAAGGTTTCTTTGGTCGATGTCAGCTGGGCGGGCTGGCGTTGCTGCCATTCAAAGCCGATGCTGCGCGGCTCGCCCCAACTCAGGGGCACGCCCATCGTGCGGTCCTGGGGGCTGTGAAACAGCAAACCGCTTTGGGCCGCCAGTTGCAGCGCCAACTGCCCCGCCGCTCCGGCCACCGTGCATTGGTGATGAAACGCCTGGTAGCTGTGATGGCGGCCCGCCTGGCTTTGAATCAGGCGCACCACTTCCAGTGCTTGCGGGTCGCTGTCGCTGTTGCCCAGGTAGCCGGGTTGGCGCACCTTCGCCCATTTGCCGCTTTGGAGCTTGCGGGCCAAACCGTAGCTGAGTTGCAGCACGGGGTGCAGGCCAGCGACCAGCGGGGCCAGCGTGCCGGACAGCAGGAAAACCAGGCGTTCAGCGGTGTGACTCACGGTTGTCGGCGCTGTGGCCGCGTCGGCATCCAGGGGGCTGCTGGACGCTTGCCCGAACAAGTCCAGCCATTGGGTCACGTTGCGCTGGGCATGCTGTTGTGCTTTTTCCTCGCTGTTCAGCTTTTTGACGCCGGCCTGCGCTACCCGCAGGGGCGCGGCTTTGGTTTGCAGCGCGGCAATTTGCGCCAGGATGGCTTCGTAAGCGCTTTGCTCCTGGGGGCCGGGTGAGCGCAAAGACGGCGCCACCGTGTCCGGTTTAACCACGGGTTTCGCCGCTGATTTGTAAGCCGCCTTCAGGGCCAGCGCCACGCCATGCTTGCAGTTGCGTCCCACAGGGCAGTCACAACTGCTTTTGAAGTGGGTGGCATTGCCGGCGGTGTCCAGCTCCAGTTCAACATCGGTTTCGTACGGTTCTAATTCGCTGCCTTGCACCAGGCCGCTGACGAGCCAGCTGCCCGGCCCGCTGGTGGTGATGGTGAAGTCCTGCACCTGCTGATGGCGGTAGACTCCCAGGGCGCGCTTGTAGGTGCCTTCGTCAACTTTCGTTGCCAACGACAGGGGCTGCAATGGCAGCGCCGGGACGCTCACATTGCAACTGCGAAGTAGGGCTTGTCCTGCACCCCGGCGGCATGCGCCTGCTCGTCGGCGTGGTAGCTGCTGCGCACCATGGCACCCACAGCGGCATGGGTGAAGCCCATTTTGTAAGCCTCTGCTTCGAACATCTTGAAGGTGTCGGGGTGCACATAGCGGCGCACCGGCAGGTGGCTCATCGATGGAGCCAGGTACTGGCCAATCGTCAGCATGTTGATGTCGTGCGCACGCATGTCGCGCATGACCTGCAAAATCTCTTCGTCTGTCTCACCCAGGCCGACCATGATGCCGCTTTTGGTCGGTACATCGGGGTGCAACGCCTTGAACTTTTTGAGCAGGTTCAGTGAAAACTGGTAGTCGCTGCCGGGGCGTGCTTCCTTGTACAGGCGCGGCGCGGTTTCCAGGTTGTGGTTCATCACGTCGGGCGGCGCAGCCTTCAGAATCTCGAGGGCGCGGTCGTCGCGGCCACGGAAATCGGGCACCAGGATTTCAATCGTGGTTTGGGGTGACAACTCGCGGATGCGCTGAATGCATTCGACAAAATGCCCGCTGCCGCCGTCGCGCAAATCGTCACGGTCCACGCTGGTGATGACCACGTACTTGAGTTTGAGGGCCGCAATGGTTTTGGCCAGGTTCATCGGCTCGTCCGCGTCCAGCGGGTCGGGCCGGCCGTGGCCCACGTCACAAAACGGGCAGCGGCGGGTGCACTTGTCGCCCATGATCATGAAGGTCGCCGTGCCCTTGCCGAAACATTCACCGATGTTGGGGCAGCTGGCTTCCTCACACACGGTGTTGAGCTTGTTCTCGCGCAGGATCTGCTTGATCTCATAGAACCGCGTGGTGGGTGAGCCCGCCTTGACGCGGATCCAGTCCGGTTTTTTCAGCAGTTCGCCGGGCACCACCTTGACGGGAATGCGCGACAGCTTGGCCGCCGCTTTCTGCTTGGCCAGGGGGTTGTAGGACTCAACCGGTTGAATGTTTTTGACGACGTCGAGAGTGCTCATGATGTCTACTTTTTTTAAGGCGCGAGGTAAGTGGTGAGCTTGTGGCCCAGCACGTTGGCGGCGTCTTGCCATTCAACGTGGACTCCGATTGTAGAAAGGTCCACGGTTTGCAAGCCCGCATAACCGCAAGGGTTGATGCGGGAAAAGGGCTCCAGGTCCATTGCCACGTTCAGCGCCACCCCGTGGTACGTGCAATGGCGGCTGACCTTAATGCCCAGCGCAGCGATCTTGCCCAGACCCTGAAACGGGTCCAATGGGTGGGCCGGACCGGTCAGTGCGGCGTGGCTGAAGGGGTCATCCAGCCGCACGTAAATGCCCGGCGCGCCCGTCACGCGGTGGCCCGTCACGCCAAAGTGGGCCAGCGTCTTGATCACGGCCTGCTCGATGCGGTAAACGTATTCCTTGACGAAGTAACCCGCCCGCCGCAAGTCCATCAACGGGTAAGCCACCACCTGCCCCGGCCCGTGAAACGTCACCTGGCCGCCCCGGTCGGTTTGCACCACGGGGATGTCAGCAGGGTTGAAAATGTGTTCGGCCTTTCCGGCGAGGCCCTGCGTGTAGACTGGGTTGTGCTCACAAATCCATAGCTGATCAGGCAGTAAATACTTGGACTTCAGGGCTATTTGACCTGAAATTACGGTGCTTTGGCCCTGCCGTGCTTGGGTGAAGGCCTGCATGGCCGTGTAAGTCGGCACGAAGTCAACGCAGCCCAGGGTGTGCACTTCAAACGTCATGCGAACCACCGTTTGCGGCCCTACAGCACCACTTTCACCATCGGGTGCGTGCTCAGCGTGCGGTACAGCTCGTCGAGCTGCTCGCGGCTGGTGGCGGTGACCGTGACCGTTACGCCGAGGTATTTGCCGCCGCTGCTTTCACGCAATTCGATGGTGCTGACATCAAACGCCGGGTCGAACTGGTGCGCGACATGGGTGATGGCCGCGACCAGCCCGTCAACTTTCAGGCCCATCACCTTGATGGGGAACTGGGATGGGTACTCAATCAGCGATGGCTGGGGCGGCGCAGGCGCGTTGTCAGCGGCAGGGTTGTCACCCGGCGCAGGCACAGGCGTTTCGTGGGGCGATGGAGGTGTTGAGGTCATGGGGCTTCCTTGGGCTGCGGGCGCGGTGGCAAGACCTGAGTTTCGCCGATAGCCATCACACTGAAGTCATCGGCTGCGATGTTCTTGGCCGCGCGGGCTGCGGCAAGGTCTTTGGGCGGCTGGTCCAGTGATTCGTCGGACAGTGCAAAGGTGCCCCAGTGAATGCCAACAATGCGCTTAGCCAAAAGGTCAAGGTGCATCTGCAAGGCTTCCTCGGGGTTGACATGCTGCTCGGCCAGAAACCAGCGCGGCTGGTAGGCCCCCAAGGGGATCAGCGCCAGGTCAAACCCGCCGCCTTGCGCCGGGGTGTGCTGCCCGGCAAAGCGCGCCGCTGTGTCAGCAAAGTCTTTCGAGTAGCCGGTGTCGCCAGCAAAGTACCAGTGCAGATCGGGCGCTGTGACGGCCCAAGCGCCCCACCGCGTCTGGCTGCGGTCGCCCATGCCGCGCGCAGACCAGTGCTGCGTGGGGGTGAAGGTAAAGGTTACGCCGCGCTCGGTGAGGGTGTCCCACCAGTCCATTTCACGGGCATTTGTCAGCCCCAGGTCGGTAAACCATGACCTCATGCCGAGCGGAACCAAAAAAAGCGTGCGAGTCGGGGCGGCTGCAGAGCGCAGGGCGATGTCGAGCACCGATTGGCGGTCGAGGTGGTCGTAGTGGTTGTGCGAAATCACCACCACATCGATGGGGGGAAGGTCGGCGATGGCGATGCCGGGCGGTTGGGCGCGAACGGGGCCGATCAGCTGGATCGGGCGGGCGCGCCTGGAGAACATTGGGTCGGTCAGGATATTCAACCCACCGGCTTGCACCAGCAGGCTGGCATGGCCGATCCAGGTGATGGTGGGGGAAGTGCGGCTCTGGCGGGCAAACTCTGTTTTGTAGCGGCTGACGCGTTGCAAGTCTGGCGGCTGCGTGGGGGTGGGCGCGTGAGGCGCTCGGGGCAGGCCCTGCTCACGACGCTCAATCTGCCAGCGTATCAACTCGCCCACCCCTTTGTTGACGGTGCCAATGTAGTTGTTCTGAAAGCCCTTCGCTGTGTGGTGCGGTTTGAGCAGATCGACATCAACAGCGGCAGTGGCGTCGGTTTGCGCCTGCGCCAAGGCGGCAGCAGCCAGCCAAAAAAGGCAATGGGGATCCGCTGTAGCAAAGGCGAGCGGGGGGAGATAACGAGTATCGGAAAAAGAGAAAATTCCTGTCATTCAAGGACAACACCGACGCGACGGGCCGGTGTTGCAGCGCAGCGCTACTGAGGGCCATGGCGGTGGTAAAACCTGCAGGCTGCCCTTACAGATTTGTCACGGTAACACCGCA
Organism: Polaromonas sp.; assembly: GCA_031363755.1. Classification (GTDB taxonomy): domain Bacteria; phylum Pseudomonadota; class Gammaproteobacteria; order Burkholderiales; family Burkholderiaceae_C; genus Polaromonas. The sequence goes on from JANLUZ010000206.1 coordinate 7,054, forward strand.
ACAAGGTGCACATCGTTTGGCCGCTATTGGTTTCTACGTATAATCAGAGGCTTTGCTAAATGTCGTTGGTCAAGCCGTTGTAACTGCGCTGTAACTTTCCAGTAATGTGAGGCCGTGACAATGTCAACTCAAAACAAGGCAGCGCGCCACGGGGCAGGTGCAGTTGTGGTGAACAACGTACTTGCCGTAGTCAATGAGCCCGCAGATGGGCAGCATCTGCGGCATGCTGATGAGAAGCGCGTACAAAACAATGAGAAGAACAGGGCTGCTGGTTGCTTACCGCTGGATGCCGAAAGCGAGTTGAAGGTTGAACGCGAAAACTTCAAGCCACTGACCCGCCAAGAGGCTGACGATGTTCGCCGGCAAATTCAGCCCGTTCCGGTGATTCGGATGCTTGCTGCGCAAGCAGTGGTCGGTGTTTTGGTGGCTTTGATTTCCTGGGGTGTAACAGGGCGACACGATGCAGGCTGGTCTGCGTGGTATGGCGCCCTGGCGGTGATTGTCCCGGCGTCGCTTTTCGCGCGCGGGCTGTCGCGCCAGAAGTTTGCGTTTGACGCAGGTTCGGCGCTGGTGGGTTTTTTCGTGTGGGAGCTGGTCAAAATCGGCGTCACCGTTGCAATGTTGCTGGCGGCGCCGCGGTTGGTGTCCCATTTGAGTTGGTTGGCATTGCTGGCCGGGTTTGTGGTGACGATGAAGGTGTATTGGCTGGCCATGTGGTTTCAGCCGGCACGCACGAAGTCGATCAAAAAGATTTGATGAACTGGTGATTTATGTCTGCTGCTGAAACTGCCGGAACACACGGTCAAACGTCTGGGGAATACATCCAGCACCACCTGCAACATTTGCAGAAGAATTTCGCATTCGAGAATGTGCACCAAAAAGGGTTGGTAGACTTTGGTGTCTTCAATCTGGACTCTGTGGTGTACGCCATTATTTTGGGCGCGCTGGGTTGCTTTTTGCTATGGCGTGCGGCCCGCAAGGCCACGGCTGGCGTCCCCGGCCGCTTTCAGGCAGCTGTCGAAATTTTGTCGGAAATGGTTGAGAACCAGGCAAAAGGAGTGGTCCACAACGCGAAAAGCCGCAAACTGGTTGCTCCCCTTGCGCTCACAGTGTTTGTTTGGATTTTCCTGATGAATGCCATGGACATGTTGCCGGTCGACTTCTTGCCGGCAATCTGGCATGTGCTGGCGCCTACGGTGGCGCACCCCGACTACATGCGCGTGGTGCCAACGGCTGATTTGTCGACCACCCTGGGCATGTCGTTCAGTGTGCTTTTGGTGTGCTTGTTCTACAGCGTGAAGATTAAGGGTTTGGGCGGCTGGACGCACGAATTGGTGGCCGCGCCCTTCGGCGACAAGGTCTACTTGTACCCCATCAATTTTTTGATGCAAATGATTGAGTTTGCCGCGAAGACCGTGTCGCACGGCATGCGGCTGTTCGGCAACATGTTTGCTGGCGAATTGATTTTCATGTTGATCGCCCTGATGGGCGGTACATGGGCCTGGCAGTTCAACCCGCTCGCGGGTGGGTTCTGGTTGGGTGTCGGGCATGTGATTGCCGGGAGCGCGTGGAGTATTTTCCACATTCTGGTGATCACTTTGCAAGCCTTCATCTTCATGATGTTGACGCTGATTTACGTGGGGCAGGCCCACGACTCGCACTGATCTTTTTTTAGGTTTCGGTTCTTTCTTTTTTCTTTTCTTTTTTCTGTACTTAGGAGCAATCATGGAAAACATTCTCGGCTTGGTGGCATTGGCTTGCGGTTTGATCGTCGGTTTGGGTGCACTTGGTGCATCAATCGGTATCGCCCTGATGGGTGGCAAATTTCTCGAAGCGTCGGCTCGTCAGCCCGAACTGATGAACGAACTGCAAACCAAGATGTTCATCTTGGCCGGCCTGATTGACGCTGCTTTCCTGATCGGCGTGGCCATTGCCCTGCTGTTCGCGTTTGCTAAGCCTTTCGCCATCTGATTTTTGTCCGATCATTTCTCCAGCTTTCCGCTTGAAAGGGATTAAGCCGTGAACATCAACGCAACCCTGTTCCTGCAGGCCGTTGTTTTTGCGATTCTGGTGTGGTTCACGATGAAATTCGTGTGGCCACCGATCACAAAAGCATTGGACGAGCGGGCCCAGAAAATAGCTGACGGTCTTGCTGCCGCAGACAAAGCCAAATCCGAATTGACATCCGCCAACAAGCGGGTCGAAGAAGAGTTGGCCAATTCGCGCAGCGAGGCGACCGTGCGCATGGCTGAGACCGAGCGTCGCGCTCAGATCATGATCGAAGAGGCCAAAGTCAAGGCGGTCGAAGAGGGCAACAAAATCGTTGCCGCTGCCAAGGCGGAAGCTGAGCAGCAAACCGTTCGCGCCCGCGAAACCTTGCGTGAGCAGGTTGCAGCATTGGCCGTCAAGGGTGCTGAACAGATTCTGCGCAAGGAGGTCAATGCCGGTGTGCATGCTGACTTGCTTGGCCGTCTCAAAGCCGAACTTTGAATTTTGCGCTGACATGCAACGTCGCCCCTTTGACTTCAAGCGAGCATCTTTATGGCCGAATTAGCCACTATTGCACGACCCTACGCTGAGGCCTTGTTCAAGGCTTCTGGCGCTGACCTTGCCGGGGCAGCGCTTTGGCTTGACGAGCTGGCATCTATTGCTGCCAACCCGCAAATGCAGCAATTTGCTGGCAGCCCGAGCGTGACTTCCGCGCAGGTGCTTGAAGTTTTTGTGGGCGTTGCTGAATCGCCTAAAAAAGTTTCGTTTCCTGCGGCGGCGAAAAACTTTCTTGCAGCCGTCATTGACAACGAACGTGTTGGTGCTCTGCCCGAAATCGCCACTCAGTTCAGGGCGTTGGTCAACAGCGCTAGCGGATCGTCTGATGCTGTCGTGTTCAGCGCGTTCGCGTTGAACGAAGCTGCGCTGTCCGACCTTGCAGCCGTGCTGGAAAAGCGCTTTTCGCGCAAGCTCAATCTGTCTGTGGAAATTGATCCCGGATTGATTGGAGGCATTCGCGTGGTGGTGGGTGACGAGGTGTTGGACACGTCTGTCAAAGCCCGTTTAGAGCAAATGAAAGCGGCGCTGATTTCTTGATGATGCGCTTTGCGCATTCCTGGTCCAGCCCCTAGCCAACAACATAGAAAGAAGGAAAGAGTCATGCAACTCAATCCCGCAGAAATTTCCGAGCTGATCAAAAGCCGCATTGAAGGCTTGACAGCAAGTGCTGACATCCGCAACCAAGGCACCATTGTGTCGGTGACGGACGGCATCGTTCGCATTCACGGTCTGTCTGACGTGATGCAGGGCGAAATGCTGGAGTTCCCAGCCACTGCTGACGGAACGCCAACATTTGGGCTGGCGCTGAACCTCGAGCGTGACTCGGTTGGTTCGGTGATTTTGGGTGAGTACGAGCATCTCGCTGAAGGCGATATCGTGAAGTGCACCGGACGTATTCTGGAAGTGCCTGTAGGCCCCGAGTTGCTCGGTCGTGTTGTGAATGCGCTGGGTCAGCCGATTGACGGCAAGGGTCCCGTCAATGCAAAGATGACGGACGTGATTGAAAAAGTTGCGCCCGGCGTGATTGCCCGTAAATCGGTTGATCAGCCACTGCAAACCGGCCTGAAATCGATTGACGCCATGGTGCCGGTTGGCCGTGGCCAGCGCGAGCTGATCATCGGTGACCGCCAGACCGGTAAAACCGCTGTGGCGATCGACGCGATCATCAACCAAAAAGGCAAGGGCGTGTACTGCGTCTACGTCGCGATTGGTCAAAAAGCTTCGTCGATCAAGAATGTTGTTCGCTCGCTCGAGCAAGCCGGCGCGATGGAGTACACCGTGGTGGTGGCCGCTTCCGCTTCCGAGTCCGCTGCCATGCAATATGTGTCAGCCTACTCCGGCTGTACGATGGGCGAGTATTTCCGTGACCGTGGCGAAGACGCGCTGATCGTGTATGACGACTTGTCCAAGCAGGCCGTGGCCTACCGTCAGGTGTCCTTGCTGCTGCGCCGCCCACCAGGCCGTGAGGCTTATCCTGGCGACGTGTTCTATCTTCACAGCCGTTTGCTGGAACGCGCGGCCCGCGTGAATGAGAAATACGTGGAAGACTTCACCAAAGGTGCCGTCAAGGGTAAGACGGGTTCATTGACGGCGCTGCCGATCATTGAAACGCAAGCCGGTGACGTGTCAGCCTTCGTGCCCACCAACGTGATTTCGATCACCGACGGCCAGATTTTTCTGGAAACCAGTCTGTTCAACGCCGGTATCCGCCCTGCGATCAACGCCGGTATCTCGGTGTCCCGCGTCGGTGGTGCTGCTCAGACCAAGCTGATCAAAAATTTGTCTGGTGGTATCCGTACCGACCTGGCGCAGTACCGTGAATTGGCCGCGTTTGCGCAGTTCGCATCGGACTTGGACGAAGCGACCCGCAAGCAGCTGGACCGTGGTGCCCGCGTGACCGAGTTGCTCAAGCAAGCGCAGTATTCACCGCTGTCGATCTCCAACATGGGCGCCACGCTGTTCGCAGTGAACAAAGGCTTCATGGACGATATCGAAGTCAAGCGTGTGTTGGCGTTCGAGCACGGATTGCACGGCTGGCTCAAGGACAACAACGCAGCGCTCATGGCCAAGTTGGAAGCCAACAAAGCGATGGACAAGGACGCTGAGGCCGAGCTGACCGCTGCTGTGACTGCTTTCAAGAAGTCGTTTGCCTAAAAGTCGTTGGTCTGCTGCCTGTTTTCAGGCAGCCAGACCTTCAGGCATTCAAAAAACTTCCAGAAACCTTTAGGACACCCTATGGCAGCAGGCAAGGAAATTCGCGGCAAGATCAAATCGGTGGAAAACACCAAGAAGATCACCAAGGCCATGGAAATGGTGGCCGCCTCCAAAATGCGCAAGGCGCAGGAACGGATGCGTGCCGCTCGTCCCTACAGCGACAAGATTCGCAACATCACGGCCAATTTGAGCCAGGCAAACCCTGACTACACCCATCCGTTCATGTCGTCCAACGACGCGACAACGACGGGCTTTGTGGTTGTGACGACTGACAAAGGGCTATGCGGCGGCTTGAATACCAACCTGCTGCGGGCGCTTACCCTCAAGTTGAAAGACTTGCAGGCGGCTGGCCAGGACGCCCAGGCTGTGGCCATCGGCAACAAAGGCTTTGGGTTTTTGAACCGGATTGGTGCAAAAGTGGTGTCGCACGCGACGCACCTTGGTGACAAGCCACTGCTCGACAAGTTGATCGGCCCTGTCAAGGTGCTTCTGGATGCGTACAACGAAGGCAAGATCAATTCGGTCTACCTTTGCTACACCAAGTTCGTCAACACCATGCGCCAGGAGCCGGTCATCGAGCAGCTGCTGCCGTTGACTGCAGATCGCCTCAAAGCCGATCCGGCTCAAGCCGGCCAACACGGCTGGGACTATATCTACGAGCCCGATGCGCAAACCGTGATCGATGATCTGCTAGTTCGCTACGTGGAAGCGTTGGTGTACCAGGCTGTCGCTGAAAACATGGCGTCTGAGCAGTCAGCCCGCATGGTGGCGATGAAGTCTGCCACTGACAACGCTGGCAGCGTGATTGGTGAACTCAAGCTGATCTACAACAAGACACGTCAAGCCGCGATCACGAAAGAACTTTCGGAAATCGTTGCTGGTGCGGCAGCGGTTTAAGCCGTCGCACCCGAACTACAAGATTTAAAGAATAGAAAAGGACCGAATCATGGCTCAAGCTCAAGGCAAGATTGTTCAGTGTATCGGCGCGGTGGTTGACGTGGAATTTGCCCGTGACCAGATGCCGAAGATTTATGACGCGCTAAAAATGGAAGGCTCGGCATTGACGCTGGAAGTCCAGCAGCAGCTGGGCGACGGCATTGTGCGCACGATTGCGCTGGGTACGTCTGACGGCCTGCGTCGTGGCAACATGGTCTACAACACCGGCGCGAACATCACTGTGCCTGTGGGCAAAGCCACACTGGGCCGCATCATGGACGTGTTGGGCGCGCCAATTGACGAGCGTGGCCCGGTTGACCAGACCCTGACGGCGCCGATTCACCGCAAAGCCCCGGCTTACGACGAACTGAGCCCTTCGCAGGAGCTGCTGGAAACCGGCATCAAGGTGATTGATCTGGTGTGCCCGTTTGCCAAAGGCGGCAAGGTCGGCTTGTTCGGCGGCGCTGGCGTCGGCAAGACCGTGAACATGATGGAACTCATCAACAACATCGCCAAGGCGCACTCCGGCTTGTCCGTGTTCGCCGGTGTGGGTGAGCGTACCCGTGAAGGCAACGATTTTTATCACGAGATGGCCGACTCCGGCGTTGTGAACCTGGGGAACTTGGAAGAGTCCAAGGTCGCCATGGTCTACGGTCAGATGAACGAGCCCCCAGGCAACCGTTTGCGCGTGGCGCTGACCGGCCTGACGATTGCCGAGTCTTTCCGTGACGAAGGCCGTGACGTTCTGTTCTTTGTGGACAACATCTACCGCTACACCCTGGCCGGCACAGAAGTGTCCGCGCTGCTGGGCCGTATGCCTTCCGCTGTGGGTTACCAGCCGACATTGGCCGAAGAAATGGGACGCTTGCAAGAGCGGATCACCTCGACCAAAGTCGGCTCGATCACCTCTATCCAGGCCGTTTATGTGCCTGCAGATGACTTGACCGACCCATCACCTGCCACCACCTTTGCTCACCTGGACTCCACCGTGGTGTTGTCCCGTGACATCGCCTCGCTGGGCATCTACCCTGCCGTAGATCCGCTGGACTCGACCAGCCGCCAGCTGTCACCGGCTGTGGTTGGTGAAGACCACTACAACACCGCCCGTGCGGTGCAAGGCACGCTGCAGCGTTACAAAGAGTTGCGCGACATCATTGCGATTCTGGGCATGGACGAGCTGGCGCCTGAAGACAAGCTGGCCGTGGCCCGTGCCCGCAAAATCCAGCGTTTCCTGTCGCAGCCGTTTCACGTTGCTGAAGTGTTCACGGGCTCGCCCGGCAAGTACGTCAGCTTGGCTGAGACCATTCGCGGCTTCAAGATGATTGTGGCTGGCGAGTGCGATCACCTGCCAGAACAAGCCTTCTACATGGTCGGGACCATCGACGAGGCTTTCGAAAAAGCCAAGAAGGTCTAAGCCATGGACGCCGTGCACACCATCCACGTCGATGTTGTCAGCGCAGACGAGTCCATCTTCTCCGGTGAGGCCAAATTCGTCGCCTTGCCCGGTGAAGCGGGCGAGCTGGGTATTTACCCACGCCACACGCCGCTGATCACGCGCATCAAGCCCGGCGCTGTGCGCATTGAAAAAGCCGACGGCACGGAAGAGTTTGTTTTCGTGGCGGGCGGCCTGCTGGAAGTGCAGCCAAACTGCGTGACTGTGCTCAGTGACACCGCCATTCGCGGCAAGGACCTGGATGAGGCCAAAGCCATGGCCGCCAAAGCCGCTGCTGAAGAGGCCTTGAAAAACGCGAAGTCAGACATCGACATTGCGATGGCGCAGTCAGAGTTGGCCGTGATGGCCGCGCAAATTGCAGCGCTGCGCAAATTCCGTCACGCCAAGTAACTGTCTGACATCCCATTCGCTGCTTTGCAGCGATACTGAAAAGCCCTTTGCAACTCCTCATGGTTGCCAGGGGCTTTTTTTATGCCATTTTGATGCGCTGACTGATGCCAAGAACTGACCTCATCGTTGCCCGCCCTGAAGGCCTTTATTGCGCAGCCGGGGACTTCTACATTGACCCGTGGCGGCCGGTGGAAAACGCCGTCATCACCCACGGGCATTCTGACCACGCACGCATTGGCCACACGCGTTACCTGGCCCACACTGCGAGTGAAGGCACACTGCGCAGCCGACTGGGCGCGGGTATTGACTTGCAAACCCTGCCGTACGGCGAGACGCTGCAGCGCAATGGCGTGACCATTTCCTTGCACCCGGCCGGGCATGTGCTGGGTTCGGCGCAAGTGCGGGTGGAGCATCAGGGCGAGGTTTGGGTCGCCTCGGGGGACTACAAGGTCGAAGCGGACGGCACTTGCGAGCCGTTCGAGCCGGTGCGCTGTCACGCCTTCATCACCGAGTCCACCTTCGGCCTGCCGTTTTACCGCTGGCCCACGCAGACCCAGTTGTTTGCCGACATCAACCAATGGTGGCGCACAAATGCCGCTGCCGGGCATGCGTCGGTGCTGTTTTGCTACTCCTTTGGCAAGGCGCAGCGCGTGCTCAGCGGCGTGGATGCCAGCATCGGACCGCTCATCGTGCATGGCGCGGTTGAGCCACTGAACCAGGTGTACCGCGACGCTGGCGTCGCGCTGCCGCCGACGCGGCTGGTCAGTGACGGCGTGACGCCCGCGATGATCAGCCAGTCGCTGGTGTTGGCCCCGCCGTCAGCGTCGGGTTCGCCCTGGATGAAGCGTTTTGGCAGCTATTCCGATGCGTTTGCCAGCGGATGGATGCTGCTGCGCGGCGCGCGGCGACGGCGCGGGGTCGACCGGGGCTTTGTGATGTCAGACCATGCCGACTGGCCGGGGCTGCAGTCGGCCATCAAGGGCACCGGGGCCGAGCGGGTGTTTGTCACCCACGGCAGCGTGGCGGTGATGGTGCGCTGGCTGACCGAAAACGGCCTGGACGCTCAGGGTTTCAAAACCGAATACGGTGACGAGGACGAGCAAGCGGCCGCGTCGTCAACGCCCGCCGATTCCCCCAATTCCGCTGATATCGCCGCATGAAAGCCTTTGCCGCGCTGTACCGCGCCCTGGACGACAGCACCAGCAGCCTGGCCAAGCGGGCGGCGTTGCAGGCGTATCTGGCAGCCGCAACCCCGGCCGATGCTGCCTGGGCGGTGTATTTTCTGGCGGGCGGCAAGCCGCGCCAGCTGGTGCCCACCAAGCTTCTCAAACAATTGGCGCGTGAAACCTCCGGCCTGCCCGAATGGTTGTTTGACGAGAGCTATGACGCCGTGGGCGATCTGGCCGAAACGATCTCCCTGCTGCTGCCCGCGCCCACCGCTGCGCATGACGTGGGCCTCAATGAGTGGATCACCGAGCGGTTGTTGCCTATGCGCACGCTGCTACCAGAAGAGCTGCCCTGTGTGCTGCTGGCCCAGTGGCAGCAGCTGCAGGTCGATGAGCGGCTGGTGTACTTCAAGCTCATGACGGGCAGCTTTCGCGTCGGCGTGTCGAAGCTGCAGGTCACGCAGGCGCTGGCGGGCGTTGGCGCGCTTGACCCGAAGCGCGTGGCCCAGCGGCTGATGGGCTACACCCATATCGCCGCCCGGCCTTCGGCGCTTGACTATGCCGCGCTGATCGCGCCCGAGGCCCCAGGCGAGCTGAACCAGCGCACCAGCGGCCAGCCTTACCCGTTTTTTCTGGCTCACCCGCTGGCTGCGCCCAGTGAAACCTTTGACGCCACACACGGCCCACCGTCCGACTGGGTGGTCGAGTGGAAGTGGGATGGCATCCGGGCGCAATTGGTCAAACGCGCAGGACAGGTATGGCTGTGGTCGCGCGGGGAAGAGCTCGTCACCGACCGCTTCCCCGAGCTGCAGCAACTGGGCGCGGCGCTGCCCGACGGCACGGTGATTGACGGGGAGGTGGTGGTGTGGCGCGCCAGCGGCGAGCAGCCTGAAGGCCAGGTGCAGCCGTTTGCCGACCTTCAAAAACGCATCGGCCGCAAAACGCTGGGGGCCAAGCTGCTCAAAGACATTCCGGTCGTGCTGCTGGCCTACGACCTGCTCGAATGGCAGGGCAACGACCTGCGCCAGCAGCCGCAGTTCGAACGGCGCAAACTGCTGGACGCTTTGATCGCACAGGTGCCGCACCCGGCCCTCAAACTCAGCGAGCAGCTGCACGGAGACAGCTGGGAAGCGTTGGCTGCCCTGCGTAAAAGCGCCCGCGCGCGCGGGGTGGAGGGCATGATGCTCAAGGCGAGATACGCCCAGTACGGCACCGGCCGCACCAAGGACGTGGGTGTGTGGTGGAAGTGGAAGATCGACCCGCTGAGCATCGACGCGGTGCTGATTTACGCCCAGCGCGGTCACGGCCGCCGCGCCAGTGTGTACAGCGACTACACCTTTGCCGTGTGGGACGGCCCGCCCGAGCAGGCCACGCGGCGACTGGTGCCGTTTGCCAAGGCGTATTCAGGCCTGACCGATATCGAGATGACCAAGGTGGACGCGGTGATCCG
>JANLUZ010000030.1:0-4348 GCA_031363755.1 Polaromonas sp.
CCATGCGCTGCTGGTAGTCCCAGGCTTCGTGCTGACTGCTGGCGGCCTGCACCCGCAGCACCAGTTCTTGCGCTTCGCGTACCGCCTCGATGCCCACGATTTTTTCACCGAACTTGCGGGCCGTGCCGGTGCCGGTCAGCAACGCCGCCAGCACGCCACTGGCGTCGCCCGCGCTCAGGGCCTGCTCCAGCTCCACGCCTTTGGCGGCAAAGGTTTTAGCGCTGGCGCGGCCCAGGGCTTTGGCGGCGGCCAGCAACAGCGGGCTGGGGCGCCGCAATGCGTCCAGCGGGTGGCTCAAGTCGGCCAGGTCCGGGAAATGCGCCTCAAACGGCATGACGGACGCGTCCACCACGCCCAGCGCGTCGGCCATCGCAAACTCAACCCGTTTGTCCAGCGCCGCGCCCAGCGCCTTGTCGGTTTGAGACCGCCCATGCGCCCCCACCACGGCTTCGTAGTCGGCCTTCAGGGCCTCATCGACCAGCAGCGCGGTGTAAAAGCGCCGCCACACCAGGGCACGGGCCGGGGCGTCGTCTTCCAGCAGTGTGTAGTTCACCGGCAGGTTCAGGCGCTGCAACACAGCCACTGGCGCGTTGCGCAACAGCGCCGCAAACCAGCTGTGAAAGGTGCGAATCTGCACCGACCGCCCAGTGGCCAACACAGAGCGGTATAAATTTGATAGCACCTCAGGCATTATTTGCCTGGGCTGGCGGCCTTTTTGGCTTGAAAAACCGGTGTTTTGAGGGTTTTCAGACGCCACCATGACACCGCGAAGGGCCAATTCATGCCGCAGCGTCGTGTCGTCAGCGCCAGCGAATTCTTTCAGCCAGTCGTCCAGCCGCTCGCGCATCTCGCCCGCCGCTTTTTTGGTGAAGGTAATCGCCAGGATTTCCTGCGGGCGCAGCTCGCCCGGGGGCGACTCCAGCAGCGCCCGCAGGATGCGCGACACCAGCATCCAGGTTTTGCCCGCCCCGGCGCAGGCCTCGACCGCCACGCTGCGGCGCGGGTCACAGGCAATGGCGTAGAAGGCTTCGGCGGTGACGGGCTGGCCGTTGCGTTGGTAGGCGGCGTTCATGCTGGATTCCAGAAATCTTTGCGGCACAAGCCGCGCGCGTTGCAGTATTCACAGGCTTTGCCCTCGCCCAGTGCGGGCAGCACCGCGCCGTCGGCGATGCGGGACATGTCACTGAGCACGCTTTCGATCACGCCCACTCGCATAGCGTTGATGTCGGGTTGGTCGTAGGTTTTGGTGGGCTCTTTTTCACCCAGGTTGACATAAGCCGCGGCCAGGGTGTCGTCGGCCATCAGGGCGGCGTAAAACGCCAGCTGGGTGTCTTCGCCGCCGGAGGCGATACGCTCGGCTGTGGTGGTGCGGGGCTCGGTTTTGTAGTCGATCACCAGCGTGTAGGGCGGCCGACCGGGTGCGTGCACCACGTCCACCCGGTCGAGGGTGCCGATCAGCGTCAGGCCGCCCTGCCCCAGCGGCAGCTCGCGTTTCGTCTCTGAGGTTTCAAACTGGGCGCCGATGGCTTCGTGCTCGGCCAGCCAGGCCAGGTAACCGTCACGCACGCGGGGCCAGGCGGCGGCAAACGGCAAAAACTCGACTGCGCTCAAGCCCAGGGCCTGCGTGGCCTCTTCTGACGCTATGTTTAACAGAGCAGTACGGGCAACAAAATCGAGGGCTAGCGGGGGATTTTGGTTGGTTTTCAGCGCGTCATGAAAGCGGCTCAGCGTGCTGTGCAGCCAGTTGCCAAAATCGCGCTTGTCCAGTTCGCTGTCCAGCTCGTCGGCGGTTTGCAGCCGCAACTGGCGCAGCGCGAAAAAGCGGTACGGGCAGCGGCGCAGGTCGTCGTACGCGCTGGCCGACAAACGGGTGACGGGCAGCGCCTGCCCCACCGGCAGCGGCGGTAGCGTGGGGGCCAGGGCCACAGCGCGGGCCGCACGGGGATCAGGCGCCAGCGGCATGGGGTGATCGAGCAGCAGGGTTTGCACAAAGCCGCTGGGCATCACGCGCTCACCGCCCGCGCTGGTGCGCCACAGCACGTCCACATGCGGCAGCTGCAGGGCGTGGTTCCAGGCGCTGCGGGCGGCACTGGCCAGCTCGGCGCGGGACGGCAGACCCAGCAGCAGGCGCTGGGTCGGCGTCCACGGGCCGCCCGGCTCGGGGGACACAGGCAAGCTGAGCTCGTCACAGCCGGGAAACACCACTGCCGCCATGGGGCGGCCCAGCAATTGCTCTAGCGGCAAGATCACAACCTGCTCATCCAGCGGGTGCTCGGGTTTGAAGCTGCTGCCTTCCAGTACCTGCTCAGCCCAACGGGTCAGCGCGGCCAGGGTCATGGTGGGGGCGAAGTCGAACGCCTGCTCCGCGCCGTCGTGCAGGCGCAAGGCCTCCAGCACCTGCTGGCCCGCGTCATCCAGCGCAAGGGCGTCCCATTGGCCAGCAGTTTGCAGGGCCAGCCGCAGGTCACGCAACCAGGCGCTGAGCGGTCGGGCCTGAACCAGCTGCTGGCGCAGGGCATTGACCGGCGCGGCCAGGGTGCGGGCGTGGGCCAGGGGGGGGTTGACCTCGTCCTCATTCGGCACTGCAGGGGAATCGGGCACATCGCGCCAGGCGCGGATGCCCAGTTTGCGCAGCTCGGCCTCGGCAGCCACCAGGACTGGTTCAGGCCAGGTGGGCGCGTTTTTCAGCCAGTCCAGCACCGCGTCGGTGGAGGCGTCCCAGGTGCAGGCGCGCAGCAGGCCCACCACACCGGCGGCGGCCCGCGTGGTAGACAGCTTCCAGCCGGTTTCGTCCCGCATGCGCACGCCGCGCTGCGCCAGCATGGCCGCCACACGGCGCACCAGAGAGCGGTCTTGGGCGACCAGCGCCACCGGGCTGCGGCCCGCCGCCAGGTGTTGCAATACACAGGCGGCGGCGCGCTCGGCTTCGTCCTCGGCGTCCAGCGCAGTGTGCAGCGTGGCGCTGGGTGCCGGCTGTGGCACATCATCCCCAAGGGCAACGGGACTCAAAGCGATCGACAGCGCGGGCACGCCGGCATGCGCCTGCAGCGCGCGGCCCAGCGGCTCGGACTGAAACCCGTCAATCACAGCGAGCAGCGCGGGCCGGGCCTGAAACAGCCGGTCGGTGGCGTAAGCCGAATGCGCGGCCCAGACCAGGGCCATGCTGCCCACCGTGCCTTCGAGCGCCAACACGGGGGTGTCCAGCCCTTCCACCAGCCGGGCGGCCAGCTCAGCTCCCCAGGCAGCCCGCCCGTCGGGCGGCTGGGCGGCGGCCACGCGCGCCAGGCTCCAGGCGGCGTCCATCAGGCGGCCGCTCAGCTCGTTGACATGCTTGTCATGGCCGATACGCTGCAGCAAGGAAGCGGCCGTGAGCGTGTCAAACGCCACATCCATGCGCAGGTCGTCCCCGGTCGGTGCAAAAAAACCCAACTGCCCGCTGACGGCACTGGCCCAGTTCATCGTGGTCTCGAAACGCGGCACAAAACCAGCGCGAACGGGTACGGCCGGTGCGCCCAGCGCAGGCGCGCACGCCGCCCACGCCTGGCGCGCCTGGCCCATCAGCTGGGCATAGGGCACCAGCACGACGGCGTCGGCCGGATGAACCTGGTGCGCGGCTATGGCTGCAGCGAGCTCGCCAAGCGCCTGCGACCAGGTGTCACGGCCATCGGGCACGGCTGAACCGGAAGGGGCACCGGCTGGCACCCGTTGAGAATCAGACGACAGGGTTTTATTCATGAACAGGACGCCAAGACGAGTCTCGGCTTGGGGGACAGGTGGGATTTTTGGGGCGATGAGACGACACGAACGCACTGTGTTTGAACAACAAAAAGCGCCGCAGTCGCTGGTTTTGCAACACTCTTTTGCAGGCAGCCGGGCTCACTCCTGCACTTGCTTTCTGACACAATCGCCTAACTTTATCCGTATCTTGAACCCGACCCGAGGAGATGCAAATGGCGAGCGAATTGATCAAACACACCACCGATGCCACTTTTGAAGCCGACGTGCTCCAGTCCACCCTTCCGGTGTTGGTGGACTACTGGGCTGAATGGTGCGGCCCCTGCAAGATGATTGCGCCCATCCTCGACGAGGTGGCCACTGGCTACGACGGCAAACTGCAAATCGCTAAGATGAACGTGGACGAGAACCGCGACATCCCGGCCAAGTTCGGCATCCGCGGCATTCCCACTCTCATGCTGTTCAAAAACGGCGAACTCGCTGCCACCAAGGTCGGCGCCATGAGCAAGGCCCAGCTCACAGCTTTCATCGACCAGCAACTGGTCTGATTGCGGGCCTTGCAAGTCGGGCGCTATCACCTACTGATTGCGCCCAACTTGCATTTTTGATGGCT
>JANLUZ010000032.1:0-16124 GCA_031363755.1 Polaromonas sp.
GGGGCCGCTGCGCCTGCGGGCCGGCGAAGCCGGACCCGCGGCCCCTGCTTGAAGGGGAGCGCCGGCGCTCTGTGCGGGGTTATTGGGTTGGGTCATGGTCTGGGTGTGCTCAGGCTATCTTCTTTAGCCCGGTTTTGTAGCGGCGGGCATTCTCTACATAGTGATGGGCGATCGTTTTTAAACCCTCGATCTGCTCGGGCGACAACTGCCGCACCGCTTTGGCTGGGCTGCCGATGATCATGCTGCCGTCTGGAAACGCCTTGCCCTCGGTCACCAGCGCACCGGCACCGACCAGGCAGTGCTTGCCGATGATGGCGCCGTTAAGCACAACGGCGCCAATGCCAATCAGGCTGCCATCCCCCACGGTGCAGCCATGCAACATGACCTGGTGCCCGACCGTGACGTTCTCGCCAATCATCAGCGGCATGCCGTGGTCCGCGTGCAACACGCTGTTGTCCTGGATGTTGGAGCCCGCGCCGATGGCAATGCTAGACGTGTCGCCACGCGCCACCACGCCAAACCACACGCTGACGTTTTCAGCCAGAGTGACATTGCCAATCACCTGGGCGTTGTCGGCCACCCAGGCTGACGCATCGATAGTGGGTGTCAGGTCATCCAGCTGATAAATCGCCATAGGATCTTTCAAAAATGTGCCGTTGAACGCAGCGGCGCCAACGCGGCGGCGCAACAAGCCTTGCGATGCTTTGATTGTAGGGAGCCGCAGATGGGCGCACTAACGATGCACCGCCCAACTGCCCAACGATAGCCCCAAGGTTGCCCGACAATCGGCGCCATGACAACGCTGCCCGCCCCACCCGAACTGCGCCAAATGGCGCTGCAGGCTTGGTCTGCGGCCGATTTAGAGCAAAAATTGCCTCTAGCCCAGGCATTTGCTGCCTTGGCAGCTACTACTTTCATAGCAACCGCTTTGACCATCGTTGCACCCTCAGACCTGCCCGGCAGCCCCGACCGGCCCGAGCTGCGCTCCCATCTTGATGTGCCCAAGCGCTCGCCCTTCACGCCCGAAGGTCTGGCCGCGCTGCTGCACGCGGTGGCACACATCGAATTCAACGCCATCAACCTGGCACTGGACGCCGTGTGGCGGTTCGCCGACATGCCGCCTGACTACTACCGCGACTGGGCGCGAGTGGCACTTGAGGAGGCCACGCACTTCAACCTGCTGCGGGGCGTGTTGCGCAGTATGGGCTATGACTACGGCGACTTTGCCGCCCACACCGGTCTCTGGGACATGACCGACAAGACCCGCAACGACGTGCTGGCGCGCATGGCTCTGGTGCCGCGCACGCTGGAGGCGCGCGGGCTTGACGCCACCCCGCCCATGCAGGCCAAGCTGCGCAAGGTCGGCACGCCGCTGGCGCTGCAAGCCGTTGCCGTGCTGGACATCATCCTGCGGGACGAGGTGGGGCATGTCGCCATCGGCAACCACTGGTACCGCTACTTGTGCGCCCAGCGCGGCCTGGAGCCCGTGGCCACCTACGCCCAACTGGCCAGCGACTACGGCGCACCGCGCATTCGCGGCCCGCTGAACCTGGACGCCCGCCGCCGCGCCGGGTTTGACGAGGCCGAGCTGGCGGCACTGCTGCGGGTGGCCTAAACCCACGCCAGCGCGGCGTTGTCGGATCGACAAGCGAGCGCCAACATCGGCGTCTGCGTTCGCTACTGCACAGACCGAAGCCATCGTGCGGCCGTAGGCTGAACTTCTCTTCAGCGGAGTCACAGAAAGCCCACCATGCAAAACCACCCGGCACTGAACGCGTCCACCGCCAGAACAGCGGTCACTAATTCACCCATGCACAACCACCTGCCACGGCTGCCGAGCGATCTGGCAGTTCGTTTCCCGCATGGTCTGAGCTGGGGCGCCGACGATGCGACCGTCAAGCTGACGTTTTCCAAGTGGTCCAGCATGGCGCGCCTCAAGGCGGGCCACATCGGTGCGCTGGCCACCGAGTATGTCGAAGGCAATGTGCAACTTGAAGGCGCGATGCGCGACGTGATGCGGGCCATGGCGCGGCTGCTTCCCGACAATCCGATGGCGCTGGTCGACCCGTGGTACTCACGCCTCGTACAGCGCCTGCATGCGGCACGGGCGCACACCCCGGCCAACGACTCGGCGCAGGTACAGTTTCACTACGACGTATCCGACGCGTTCTATGCCCTGTGGCTGGACCCGCGCCGCGTGTATTCCTGCGCGTATTACAAAGATCACTCGCACACCGCCCAGCCCATAAGCCTGGCCAGCGCCCAGGAGGCCAAGCTCGACCACATCTGCCGCAAGCTGATGCTGCAGCCCGGTGAGCGGTTTCTGGACATTGGCGCGGGCTGGGGTGGCCTGCTGCTGTGGGCGGCCGAGCACTACGGCGTACAGGCGACCGGCATCACCCTGTCTAAAAACCAGCACCACTACGTGTCGCAGCGCATTGCCGACAAGGGCTTGGGCCACCGGGTCACGATGGCCTTGTGTGACTACCGCGATCTGCCCGAGGACGCGCCTTTCGACAAGATCGCCTCGGTCGGCATGTTCGAGCACGTCGGCCAGGCCAACATGGGCGCCTATTTTTCCAAAATCATGCGGCTGCTGGCGCCGGGCGGGCTGGTGATGAACCACGGCATCACCGCAGGCGGCGTGGACCACCGGCAACTGGGTGCGGGCATGGGCGATTTCATCGAAAAGTACATCTTCCCGGGCGGTGAGCTGCTGCATGTCAGCGCGCTGAGCGCCCATCTGGCGCGTGCGGGCCTGGAGCTGCTGGACCTCGAAAACCTGCGCCCCCACTACGCGCGCACGCTGTGGGACTGGTCCAACGCGCTGGAAGGCCAGCTGGGCGAAGCGCTGCGTGTGCTGGCAGAAGGCAGCACCGCCGAGCAAGCTGAAAAAACGCTGCGCGCCTACCGGCTGTACCTGGCAGGCAGCGCCATGAGCTTTGAAGAA
This sequence comes from Polaromonas sp., assembly GCA_031363755.1. Taxonomy (GTDB): domain Bacteria; phylum Pseudomonadota; class Gammaproteobacteria; order Burkholderiales; family Burkholderiaceae_C; genus Polaromonas. The sequence continues at coordinate 2,951 of JANLUZ010000032.1, forward strand.
GGCTGGATTTCCCTGCATCAGTTGCTGGCGGCCAAACCGACCGGCCGCGTCACCGACAGCGCGGACAGTGGCGGCACTGCGCTGCGCGGCGCCCAGTCGGCCTACCCGTTCAACCGCGACTACATGTACCGCTGACCACGGCGTTTGCCCACACCCGACTTAGCCGCGCGGATGGTGCGCTGCATGCAGGGTTTTGAGCCTTTCGCGCGCCACATGGGTGTAGATCGTGGTGGTGGAAATGTCGGCATGGCCCAGCAACAGCTGCACGGCGCGCAGGTCGGCCCCATGGTTGAGCAAGTGGGTGGCAAAGGCGTGGCGCAGCGTGTGGGGCGACGGCGGTATGTCGATGCGTGCCGCGCGCGCATACTTTTTCACCAGCATCCAGAACATTACCCGGCTCATGCCTGCGCCCCGCGCGGTCACAAACAAGTCTTCGGTTTGCTGGCCCGCCAGAATCACCGGCCGCGCATCGGCCAGGTAGGCGTTAATGGCCTCCCGCGCCGCCTGGCCGAAGGGCACCAGCCGCTCCTTGCTGCCTTTGCCCATGATGCGCAGCACGCCATCGTTGAGGCTCAGGTGAAAGGTCTTCAGCGCCACCAGCTCGCTGACCCGCAGGCCGCTGGCATACATCAACTCCAGCATGGCGCTGTCACGCAAACCCAGCGGCGTGCGGGCATCCGGCGCCATCAGCAGCGCATCGACCTGCGCCTCGGTCAGGGTGCCGGGAAATCGGCTGGGCTGTTTGGCCGCCAGCAATTTGACCGTGGGGTCGGCAGTGATCAGGTTGCTTCGCAGCGCCCAGTGAAAGTAGCGCCGGAATACCGTGAGCCGGCGGTTCGATGACGTGGCTTTGGCGCCGCCTGGGCTGGTAAATTTGTGGGCGAAGTAGCCGTTGATGTCGTGCGTCGTGGTGGTGTTCAGCGCCCTGCTGCCTTGTGCTGGCAAACCCAGCCAGGCAGCGAACAAGCGCAGGTCGCGCCGATACGCTTCGAGCGTGTTTTTCGACAAGCCGTCTTCCAGCCAGACGGCGTCTATGAAAGCATCAAGGGAGGCAAGGCTGTCGGCATGCATGGCCACAATTCTCGCCCATGCCGTGGGCTCACACTGTCACTCGAGCTTGAGTTTGGAGCTGTCCACCACTTTTTTGTACACCTCGTACTCGGCCTTGATCTGCTGAGCAAACTGCTCGGGCGTGTTCGCCACGATCAGCGAGCCGGTGTCTTCGATGCGCTTGCGCACCGCCGGGTCCTCAAGCGACTTCTTTACGCCCGCGTTGACCTTGTCGACCACCTCTTTCGGCAGCCCCTTGGGGCCCAGAATGCCGTAGTAGGCCATACGGTTCACCGGCTCCAGGCCGACCTCCTTGAAGGTGGGCACATCGGGCAGGGCGGCCAGGCGCTGCGGCGCAGCCACCACGATGGGCACCAGCCGCTTTTGCTGAATAAAGGGCAGTGCCGAGGGCATGTTGTCAAAAATGATCAGCACCTGGCCAGCCACCGTGTCGTTCAGTGCCGGGCCAGCCCCCCGGTAGGGAATGTGGGTCACAAACGTGCCACTTAGGCTTTTGTACAGCTCCATTTGCAAGTGGCCGATGCCGCCCGTGCCCGACGAGGCAAAGGAATATTTACCCGGGTTTTTCTTCAGCTCGGCCACAAACTCCTTGTAATTTTTGGCTGGAAAGCTCGGGTGCACCGCAATGATGTTGGGTGTGGCCGCAATGTTGATGATGGGCGTGAAATCCGTCAGCGTGTTGTACGGAATTTTCGAGTTGATGGCAGGGTTTGCTGCGGTGGTTGACACCGTCGCCACGCCCAGGATGTAGCCATCAGGCGCAGCCCGGGCGATCTCCGTGGCCCCCACCACCCCGCCGCCGCCCGCGCGGTTTTCAACAATGACGGTTTGCCCCAGCGCCTTGCCCAGCGGCTCGGCAATCACCCGGCCCACGATGTCGGTGGTGCCGCCAGGGGCAAACGGCACCTGCAGGCGCACCACCTTGTTCGGGTACGACTGCGCGTGCAGCCCGGTCGCCGCAAGGGCGAGCAGCGCTGCGACTGAAACAGATGAAACGGACGAAAAAAAGCGGCGTTGCATGATGAACTCCTGAAAGGGTGGCAATGTACTCATCGTAAAAGCAGCCGCTTAAACCAGCATGTGGAATACACATAAGGGTTAACCTTAGTTACTCTGCTTGAACGCTGCCCCGGTACGGTGCAAGCGTGCGCAATGGCTGCGGTTATTCTCCTTTCGTGAACTATGCGCAACTCCTTTTCCCCGACTTCTCCCTCATCGTTTGCGGCTACCTCGTATGCCGCTACACCGCCCTCAACCGCACCGTATGGACGCAGGTCGAAAGCCTGGTGTATTACTTCCTGTTTCCGGTGTTGCTGTTCCAGTCCATCGTGCGCAGCCCTCTGGACCTCGTGGCTGCCTCCAGCCTGATTGGCGCGGGCTTGCTGCTGGGCGTCACTGGCATTGCCATGGCCTACAGCCTGCCGCACCTGCCGGGGCTGGGGCCGCACATTGATCGGCGCGAGCACGCCGCCAGCGCGCAGGTAGCTTTTCGCTTCAACTCGTTTATCGGCTTGGCGCTGGCCGACCGGCTGGCCGGTGCGCAGGGCGTGTTACTGATCGCGGTGCTGATCGGCGTGTGTGTGCCGCTGTTCAACGTGGCGGCGGTGTGGCCCATGGCGCGGCATGCACAAACCGGGTTTGGCCGCGAGGTGGTTCGCAACCCGCTCATCATTGCCACGGCCAGTGGGCTTGTTGCCAACCTGCTCGGTTTCAAACTGCCGCTGTGGCTGGAGCCCACGGTCAGCCGCGTCGGGGCCACGTCGATTGCGCTCGGGCTTCTGGCCGCTGGTGCGGGCATGCAGTTTGGTCAGCTGTCGCAGGCCAAGGTGCTGGCGGTCTCGGTGCTGTCGATTCGCCATCTTCTGTCGCCGCTGGTGGCGTTCGTCCTGAGCCATACCTTCGGCCTGTCGGCAGCGCAAAGCACCATCCTGCTGGCGTTTTCCGCTTTGCCCACCGCCTCCAGCGCCTATGTGCTGGCCGCCCGCATGGGTTACAACGGCGGCTATGTGGCCGGGCTGGTCACACTGTCGACCCTGCTGGGCGTGGTGAGTTTGCCGTTCGCACTGGGCGTGTTGCGCTAATGGCGTCAGTCAAAACGCTATGTTTTCAGGAGCTACCCAGGCAGTAAATATCTGGACTACAGGGTGATTTCATTCATAAATTAGTCTTTTGGTGCGTCGGGTGCCTGCAGCAGCGCCCAGTCGATGTGCTCGCGCAGCAAATCACTGGCCTGCGCGCGCCGCTGGCTCAAAGCGGCACGCAGTGCCTCGGTATTTGCCAGCGGCCCACCCGCACGCAGCGCATTGCCCATGGCCACCGCCATGTTGCGCTGCCACCGCTCGTGACCGATGCGGCGAATCGCGCTGCCTTCGGTGAAACGCAAAAACTCGGGCTGCGTCCAGGCAAACAGGGTGGTCAGCTGCTGGCCCGTCAGGCCCGCTCGCTCATCGAAGTCTGGCAGGGTGCTGCGCTGGGCAAATTTGTTCCACGGGCACACAAGCTGGCAGTCGTCGCAGCCGTAGATACGGTTGCCCATCAACGGCCGCAGCGCAAGCGGAATCGGCCCTGCATGCTCGATGGTCAGGTAAGAAATGCAACGGCGCGCGTCCAGCTGATTCGGCCCCAAAATCGCCTGCGTCGGGCACACCGTGATGCAGGCGCTGCAGCTGCCGCAATGCGCGGTCGTGGGCTCAGTGGGCGGCAGCGCCAGGTCCACAAAGATCTCACCCAAAAAAAACATCGAGCCGGCCTCGCGGTTGAGCAGCAGCGTGTGCTTGCCGCGCCAGCCCTGCCCCGACCGCGTGGCCAGCTCGACTTCCATCACCGGTGCCGAGTCGGTGAACGCGCGGTGGCCGAAGGGCTGCACCTGCGCCGCGATGCGCTCGCCAAGCTTTTGCAGCCGCTGGCGAAGCACCTTGTGGTAGTCGCGGCCCCGCGCGTAGACCGACACAATCGCCTCGCCAGGGCGTTCAAGACGCCTCAATTCATCGGCCTGCCAGTTGCTCATGCCGACGCTGTTGGCTGGCAAATAGTTCATGCGCACGGTGATGACGCTGACCGTGCCCGGCACCAGCTCGGCAGGCCGGGCGCGTTTGAGCCCGTGACTGGCCATGTAATGCATGTCGCCGTGAAATCCAGCTGCCAGCCACGCTGATAATCCGGGCTCTGCCGATGACAAATTAACGCCTGCAATGCCGACTTGCGAGAATCCCAGCTCAAGCGCCCAGGCCTGAATCTGCCCAACCAGGGGTTGCAAAGAATGACCGACTTGATGATGACTGCTGCTGAGCACGCACCGATTGTAAAAACTGTTCACTGGGACAACGAGGCGGCCACAGCAGCCACCGCGCAGGTGTTGGCGCAACAAAGCGCCTTGCGGGACGCGCTCGTCACCCTGCACGGCGACCTGGGCGCAGGCAAAACCACGTTTTCGCGCTACCTGCTGACGGCCCTGGGTGTCACCGGACGCATCAAAAGCCCGACCTACGCGGTGGTGGAGGCGTACGCTGTTGCGGGGCCTGACTTGCCTCCGCTCAACATCTGGCATTGCGACTTTTACCGCTTCAACGACCCCGACGAGTGGGAGGAAGCCGGCTTCCGCGATATTTTTTCCAGCGCTGGCTTGAAGCTGGTCGAATGGCCTGACAAAGCGGGGGCGTACTTGCCGCCTGCAGACCTAGCCTTCGCCATTGAGTCCTCACCCAGCGAGCAGCGCCTGGTCACCGTGACAGCGTTTACCGCTACAGGCGAAACGCTGCTGAAGGCGCTGACATGACGCCGCCAGAGCAGACCCCAGCGCGTATCAACCGACGCACCGCCCTGCAGGTGGGCAGCATCGTGCTACTGCTGGGCACCCAGCACATCGCCCGTGGCGCTAGCATTGTGGCGGTGCGTGTGTGGCCGTCCAAAGACTACACACGGCTGACGATCGAGTCCGACGGAGAAATCAAGGCCAAACAATTTTTGATTGCCGAGCCGCCCCGGCTGGCTGTTGACATTGAAGGCATTGACTTGATTCCGGCGCTGCGTGAGCTGGTTGCCAAAGTCAAGTCAGACGACCCCAATATTTCGGGCATTCGCGTCGGGCAAAACGCACCCGGCGTGGTCCGGCTGGTGATTGACCTAAAGCAGCCGATTGCGCCGCAGGTGTTCACCTTGCAGCCGGTGGCAGCCTACCAGCACCGGCTGGTGTTTGATCTGTACCCCACCCAAAAACCCGACCCGCTCGAAGCGCTGATTGCCGAGCGTCTGGCCGACAAACAGGCCCAGGGTGCCGGCACCCCACCGCTGCCTGCAGCCGAGCCTGGGCCGGCGGACCCTCTGGGCGCCCTAATTGCCCAGCAAGCGGGCAAGCCGCCCGCGCCCGCCCCAGCACCGCAGGCCACCGCACCGCCAGCGCCAGCGCCGCCGCCGACTGTGGCAGCCGCCCGCCCCACAGGCAAGACCGACCGGCTCGTGATCGTTGCACTGGACCCCGGCCACGGCGGCGAAGACCCCGGCGCCATCGGCCCCGGCGGCACGCGTGAAAAAGACGTGGTGCTGCAGATCGCCCACCGGCTGCGAGACCGCATCAACCAGCAGCCCAATATGCGCGCTTTTCTCACCCGCGACAGCGACTTTTTCGTGCCACTGGGCACACGTGTGGACAAAGCGCGCCGCGTTCAGGCCGATCTGTTTGTGAGTATCCACGCCGACGCGTTCTTCACCGCTCGGCCGCAAGGCGCGAGTGTGTTTGCGCTCAGCGACAAGGGCGCGTCCAGCAGCGCCGCCCGCTGGATGGCAGACAAGGAAAACTCAGCGGATCTGGTGGGTGGGCTAAACGTGAAGTCCAAGGACGCCCAAGTGCAAAGAGCCATGCTGGACATGAGCACCAGCGCGCAGATTCGGGACAGCCTGCAATTGGGCTCGGCCATGGTGGGCGAGATCGGCAACGTCGGCAAACTGCACAAACCCACGGTGCAACAAGCTGGCTTTGCAGTGCTCAAGGCGCCGGACATTCCCAGCGTGCTGGTTGAAACGGCCTTCATCAGCAACCCCGACGAAGAGGCCAAACTGCGCAGCGACGACTACCAGAACCAGCTGGCCGATGCGTTGATGCGCGGCATCAGCCGTTACTTCGCCCGCAACCCGCCGCTGGCGCGAAACCGGCAGATGTAGCACTGGCTGCCTCAAGGCGTACTGGGGCAGAGCGCCCCCAGTGGTGGCCCGGCCGCAGCGCCAAAGCCCAGGCGCTTCGTTGACCCGTCGATGACATCCACCGTAGTGAGCCGCTTGGAGATGTCAAAGGCTTCTCGCAGGCTTACCAGCACCAAGCCATCAAGCACGCCAAGCCGCCTCGTCAAAGCGCAGCCGAATGCGCGAAGCGGGCGGTCCAATGAAGAAAAATCAGGTGACACGCCGCCATTCGGAGACTCAGCCAGCCTTCGCCTTCCCCTTGCCTTCACCTACAGACGGCACAGGCCTACACCGCCAAGCCAATGGCTCGCGTACATTAGTGTTGTAGTGACAGCTGGTCGGGTTACCGAAAACGCCACCTAGCTTGTATGCATTCACCAACTGGCTGTTTCCCTATTCACACTCAAAAAGGTCTCCCCATGAACTCGAAAATTTTGCTCTCCATCACCGCCGCAGCACTTGTGTCTTTGGCCGGCTGCAGCACGAATCCAACCAATGCCCAAATTGGAACGGGTGTAGGCGCCGTGGCTGGCGGCGTTGTCGGCAACGCCGTGTTTGGCAGCACATTGGGCACCGTGGGCGGCGCTGCTGCTGGTGCTTTGATCGGCAATGAGGTCGGAAAAAAGAAGTAAGCTGACCTCCGGCGTTGAGGCTGCAGTGGGCAGCGCACAAATAAAAAAGCGGCTCCTGACATTCATGAGCCGCTTTTTTCGTTCTGGCGGTGCCACTTGTGGCAGTTGGCCAAGGGGCGCGGAACTGCGGTCTTGCCCTGCCCCGCCGTACACGTGCCAAACAAAGGTCAAAGCAGCGCTTTTGCCCTGAAACGCGCCCTTAGCGCGCCAGCAATCACCAACAGGCCGGGCACCACAATCATGGCCCAGATGATTTTGTCCAGGTTGACCTTGACCCACGGCACATTGCCGAAAAAGTAGCCCACACCCGTGATGCCGCCTACCCACAGCGCAGCACCGATTAAATTAAAGGCGCTGAACTTGCCGCGCGACATCTCGGAGACACCCGCCACAAACGGCACAAAGGTGCGCAAAAACGGCATGAAGCGCGCGGCGATGATAGTGATGCCGCCGTATTTCTCATAAAACGCATGTGCCTGTTCAAACGACTTTTTGTTGAAAAACCGCGAGTCTTCCCACTGAAACACCTTGTGGCCTAAATACCGCCCCACCGAGTAGTTGCACTGGTCGCCCAGCACCGCCGCCACCCACAGCACACCCAAGGCCAGTGGCAGGCTCATCAGCCCCACACCGCACATGGCCCCGACCACAAACAGCAACGAGTCCCCCGGCAAAAACGGCATGACGACCACGCCGGTTTCGACAAAAATGATCAAGAACAGCAGCGCATACACCCACGCGCCATAGCTAGCCACAAACATTTCCAGGTACTTGTCGATGTGAAGGATGAAGTCAATCAGACCCATGAAGACGGCGGCTATTTCCATCCCGGGATTTTGACATCCCCTGCCCGCATCTAAAAAGGTCGAACGCCTAAAATCAAGGCACATGACGCCAGACCCAACGACACCGCCACACCAACGACGTCCGATTCTCGACCTGCCTGACGAGCTGATCAGCCAGATCGCTGCCGGTGAGGTGGTGGAGCGGCCTGCCTCGGTGGTGCGGGAGCTGGTAGACAACGCCCTGGACGCCGGAGCCAGCCAGGTCAGCGTGCGGCTGCTGGCCGGCGGCGTGCGGCTGATTTTGGTGGAAGACGACGGCCACGGCATCCCGCAGGGCGAACTTCCTACTGCCCTGCGCCGCCACGCCACCAGCAAGATCGCCTCGCTGCGAGATTTGGAATCGGTCAGCACCATGGGCTTCAGGGGCGAGGCGCTGGCCGCCATCAACGCCATTGCCGACATGAGCGTGCTGTCTCGCACAGCGGGCGCCGAGCATGCCTGGCAGCTTGACGGCCGCACCGGTGAGCTGCAACCTGCTGCCCGCCTGCACGGCACCAGCGTGGGCGTGCGCGAGCTGTTTTACGCCACACCGGCCCGGCGCAAATTCTTGAAAACCGATGCCACCGAGCTGGCGCACTGCATTGAGGCGGTGCGCCGCCACGCGCTGGTGCGGCCCGACGTGGGCTTTGCCATCTGGCACGAGGGCAAGCTCGTCGAGCAGTGGCGCGCCTGCGTGGTTACGCCGGGCAGCGATGGTTTTGACGCCCACACCCAGCGGCTGGCCGATGTGTTGGGCAACGACTTCGTGGCGCAATCGGTGGCCGTCAGTTACCAGAGCAGCGCCACGCAGCTGGACGGCTCGCCCGCGGTGCGGGTGTGGGGCCGCGCGGGCATCCCAGACGCCGCCCGGTCGCGGGCTGACCAGCAGTTTGCCTACGTCAACGGCCGCTTTGTGCGGGACAAGGTCCTCGCCCACGCGGCGCGCAGCGCCTATGAAGACGTGCTGCACGGCCACCGACAGCCGGTGTACGCGCTGTACGTGGACATGGACCCGGCGCGGGTGGATGTGAATGTGCACCCGACCAAAATTGAGGTGCGCTTCAGGGACAGCCGCGAGGTGCACCAGGCCGTGCGCCACGGCACCCAAGACGCACTGGCCGCCCCGCGCTCGGCGCTGCTGCCCACCTGGCCTGAAGCACTTTCAGCCCGGGAATCGCCCCACAACCCGCCGCTGGCCCCTCTCAGCGGCATTCAGAGCACGTTTTTTCAGCCAAATCGGCCTCTAGCCCAGGTATTTATTGCCGATACAGCTATTAAATCAGGAGCATACCAGTCAACGCCGTACAGCGCTGTGCGGCCCGGCGTGGGTGATTTTGAAGCCATGTGGCCCGCCCCGGCCACCGCCGACAACACCACATCGTCAATCGACCTGCCCCCAGGGAATTGGCCACTGGGCCGCGCTATCGCCCAGCTGCAGGGCATCTATGTGCTGGCCGAAAACGCCCAGGGCCTGGTGATTGTGGATATGCACGCCGCGCACGAACGCATCGTGTACGAGCGGCTGAAGCAACAGCTGGCGCAGGGTCCGGGCGGCGTGGCACAAATTAGCAGCCAGCCTCTGCTGATCCCCGCCACCTTCGCCGCCAGCCCTCAGGAAGTTGCCACCGCCGAAGCCAGCGTTGACGTGCTGGCCACGCTGGGCCTGGAGATCACACCGTTTTCAGCCCGCACGCTGGCGGTGCGCGCCGTGCCGACCAGCCTGTTCAATGGCGACGCAGTGGCCTTGGCGCGCAGCGTGCTGGCCGAGCTGGCGCAACACGACGCCAGCACCGTGATCGAGCGAGCACACAACGAACTGCTGGGTACCATGGCCTGCCACGGCGCGGTGCGCGCCAACCGCAAACTGACCGTGGAAGAGATGAACGCCCTGCTGCGGCAGATGGAAGCCACCGACCGCTCCGACCAGTGCAACCACGGCCGCCCTACCTGGCGGCAGGTTAGCATCAAAGAGCTGGACGCGCTGTTTTTGCGCGGGCGTTGAGGTTTGACGCTCGCCGGCGCAAGTCATCACTCGAATAGAGAGCACGCCGCTAGATTCGCCAAAAAGCAACGACTGCGCGCTGAACTCGCAACTCCTTCACACATTACCCGGCAAAATTCGTTACGGGTTGTGAGATGTCTAACCTCGTGCAACACTGAAGACATCGGTGGCAAGGGCGCAGCCTAAAAACGCCGATTCCATGCCGCAGGCATGAGGATTGCTTCAACAACAGGCGCCCGTCGGCCACAAACGACGCCGCACGTATCACCTACAAAGGACCATCGCCCATGACGCATCGCACCACCTTTTGGGGAACCAGCAAAGCCGCAGCGGGGATGGCAGTGTTTGCATTTGCAATGACTGCTGCGGCGCAAAGCGGCACTCCTCACGCTGCCGTGGCGCCGGTTTTCAACGGAGGCGACATTGCCTGGCTGTTGATTTCGACGGTTCTTGTGCTGCTGATGACCATTCCCGGTTTGATACTTTTCTACAGCGGCATGCTGCGCGCTAAAAATGCCCTTTCGGTGGCAGCCCACATTTTTGCGGCAGCCACAGTCGTCACGATCGTCTGGACGCTCGTTGGCTACACATTGGCGTTCACGCCCGGTAACGGCTGGCTGGGCGGTTGGGAGCGGCTCATGGGCGCTGGCTTGGTAGGCGCCAAAGTCGGAGCTCATCCATCGGCCCCCACTGTTCCTGAATCAGCTTTCTTTTTGTTCCAGATGGCATTTGCCATCATCGCCTTCGCCGTGATCGTTGGGGCCACAGTAGAACGCATGAAGCTGGCAGCCACCATCGTGTTCGCTGCGCTGTGGACCGCCCTGGTCTACGCACCGATTGCCCACTGGATCTGGCAGCCCACTGGCTGGCTCGCCACCATGGGCCACATGGACTTTGCCGGCGGCACCGTGGTTCACATTGCAGCCGGTGCATCTGGGTTGGTGGCAGCGGTGGTGGTGGGGCCTCGCAAGGGCTTTCGTACTGAGCCCATGGTGCCGCACAATTTGTTGGTCACTGTCATGGGCGCCGGTTTGTTGTGGGCCGGCTGGTTTGGTTTCAATGCAGGTTCAGCTTTTGAAGCCAGTTCCCGCGCAGTCGGTGCCGTGCTGGCCACACAAGTGGCTGCCGGTGTAGGGTCGCTTTGCTGGGGGCTGTGTGAGTATGTCAAACGCGGTCAGGTAAGCGTGCTGGGCATGGCCACCGGTGCTGTTGCCGGGCTGATCGCTGTGACACCCGCCTCTGGATTTGTAGGCATTCTTGGCGGCGCAGCCATCGGTGCTGCGTCGGGTTTAATCTGCTTTGTGGCGGTCACACTCTTCAAATCAGTCACCCGCATTGACGACACACTGGACGTGTTTGCGCTGCACGGCGTGGGTGGCCTGGTGGGGACGCTTTTAACCCCCGTATTTGCACTGTCGGAAATAGCGCCAGTCACCGCTACCGTGTGGACCAACCTTTTGGGCGCCATGACGGTGATGGTCTACGCGGGTGCAGCCACCGGGGTAATTTTGATTGTTGTGAAGCTCTTGACCGGCTTGCGGGTAGATGCAGAGTCTGAGCTGATCGGTCTGGACGTGTCGCAACATGGCGAGATGTTGCAGACGCATTGAGCGGTTTTGGAAACGGGGAACATCATGAGTGGCAATCATTCTGGCATGTCCGATTTCTCGGACACCGACACCATGAACTATGTCGTTCGCATTGTCACGCCCATGCGCCGCGAGTTCGGCCTGTCGCTCAACGTAGCGGATTTCTTACACAACCGTGACTACGCGTATCGCGTACTTCAACAAGCGAAGACGAGCCAGAACGAGAACCTAAGAGGATATGCGAATCTGCTTGACGCACGTATGTTCGGCCCACGCGCTTCATTACAAACCACGCGAGTTCCAGCGACACCGTCCACAGAGCCAGGCGCTGGCGTAAGACCCGCATCCGCGCCCACAGCCTCAACCGACACCAGCCTCACCGAAGACCAATTGCGGGTTCAGATGATGAAAAAATACAAAAGCGGATTGCGTTAGTGGTGCGAGTTCTCAGGCGCTGATCTGCGCGTTATTGCTGCCGCACGCGCTGCCGCATGCCATCGAACCTGTGCAGGTGGGTTGATGGCCTAGTCGGCAAAGCTGGCATTTCACTGTCAACGCCCTGCACTTTGCCAGCGTTGGCAACAGCATGCATGAGATGAAAAAACGCACGCTATTTGAATGGTTGGCGGCCGTGGTGATGTCTGCGGCATTGCTGGTGGGGTGTACTGCGCTGGACGAAAAGCAACGCGGCTGGATTTTTCAGCCCAGTGATCGCACCTGGGGCGGCGGCGCTGCCGCTGCGGTTGGCATGACCGATGTCTGGATCAACTTCAAGCCCAAAAAGGAAAGCCTGGTTGACCGACTTGCCAACCTGGAATTCTCAAGCGGCGCCGACAGCAGAGCCAACGCTGACGATATCAACGATGCCGAGGGTCACGACAGCAAGGGAAGTTCCCGGCTGCACGGGCTGTGGCTGGAGGCCGACGCCGCCACCGCCGACGACAAACAGCCCGTTTTGCTGTACCTGCATGGCGCACGCTTTAACGTCACCGGCTCGGCACCCCGCGTCCGGCGCCTGCAGGAAATGGGCTTTTCCGTGTTGGCCATTGACTACCGGGGTTTTGGTAAAAGCACAGCGGCCCTGCCGTCAGAGTCCACCGCCTATGAGGATGCACACGCAGCCTGGGACTGGCTGGCTCAAAGGTATCCAAACCGCCCGCGCTATATTTTTGGCCATTCACTGGGTGGGCCCATCGCCATTAATTTGGCCACTGAGGTCAATGACGAAAGCGGCACGATTGTCGAGAGCACATTCACCTCGATTGCCGATGTCGTGGGCAGCACGCGCTGGGGTTGGATGCCGTGGTCGCTGCTGATCACCCAGCGCCTCGCGGCGGTAGAAAAGGTCGCGCACATCGGCTCGCCACTGCTGGTGGTACACGGCACTGATGACCAGGTGATCCCCACCGAACTGGGCAAAAAGCTCTATGACGCAGCCGCCGAGCCCAAGCAGTTTGTGCTGGTGGAAGGGGGTTCCCACCACGACACCAACCAGGTCGGCCAGCCGCAGTACCGCGCAGCGCTGGCGCAACTCATGGGCATTCGCCAGCGGGCCGGTGCCATCGTTTCCCAGCTTACGCCGCTACCCTGAACCGCCGTCAACGGTCAATGTTGCAGGGTAGCCCGCCACGCTCAGATGGCCAAGCCAGCAGCTTATTTAATACTTCCCTTGATCTGCTACGCTCAAAATGATGTTTTCTGCTTCTCACACCGCTTGCGCCGTTCAGTTGTTGCCACCGGGCGCCGCAACCGCTTCGCAGAACCCCACGCCGACGGGCCCGGTACTGCGGACCTCGTCGCTGTTGCTGAACATTCAGCCTGTCGCCGCTGACCTGAATCTGCCCGCGCTGCCCGTAATGGCCGGGTTCTATTCGGCCACCG
>JANLUZ010000039.1:0-18747 GCA_031363755.1 Polaromonas sp.
GCGGTGCAAAAAGAACCCCGCGACGCTGAAATTTTGCTGCGTGCCGCCCTGGGTGCCCGCCAGCCCAAGGCCGCGCAACCCGCACTCGACTGGATGGCCTCCAGCGGCTACCAGGACCCGCCCATGCAAGCCCTGGCCACACAGCTGGCCGCCGGGGGGGTGCGATGAAGCGCGTTTATTTGATGTGTGTCTGCGCGCTCTGGGCTCTGGGTTTTACGAACGCCGCCTGGGCGCACAAGCCCAGCGACAGCTACCTCACGGTGCGCGCCACCGCCGGCCAGGCCGACCTGGCCATCCGCTGGGACATCGCCCTGCGCGACCTGGACTACGTGCTGACGCTGGACCGCGACGGCAATGGCGAACTTACCTGGGGCGAAGTGCGCCCGCGAGAGGCCGACATCACCCGCCTGGCTACGAGCCGCCTGGCGTTTGCTGCCAGCGGCCAGGCCTGCCCGCTTCAAAGCAGCGGGCCGATGATGCTGGACACCCACAGCGACGGCAACTACGCCGTGCTGCAGCTCACCGCCCGGTGCCCCCTGCTGGACGCCGACAACAGCGTGCTGACCGCAACGTATTCCATGCTGTTTGACGTGGACCCGTCCCACCGCTCTCTGGTGCAGTGGATTGGCCCCGGCAGCGAGGCACCGCAGGCGCTGGTGTTTGGCACCGAGTCGGCCACGCAAACCCTGACACTCAAGGCCGCTGGCCGCTGGCAAACCTTCAAGCAGTACCTGGTCGATGGCGTCTGGCACATCTGGATCGGCTACGACCACATCCTGTTTTTGCTTTCGCTGCTGCTGCCTGCCGTGCTGCTGCGCCGCAACCAGCAGTGGGAACCGGCGCCCACGCTGGGCGGCAGTTTCAAGGAGGTGCTGAAGGTGGTGACCGCCTTCACGCTGGCGCATTCCATCACCCTGAGCCTGGCGGCCACAGGCGTGGTCAGCCTGCCGTCGCGACTGGTTGAATCGGTGATTGCCGCGTCGGTGGTGCTAGCCGCGCTGAACAACCTGCGCGGCACCATTGAGGGCAAACGCTGGCTCATGGCGTTTGTGTTCGGGCTGATTCATGGCTTCGGCTTTGCCTCGGTGCTGGCCGACCTGGGCCTGCCGCAAGAAGCGCTGGCGCTGGCACTGGTGGGCTTCAATGCGGGTGTGGAAGTCGGCCAGCTGTGCATCGTGGCGGTGTTTTTGCCGGTGGCGTTTGCGTTGCGAAAAACGCGCTTCTACCGAGTCGGTGTGCTCACTGGCGGCTCGCTGTTGGTAGCGGCCCTGGCCAGCTGGTGGCTGGCGCAGCGGATGTTTGACCTGTGACCAGCGGCCATCAAACGCTCATTTATCGATAGCTTCGCAGGCAGTAAACGCCTGGACTACCGGCATATTTTGCTTAAAATTTAGCAGGGGATATCCCGCCAATGCTCCAACTCCGCCCCAACTGCGAATGCTGCAACACCGACCTGCCCAGCGACTCCCTTGACGCACGCATCTGCAGCTTTGAATGCACGTTTTGCAGCACCTGCGCTGACAACCAACTGCAGGGCACCTGCCCCAACTGCGGCGGTGAGTTGGTGGCCAGGCCACGGCGGCCCGCCGGCAAACTGGCGCGGTTCCCGGCGTCTAACGAGCGGGTATTCAAGCCGCCAGGCTGCGCATGACGGCACGCCCTGAATCGTGATGCGTCAATGCTGATTCAGCGCCCTTAACTGCATCGCTGGCTCCACCCGCAGTTGCTGCTCGGGCGTGAAGAGTTTTTGGCGCAACTGGGTCAGCGCCTGGGTTTGTTCGTTGGTCGGGGTGCCAGTGCCCAGGGCTGTGCGGGTTTGCGCATACTGGTCCAGGCCGCTTTGCCACTGGCGGTCATCGGTGTCGAGCTGCGACAGCCGCGTGGCGGCCTCATTGCCATACTGCGCGCTGCGCTGGGAAAACCGCTTCTGGGGGCTGACGTTGGCGCTGTCAAACGCGGCGGTTTGCGACTGCACCCCTGCGTAGGCGACGGCATCGGCGCGCTGCGTGCGTTGTTCCGGGCTCAAAGCGAGTTCAGCTGTTTGCAAGGCGGCGCGTTTCTGGGCGTCACTCAAGCCGGTTTGCCGCTCAACATCCAGCCGGGCCAGCGTGAACTGGTCCAGCCGCTCGTCTGAGCCAAACAACGCGTCGTATTCTTCGGGTGTGAAATGCTGCTGACGCACCCGCTGACGGGCTTGCAGGGCGATGCGCATGGCGGCCGGGTCGCCCGGGTCTGTCGGAGCCGCCAGCTGGCCAAGGGCTTGCCGGTAGTCCACATACCGCTCCAGCATGGCCACGGCGCGAGCCTGCAATTCGGCTGAAAAATACCGCGGTGTCAGCCGCAGCAGACGCTGTTTGAGCGCGGCTGCGTCCTGCGCCTCGCCGTCCCCCGTGGCTTCGAGCAGCATGTCTTCAAAGGTTTGCTGCAGCCGATCGGTCAAAAAGCTGTCAATCACGGGTGCGCGCTCGCCCGTCGCCAACTCACTGGCTAAGGGAAACCCAGCGCCGGGCGCCTGCGCTGGCAGCAACCCCTGGGCAACGACACGGGCTTCACGACTTGGTGACCCGGTGCCCGGCGGCGTCGCTGGCCCGGCTAGCCACCAGACGCCCACTACGGCCAAAACCGCCACGGCCGCCACGATCGCAGCCGCAAAGAAGCGGCGTTTGTCCGACGCTGGCGTTTGTGACACGGCGCGCTACAAACCGATTTGTTTCAGCCGCGCTGCCTGCTGGCGATACAGCGCGACGGGGTCTGCCGAGAACAAGTCGCGAAAACCAGCAACCTGGTTGACCTCGTCCAGATGGTTCTGGCGGTAGTCACCCAGCCGGGTTCCCAGGCGGCTTGCACAAGCGGACACCAGCCCGTCGTTAGGCTCGTTGAAAGCCAGGCTCAGCAAGCCCAGCGCACCGTCTGAAATGTCCAGAAAATTCGTCTGTGGCTGAATACCCGTCCAAGAGAAATAGCGCACGCCATTGACCAGCTCGGGGCCGTTGCCACAGCCGGTGGTCAAGCCTTGCGGAAAGCGGCGGTTGAAGTCTTGCGAGCCCGCAGTGGTCAGCGAATTCAACGCCGCAGTGGCGTTTTGCGGCAGTCCGGTGCCCCCGGTGGCCAGATTGATCAGCGACACAAACGCACCGCCCACCGCGTTGAACACGCCGTTGGACGGTTGGTTGTCGGGTATCACCCCGCGCAAGATGTCGGCCACGCGTGAGCCCTGGTTGACCCCGCCCACTGACGTGATGGACGCCACCAGCTGCGGCGCTACCCCGGCCACATAGCGTGCGGTCGGGCCGCCCTGCGAGTGGCCAATCAGGTTGACCTTGCCAGCGCCTGTCACCGCCAAAATGGTTTTGACCTGCGCCAACAGTTGCTCGCCGCGCACGTCGTTGCTGTTGGCCGCCGACACTTGGGCTACAAACACACGGGCACCGTCGCGGTTCAGCGCGCTGGGAATGCCGTAGAAATAGTCCACGCCGTACAGTTTGTCAAAGCCAAACAGGCCGTGTACCAGCACGATGGGGTAGCGCGTTTCGGCCGGGTTGCCCCAGGCGTGTGCCGCGCCGCTGAACAGCACCGTGATCGGTGCCATCAACACGGCAATGCAGGTGGATGTGCACACCGCTCGGCGCGCAGTGTGTACAAGTCGTTTGAACTTTGAAAGCCAGTGAGTCGTTGTCATGTTTGTCTCCGGTTTTTTGTAAGTTGTCTTGTGGAAATACGCGCAAATGCCAACGGACCCGACAACATCGGCAACCGGCAGCCACTTCAAAAACACGAACGGTCGTGCTTTTTTAGCCTACTCATTGTTCCAACACCACACCCGCCCTGTCATCGGGAAAATCCCGCGTTCGGGTTGACCCGATGACCCAATGGCGCGATAACGCGGTGAGCGCAGTCAGCGCGGTGGATTGGGCCTGGTCAGACTGTCAGTGAAAGTCCCGGCTCGCCGTGCCCAGCCGCCCCAGCAGCGGCGTCAGGTCTTCCAGCCGCCGCGCGACCAGGTTGCGCACCGCGCCGTAACCGGGCTGGCTGTTGCTTTCTTCGCTGCGCTGCCACACGCCGTGCACCGCCAGCAGCCGGGCGTGCAGCACCTCGGCGCGCAGGCTCTCGCGCAGTGACTTCCACACAATCACGTTGAGCGTGCCGGTTTCGTCTTCCAGCGTGATGAAGACCACGCCCTTGGCGGTGCCCGGTTGCTGGCGCAGCGTGACGATGCCGCAGGCGGAGACATCCTCGCCATCGGGCAGTGCGTTCAGATCTTGCGCGGTGAGCAGGCCGCGCGCCGCCAGCCGGGGCCGCAGCAGCGCCAGTGGGTGGCGGCGCAGCGTCAAGCCGGTGGCGCGGTAGTCGAACAGGATGTTTTCGCCTTCGGGCGTGTCGGCCAGCTGCAGCGGCGCTTCATGCGTGGGCACGTTTTTCATCAATTGCGGCGCGTTGTGGACAGCAGCGGCCTCCCACACCTGCTGGCGGCGGTGGCCCGCCAGCGGGGCCAGCGCGTCGGCGGCAGCCAGCGCGTTGATGTCCAGCGTGCCCAGTTGCGCGCGCAGGGCCAGGTCTTGCGCATTGCTGAAAGTAGCCTGCTCGCGGGCTTCAAGAATGCGGTTCACCGTGCTTTCAGACAAGCCAGACACCAAGCGCAACCCCAGACGAATGGCGGGCTGCCCCGCGCGAATGCCGGGAAACTGGCGCGTGTCCTGCGCGGCGGCGGCCACCTCCAGCGTACAGTCCCAAGCGCTGCAGGTCACGTCCACTGCCCGCACCTCGATGCCGTGGCGCTGGGCGTCTTGCACCAGCTGCGACGGGGTGTAAAACCCCATCGGCTGCGAGTTGATGAGCGCCGCCATGAAGCACGCGGGTTCGTGGCATTTGAGCCAGCAGCTCACATACACCAGCTTGGCAAAACTGGCGGCATGGCTTTCCGGAAAGCCGTATTCACCAAAGCCGCGAATCTGGCTGAAAATGCGCTCTGAAAATTCGGCGTTGTAGCCGTTTTTGACCATGGCCTGCACCAGCCGGTCGTGAAATCGCTCGACCCCGCCCTTGCGCTTCCAGGCCGCCATGGAGCGGCGCAAGTCATCAGCCTCGCCCGCGGTGAAGCTGGCCGCAATCATGGCGATCTGCATCACCTGCTCCTGAAAAATCGGCACGCCCAGGGTGCGGCCCAGCGCGGCGTTCAGGTCCGGATGCTCCAGCGTGATCTGCCCGCCGCCGCGCACAATCTCGCGGTTTTTCAAATACGGGTGCACCATGCCGCCCTGAATCGGCCCGGGCCGCACGATGGCCACTTCCACCACCAAGTCGTAATAACAGCGCGGTTGCAGGCGCGGCAGCATGGACATTTGCGCCCGGCTTTCGATCTGGAACACGCCCACCGTGTCGGCTTCGCAAATCATGTCGAAGGTTTGCGCGTCCTCTTTAGGAATGGTGTGCAGCTCGATCGGCGGGAACAGGGTGGCCTGGCTGCGTCGCCACTGGTTGACCAGTTCCATGCCGCGCCGAATCGCCGACAGCATGCCCAGCGCCAGCACATCGACCTTGAGCAGGCCCATGGCGTCGAGATCGTCCTTGTCCCACTGGATGATGCGGCGGTGTTCCATGCTGGCGGGCTGAATCGGCACCAGCCGCGTGAGCTTGCCCTGCGTGAGCACAAAGCCACCCACGTGCTGGCTCAAATGGCGCGGAAAGGCAGGCCGGTCTTTGCGGCGGCGACTGTGCTCGTCGGCATCCGCCAGTTCATCGGCCGGGTTGGCGTAATACGCCAGCAGCAGTTGTGTGATTTCCAGCCATTGCAGCACGGGCCCAGGCTGGTCTTGCAAGCCCGCTTCCGCCAGCTTTTGCCGCAGCACGCCGCTGCCGTCAAACCAGAAATGGTCGGTGGCCAGCTGCTCGACCAGCGCCGCCTCAATGCCCAGGGCCTTGCCCACGTCGCGCACGGCGCTGCGGGTGCGGTAGCTGATGACGGTGGCGGCAATGGCGGCGCGGTCGTGGCCGTATGTTTCATAGATGTACTGAATGACCTCCTCGCGCCGCTGGTGCTCGAAGTCCACGTCAATGTCGGGCGGCTCGCTGCGCTCCCGGCTGATGAAACGCTCGAACAGCAGCTCGCTTTCTTCGGGGTCTACGGCGGTGACGCCCAGGCAAAAACACACGGCCGAATTGGCCGCCGAGCCGCGTCCCTGGCACAGAATTTTTTGCTCGTTGGCAAAGCGCACGATGTCGTAGACGGTGATGAAGTACATCTCGTACTTCAGCTCGACGATCAAATCCAGCTCATGCGCCAGCTGGGTGCGGATTTTGTCGGGCACGCCGCTGGGGTAGCGCCGGGCCGCGCCCTCGGCTGTCAGCCGCCGAAGGCACTGGCCGGGCGTTTCCGCCGTGGCAGCCAGTTCGCCCAGCGGGTAGCGGTACAGGTCGCGAATCTCATCGAGGTTAAAGCGGCAGCGCGCGGCCACCGTGAGCGTGGCCGCCAGCAGCTCGGGCGGGTAAATGCTGGCCAGCCGCATGCGGGGCCGCAGGTGCGCTTCGGCGTTGGCCTGCAGCGCAAAGCCGCATTCATGCACGGTGCAGTTCATGCCAATGGCAGTCAGCACATCGTGCAGCGGCTTGCGGGAGCGCACATGCATCAGCACACTGCCAGCGGCCACCAGCGCCATGTCGCAAGCAGCGCCCACCTGCTGCAGCTGATGCAGGCGCAGCGCGTCGTCCAGGCCCTGCAACAACTCGACCACCAGCCATGAATTATTACCAAAAATGGCCCTAGCCCAGGTAACGACTGCCTGGAGTGCTTTCATATCGATAGCACCGGGCAGCGGGCACACCAGCAGCTCGCAGTGGCGCAACCTGGCAAAGTCCGATTCATGCCAGGCCACGCGGTAGCTTCCTTTTTCCAGCACGTCGCCGGCGGCGCGCGCGGCAGTGATGAACTCGCACAAATTACCCCAGCCCTGGGCGTTGTGCGGCAGCACCACCAGGCAAAAATCAGCCCCCGGTGCCGCTGCGTTCACATAGAACTCGGCCCCCGGGAGCAGTTGCAGGCCCACGGCTTTGGCGGCCACATGGGCGCGCACCACGCCAGACACCGAACACTCGTCGGTGATGGCAATCGCGCGGTAACCCAGCTGGGCCGCGCGCTCGACCAGCTCATGCGCGTGTGACGCCCCACGCTGAAAGCTGAAATTGCTGAGCGCGTGCAGCTCGGCGTAGTCAGGCAGAACAGGCAAGGTGGCTAAAACGTGTGCGGCCATGACCATGACCCACGTTCAAGCAAAAAAGCCGTGCAAAAACCACGCGCGCTGCAGCGATGCGCAGGCAGCGGCGTCATCGGCGGCCAGGCGCTCGCTGTAAATCCACAGCAGCGCGCCCTGCTCGCTGCGGTAGATGAAGTAGTCGCGAATCGCCGGGGGTCGTGCGCGTTGAGGAGGCTGGCCGGGCAAGTGGGGCGCAGCGTCGCTGGCCATCCACCATCCGCACGACTCCATGCGCTGCGGCCCGGCCAGGCGCTGCAAACGGCCCTGGTAGACCGGGCTGTTGCCCACGCTGCGCAGCGCCATAGGCTGGGGCAGCAGCCAGCTGGGGTAAAGGGCGTCAGTTCTGGCGTCTTGAAGCGCATTTTTCGGGCTGGCAGGGCTGAAGGGCTTGTTTTTGATGCTTTTTATGCCGCTAGCCCAGGTATTTACTGCCTGTGAAGCTATGAATTTAATAGCATTAATACCGTTAAGCCCATTTTTAGCCGGCAGCCACTGCTGCATGGCTTCGGGCCGGTGGTCGGCGCTGGGCTGCCAGACGCAAACCTTGTCGGGGCCCAGGCGCGCGCTCAGCCGCTCCACCAGTTCCAGCGCGCTGCCGCCGTGCTGGCGGTCTTCGATCAGCAAGGGCGCGGTGGCGGCGGCGGCGTCTACCAGCGGTTCGGTCACCAGCGACTGCAGCGTCAGCGAATGCACCGGCGCGGCCAGCTTTTGCTGGGCGAGGTGTTCCGCAATCAGACCTTTGATGTGGCGCAAATCCTGCGCGGGTTGGTCGGTGCGCACCACCAGGCTGTCGGTGGGTGGCACGTCGCGCCGCTTGTCGAGGTGCCAGATGATGTTGAGCGCGCACAGCCCGCGCTGGCGTCCCAGCAGCCATGCCTGCAGGCCCACCAGCAGCCGCTCAACGCCGGCCATGAGCGCCGGGCCGTGGGTGACGAGCGCGTCGAGTTCGTGCTTTTCCTCGAACTGCTCGGGCAGCACCAGCCAGTCATAACGGTCGGGCACAGCACCGCGCGCGCAGTCCAGCGCGGCCAGCAAACCGGCCCCAAAGCGCCGCGCCACGCCGTCGCGCGGCAGCGCCAGCAGGTCGTCCCAGGTGCGGCAGCCGGTGCGCTCCAGCACGCCCAGGTGCAGGCGCGCAGCGCTCAGCGTGTGCATGGGCAGCTCCCCGGCGCGCTGAATGGCGGGCTCGCGCAGCTTGCCAATTGCTATTAAAGATGTAGCGCCACAGGCATGATTTACCTGGACCAGGCACTGATTTGACACCAAAAACTCGTTCAGGCGCGCCAACAGCAGCTGCTGCAAGCGGCGCAGGCCCCCAAACAGCCGCAAACTGGCGGTGACATCCATCACTACCGCCTCGTCCACCACCGCCACGCGGGGGGTGAAGGCCAATGCCAGGCTGGCGATGTGGTGCACAGCCATGCTGGCGACCTCCGATGGCCCCAGCATCGCATGGCCCTCAAGCGTGCGCGCTTGCAGTGCGATCCAGCGCATGGGCATTGGTGCGAAGTGGGTTGGACACAAGCGGCGCGAACAGAGCGGGCGCTGCGACGGGGAGCGCAGGCACGCCCAGGCTTTGCCGACGCTGACGCACGCCCTCACGGCTGGCCGCCAGCAGCGCCGACAAGCGCTCCAGCCGGGTGTCCAGCGACACCGGTGTGGCCAGCAGGGGACCACGGCGTTTGAGCACATGCACCTGCACATTAGCACCGCCCCCGCTGGCGCTCGCGCCAATATGGCCTTGTAGCAGCAGCCGCAGCGGCGCGGGCGACGACTCATGCTGCGCCCGCAGCGGCCTGAAGACAAACAGCAGCTTGTTGTGGGTGTGCGCGGCAATTTGCAGGCGGCGCAAATGCGCACTGCGCGCCTCGGGCAGCCAGGCCAGCACAGCCGCCACGTCGGCGCACTGCAGCGCTTCACGCGTGGCCCACAGCAGCGCCGGGGCAATACCCAACTCAGGCTGCGGGGCAATGCACAGCAGGCGCTGCATGCTGATATGGCGTGCGCGCAGTGCCGGGCCAAAGGGTGAAGAAGGCGCGCCCACTAGCGCCAACCAGGCTCTGGCGCCCCGCGCCGGGCTGCCCCCAGCCTGCAAGCTGGCCAGCACGGGCGCCAGCAAACCCCATTCGTGCTGACCGGCCTGCGGCTGCAACACCTCGACCATCGCGCCTTGCGGCCAGCCGCCACCAGGCAGCTCACGGTTCAGTGCGGGGTAGCCGGTGTCCAGGGTGTGCAGGCTTTCACCGCTGAGCTCGCTGGCGCGCCAGACGCTGGCGATGTCCAGCGCGGCAGTGCGGCGAAGAAGCGGCGAAGGGAAGTCAAAAGGGACGGACATGGCAACTGGATAATTCATCAGTACTGTACTTTATTACAGTCTACAGACAAATGACCCAGTCGTCTGTGGTGCCCAGCCCCCTTTTCAAAATTTCAGGGTTTTGGCAGGCGGTGTGTCAGCCCACGGGGTGAATCACCTTGCTGCTGGGCTCGGCCTCGTTTTCCACCCACCAATTGATCCAAAGCCGCTGCGTCGGGTGGTCCGCGTCGTCCGGCTCGATGGTCATGAAGTTGCGCGCCCCGATGAGGCGGCGGGACGTGGTCGGAAACTCGTACATCGCGGCGGTGATACCGCGGTCCACGGTTTCGACCTGCAAGCAGGCTTTTTCAAGAAAATAGCGCGCCATAGCGGGCGGCGGCGGGTGAACGATGCCGCTGCTGGTGAGCTGGTTGATGACCTGCGCGTTGTTGTCCGTGCTGTCACGCCGGGATTCGAGCACGCCCACGGCGGCCACATGCACGTCGCCACTGACCAGGCTGACGCGGCAACCAGTGCCCTGGCTGAACTGGAACAAGCGGTGAATCAGCCGCAGCCGCTCGGCGCGGTGGGCGGCACAGGTCCAGTGGTCCCGCAGGTCGTCTTCCAGCGCTTGCTGGCCGGGCAAGATGCCCAGCATTTTCTCCAGCAGCTCAAAGCTGGGGTGCACCACCGGAATGCTGCTCATCAGCAGCAGGTGCTTCATGCCGACCTGCGCATCCAGCCACTGGTAGACCGCGTTCCAGCTGGCCTCGCTCATGACCTGGGCGCTTTGCAGGTTGCCGCCGCGCTGTCGCTCGGGCGCTCGTTCACAGCGCATGTCGAGCGCCAGCACCCCCACATTGCCCACCCGGTAGCCCGCACTGAACGCGCCCTGCCCTGGCAGCGTGCACGGCGGCGGCTGGCCGACCAGGCTGTGCCGTTGGAACAGCGCAAAGTATTTTTTGGCAATGGCAAACACACCCTGGTAGACGGGGCAGTCATGGTCTTCGGCCAGGTAAGACCCCCAACCGTCAAAAATATCGTGGTCGTCCCACATCATCACGCTGGGCAGGCTGGCCAGGGCGCTGGCCACTTCGGGCTGGGCCCAGCGGGTCAGGTACAGGCCTTCAAAAAAAACGCTGACCTGCGTTTGCAGCGCGGGCGTCCAGGCGGCTTTGCGGCGTTTGTCCCTGCTCAAGTGGCTCCAGGCCACGATGTCCGGGCAGCTCGGGTCTTGCCATAGCGCATCGGAATAGACCTGGTCACCGCCTAGCAGCAGCACATGGTAGGGGCCAAAACTGCGGCCATTGATGCGCTCGCGGCCGGTGTGCAGGTTCAGCATCCGTGTCCACAAGGCGTTCTTGTCTATCACGCCTTTCATCAGACCCGGGCTGGAAAAGCCATTGCACGAGCCATACGTCATGCGCGGCGGGGCCTGATCAGCCGGCACATGCAACTCCCACGCGGTGGCGTCCACGCTGTAGCGCACACGTTGGGGCGCGCTGCCCAGCGCCACCATCAAACCGGCCCGCCACACGCTGGCACCGCTTGGCAAAGTGTCCAGCAATGTCAATGGGGTTGAAGCGGCGCTGCTTTGCAGCACTGGCGGGCTGGCGGTTCGGGTGGCCACCAGCACGCTGATGCACCACTGCTTGTTTTGAATCCCCAAAAACTGCAGCACAGGGCCGAGGAGGAGGTTCATGGTGGGCTTTCGTTGTGGTTGTCGTTGTGGATGAAACAAGGCAACAAAGCTTTGCACGACGGCGGGGAATTGGCAATGCTGGCAAACGATGGCCAGGCTCGCCACAGCGGGCGTCTGCCGTCAGGTCTTGCGCAGGGTGCGCACCGCCAGCGCCAGCGCCACCAAACAGATCACGGCAAAGCACACGAACGACCAGTTGGCGATCGAGCCGCCCAGAAAGGTCCAGTCGACTTTGCTGCAGTCACCGCTGCCTTTGAAAATCATGGGAATGGCGCGCTGCAGCGGAAAGGTTTCAATCATTCCGTAGAAGTCACGCCCGCACGACATCTCCTCGGGCGGGTACCACTGCAAAAAGCTCTGGCGCGCCGCCACAAAAGCGCCAAAACCAGACAGCAGCAGCATCAAACCAGCCCCCACCACCAGGCTGCCCCGGTGGCCCAAGGCGGCACTGACGCCCGCCACCACCGCCACCAGCACCAGCGCGTAACGCTGCACTATGCACATCGGGCACGGCTCCAGGCCGACCACGTGTTGAAGGTACAAACCAAACGCGAGCATGGCCACACAGGCCAAGCAGATCAGGCCAAAAACCTGGCGCGTGGTGCGAATCTGCTGGGCAGATGAAGAAGTCAGAAACATCGCAATCCCTTTTGTTCGATGCGCTGATTGTCGGTTGATTTGGAGGTGGCCCGCTCGTGGCGTCAGGGATCCATCAAGGGCGCGATGTGGCCTTTTTAGTCGCCAAGGAAAGCACTGCGCTAGCCCTCCACAAACACCCTCGCCTTGCGCGGCGTCAGCACCAGCATGTCGCCTTCTTTGAGGCCCATGTCGCGGTACTGCTGCGCCGGAATTTGCGCCTCGATCAGGTTGTCCGCCGACGGGTTGCCCTCGGGCACCAGCTCCAGCCGGGCAATCGGGCCGATGACGATGGCGCGGTCTAACTTGGCAACGATGCCTTCCCCTTCGGTGCGGCCCGCCTCGTAGCGCTCCACATTCAGATCATGCGGGCGCACATAGGCAAAAGCCTTGGCGTCCTGCACGCCCGCGTGTTCGGGCGACGCCATGCGGATGCCCTGCACCTCAACCTCACCCTCATGCGCGCGGCCATGAAACAGGTTCACGTCACCCAAAAACCCATACACAAACGGGCTGGCCGGGTGGTCCCACACCTCTTGCGGTGAGCCGATCTGCTCGATCTTGCCCTTGTTCATCAGCACCACGCGGTCGGCCACTTCCAGCGCTTCTTCCTGGTCGTGGGTCACAAAAATGCTGGTGACGTTCAGGTCGTCGTGCAGACGGCGCAACCAGCGGCGCAGTTCCTTGCGCACCTTGGCGTCGAGTGCCCCAAAAGGCTCGTCGAGCAGCAGCACCTTGGGCTCCACCGCCAGCGCGCGCGCCAGGGCAATGCGCTGGCGCTGCCCGCCTGACAGCTGCGACGGGAAACGGTCGGCCAGCCAGTCAAGCTGCACCAGGCCCAGCAGGTCATGCACTTTCTTTTTGATCTCCGCGTCGCTCGGACGCTGGCTGCGCGGTTTGATCTTCAGGCCGAAGGCGACGTTTTCAAACACCGTCATGTGGCGAAACAGCGCGTAGTGCTGGAACACAAAACCGACGCGCCTTTCTCGCACATGCACGTCGGTGGTGTCTTCACCGCTGAACAAAATACTGCCGCGGTCGGGCGTTTCCAGCCCGGCGATGATGCGCAGCAACGTGGTTTTGCCGCAGCCCGAAGGGCCCAGCAGCGCCACCAGCTCGCCAGACTCGATGTCTAGGCTGACATCACCCAGGGCGGAAAAGTCACCAAAATTCTTGCTTACGTTGCGGATTTGAATGCTCATGGTGTTTCCTTAAGTCGCTGACGTCACGGCGGTCGATACGGGCTGGGGCCTCTCCGGCGGCGTCTCGGAAGCCGCCTTCAGCGCAGCGTCTTGCCGCCACTCGGCCACCGACTTGATGGCCAGTGTGACCAGCGCCAGAATCGCCAGCAATGACGCCACGGCGAACGCCGCCACCGACTGGTACTCGTTGTACAAAATCTCGACGTGCAGCGGCAGCGTGTTGGTCTGTCCACGGATGTGGCCCGACACCACCGACACCGCACCAAACTCCCCCATGGCGCGGGCGTTGCATAAGATCACGCCGTAAATCAGGCCCCATTTGATGTTGGGCAGCGTGACGTACCAGAAGGTTTGCCAGCCGGTGGCGCCCAGCACGATGGCGGCCTGCTCCTCATCGTTGCCTTGCGCCTGCATCAGCGGAATCAGCTCGCGGGCGATGAACGGAAAGGTCACAAACACCGTGGCCAGCACGATGCCCGGCACGGCAAAAATGATCTTGATGTCATGCGCCGCCAGCCAGGGGCCGAACCAGCCCTGCGCGCCGAACACCAGCACATACATCAGCCCGGCCACCACGGGAGAGACGGAAAACGGCAAATCCACCAGCGTGGTCAGGAACGACTTGCCCCAGAACTCGTACTTCGCAATCGCCCAGGCAGCCGACACGCCGAACACCAGGTTCAGCGGCACCGAAATGGCGGCGGCAATCAGCGTGAGCTGAATGGCGCTCCAGGCGTCGGGCTCCTTCAAGGCCTCCAAGTACGCGCCAAAGCCCTTGCGCAGCGCCTCGGTGAACACAGCGGCCAGAGGCAACATCAAAAAGAGCACCACAAACACCAGTGCGATGCCGATCAGGGTGCGCCGCACGGCGGGGGACTCGGTGGTGCCGCTTCTGACGCGAGACCGGGTATTGGCAGCGGATGTCTTCATGTTTGCGCTCCCACGCTTCGGCGTTGCCAGCCCTGCAGAGCGTTGATGACCAGCAGCATGGCGAACGAGATCACCAGCATCACCACGGCCACGGCGGTGGCCCCGGCGAAGTCGTACTGCTCGAGCTTGCCGATGATGATGAGCGGCGTGATTTCTGACACCATGGGCATGTTGCCCGCGATGAAAATGACCGAGCCGTACTCGCCAATCGCTCGTGCAAACGCCATGGCAAACCCAGTCAGCAGCGCGGGCGCAATGTGCGGGAGGATGACCTTGGTGAAAATTTGGCTGCGGGTGGCCCCCAACGAGGTAGCGGCTTCTTCGAGTTCTTTTTCAAAGTCTTCCAGCACCGGTTGCACGGTGCGCACCACAAACGGCAACCCTACAAAAATCAGCGCAATCACCACGCCAGCGGGGGTGAAGGCCAGCTTGATGCCCATGGGTTCGAGGTACTGGCCCAACCAACCGTTGCTGGCCAGCAGCGCTGTGAGCGAAATACCCGCCACGGCGGTGGGCAATGCAAACGGCAAATCCACCAGCGCATCGACCAGCTTTTTACCCGGAAACTTGTAGCGCACCAGCACCCAGGCCAGCAGTAGGCCAAACACCAGGTTGACCAGCGCAGCGATCAATGACGCGCCAAACGTCAGGCGGTGAGACGCCATCACGCGAGGTGAGGTCACGGCGGCCCAGAACTGGTCCAGCGTCAGGCTGAAGGTTTTGAAAAACAGCGCCGAGATCGGGATCAACACGATGAGGCACAGGTAAAACACCGTGTAGCCCAGCGTGAGGTGAAAGCCGGGCAGCACGCGTTTACGGGCGCGCTTGGCTGGCTGCGTCGGCGGCGCAGCCGGGGAGGTCACAGACGACATCGGTTTATTTGACGGTGTAGATCTTGTCGAACTGGCCACCGTCATTGAAGTGGACTTTTTGCGCCTCGCTCAATGAGCCGAACATCTCTTGCACAGTGAAGAGCTGGATCGGCTTGAAGGTGGCGGCGTATTTTTTCAGAATGGCCTCAGAACGGGGACGCAACGCGTGCTTGGCAGCAATTTCCTGGCCTTCGTCGGAGTACAAATACGTCAGGTAGGCCCTGGCCAGCTCGGCTGTGCCTTTTTTGGCCACGGTGCGCTCGACCACAGCCACGGGGTTTTCAGCCACGATGCTGATAGACGGGTAGACGGCATCCACCTTGCCTTCACCGAACTCCTTGTTGACAGACACGACTTCAGACTCGAAGGTCACCAGCACGTCGCCGAGGTTGCGCTGCAAAAAGGCGGTGGTCGCGTCTCGGCCGCCCTTGCCCAGCACCGGCACGTTTTTGTAGAGCTTGCCGACGAACTCGGCGGCTTGCGCGTCAGTCGCACCCTTCTTTTTGGCGTAGCCCCAGGCCGCCAGGTACGCGTAGCGGCCGTTGCCGCCAGTTTTGGGGTTGACCACGATCACCTGAATGCCGGGCTTGGTCAGGTCGTCCCAGTCCTTGATGCCTTTGGGGTTGCCGTTGCGCACCAGGAACAGCATGGTCGATGTGGTGGGCGACGCATTGCCCGGAAAGCGCGTGGCCCAGTCTTTGGCAACCACGCCCACACCGGCCAAAAATTCCACATCGGTCGAGGTGTTCATGGTCACCACATCGGCGTCCAGGCCGTCCGCCACCGAGCGCGCAATCGCGCTGGAGCCACCGTGCGACTGGTCAATCTTCACGTCTTTGCCGGTGGTTTTTTTGTAGTGCGCCACAAACGCCGCGTTGTAGTCCTTGTAGAACTCCCGCGCCACGTCATAGGAGCCATTGAGCAGTGTTTGCGCAGAAGCCAGCGTGCTGCTGGCTAAAACGAGGGTCATCAAAGCGGTTTTGAGGGTGAGGTTCATGGTGAGTGTGCGTCTTGGTTCAAGAAGTCAGTGGATGCAAGTAATTATCGAGGCCTAGCGCGGCCGTGCGCCTCGCCAAGGACGGCAGCAGCGCCGGGCCCTGCAGCCAGTAACCAGCACCGGAATTGCGCCAGCCGGGCACGATGACGATCGAGTGTGGGATAAGCATCAGAACTGGAGTTTGGGGTGTCGTCCAGCAAACTCAAACAACTGTTTTCTTGTTTACAAATTCTCTGATTGCATAACAAAAGCTGCTAATACAGACGCTTTCACCCATAAAAAAAGCCATGCAGTCACGCATGGCTTTTTGTCGGTTGGCTTGAACGGCTTACTTGTTCGGCTGCGGTGTCATGCGCAGATAAGGGCGCACGGCCGTGAAGCCTTTGGGAAAGCGCTGGGCCAGCTCGGCCGGGTCTTGAATGCTGGGCACGATGACGCAGTCGTCGCCGTCTTTCCAGTTGGCGGGCGTGGCCACCTTGTGGCTGTCGGTGAGTTGCAGCGAATCGATGACGCGCAGGATCTCGTCAAAGTTGCGGCCGGTGCTGGCCGGGTAGGTAAAAGTGGTGCGAATGATGTGCTGCGGGTCAATGATGAACACGCTGCGCACCGTGGCCGTGGGGCCGCTGGTTTTGGCGTTGGGGTGAATCATGTCGTACAGATTCGCCACGGTCCGGTCGGCGTCAGCCAGGATGGGGAAGTTAACCGTGGTGTTTTGCGTCTCGTTGATGTCGGCAATCCACAGCCCGTGCTTGTCCAGCGGGTCCACGCTGATGGCGATCGGCTTGACGTTGCGCTTGGCAAACTCACCGCTCAGGGCCGCAGTTTTGCCCAGCTCGGTGGTGCACACCGGGGTGAAATCTGCCGGGTGCGAAAACAGCACCACCCATGAGTTGCCTGCCCATTCGTGAAACGAAATTTTGCCGGCTGATGAGTCCTGTGTGAAGTCGGGGGCGGTGTCGCCGAGTCGTAGTGTGGCCATGTGTTGCTCCTTGTATGAATGAAAGTCAGTCGAGGTGAGTGTTCAATGTCGTCTGATGGCTGTCGTTGGCGAATACTTGCACAGACGAGCACTGATTGTCAGGCTGTTTGTACAAACGCCGACGACGCAGTGGCTATTTACTAATGTGGATACGGACGCTGAGGCACTTGGCGCGGCGTTGGATTGCCACCTCCGTCATGCCCAAACGACCAGTGCGTTGTTGGGCGATGGCGTTTGCACGCCGGGAATCGACCGGTTGTAATCCGACCTCACAAACAGCACACCGACGCCCGCGCCGATGCTGGCCTTCAACTGCTCACGGCGGCCCCGACTCTAGCGTCATCGTCATAGCTAACAAAACGACAAGTCGTCAATGCTGACGGGCACCAATGTCGCATCGGGCGGCGCTGGCTTGGCGACAAAACGCTAGTGGTCTGTTATCCCCCGGACTAATCGAGAATCCATAAAATTCAGCGGTGTTGGCAAAGTGACGGCTGTACATATTGCGGGTCAAGCCCGCAGTGACAAACGAGGATCTTTGCGGTGACCTTTTTCATGTAAAACTGCCTTGCAGTCCAAGTTTTAAAAGCCTGTACGGCTACTTATTTAATAGCAACATTAGGCAGCGCAGTTGGGTGGCTATTTGTCAGCGCAGGGCAAGCAAGCCATCAAAAAGTTATTTTTATTCGGGTCAAATAGATGTCGCCAGTTCGGTTCTTTACTTGTTACAAGCCCATGCCCCACGTCCATTCCCCTCCAAAGCTCACGGCGTTTGCCAACTTCAACCAGATTGCCGTTGGCGAGCGCCCGGCCGTGCTAGCCCAATTGCGCGCCATGACATTTCCGCAAGACGCATCGATTCGTGTCTTTGACGACCTAACCTGCGAATGCCTGGACTTTGACCTTAGCGCGAACGCGCTGGTCGAAAGCACCGTGAGCGTTACAACGCCGCCCGAGCCTGGCGTGCGCAGCGTGGGCCGCCCGCGGCTCGGCGTGGTCGCCGGGGAAGTCACGCTGCTGCCGCGCCACTGGGAATGGCTTAACCAGCAGCCCGGCGGCGCTTCGGTGGCGCTTCGCCGTCTGGTTGATGACAGTCGCAAAGCCAACGGGGGGCGCGACACGGTGCGTGCTGCACGTGAAGCGGCCTACCGCTTCATGAGCAACATGACCAGTGCCCTGCCGGGGTTTGAAGACGCTTCCCGCGCCTTGTTTGTGGGTGACCAGGCGCTGTTTGCAGCGCGCGTTGCGCCGTGGCCTGCTGATGTGCGCGCGCAGCTTGGCAAGCTTGCCGCCGCTGGCTGGAGCCAGCCATGAGCGCACCGCTGCCACCGTTGCCCGAGCCGCCGCCGGTCATCCGCCGCAAGCCGTTCCGCTTTTCCGACAGCACGCCGCTTTGGAAAACCTTCGCCGTTTTCCTCGGCCCCATGCTGCTGAGCAACATCCTACAGTCGCTGTCGGGCACGCTGAACAATGTGTATGTGCGGCAAATGCTGGGCGTGGGGGCGCTGGCAGCGGTGTCCAGCTTTTTCCCGGTGATGTTCTTTTTCATCGCCTTCACCATCGGCCTGGGTGCAGGGGCGTCGGTGCTGATTGGCCAGGCATGGGGCGCGGGTGATAGCACCAAGGTCAAGGCGGTGGCGGGCACTACGCTGGCCGTCGGGGTGGGTTTTGGCCTGCTGGTGGCGGTGTCTGGCGAGCTGTTCACCACCCCACTGCTCACCGCGCTGGGCACCCCGCCCGACATTCTGGCCAGCGCCACCCAATACGCCCGCATTATGTTCATCGCCATGCCGGGGCTGTTCGTGTTTTTGCTGTCTACCGCCATGCTGCGTGGCGTGGGCGACACCGTCACGCCACTGTTTGCACTGGGTATTTCAACCAGCATCGGC
>JANLUZ010000085.1:0-3202 GCA_031363755.1 Polaromonas sp.
GGCCGCCGTCACACTGATCGAGCTGGCTGACTTTGACGTGCCGATGTACAACGCCGACCTCGAAGCTGAAGGCACGCCGCTGGATGTGATGCGGCTCAAGCAGCTGATGTTCGAGCATCCGGCGTGGCTGATCTGCTCGCCTGAGTACAACGGCAGCTACTCCGCGCTGCTAAAAAACACCCTTGACTGGGTGTCCAGCCCGGTCAAGGCCGACCCGCTGTGGAAGGACGGCACGCGGGCTTTCAAGGGCACGGTGGTGGGCCTGCTCAGCGCGTCCCCCGGCGCGTTGGGTGGGCTGCGCTCACAGAGCCATCTGGCTCCGTTGCTGTTGAACCTGCAGTGCTGGGTTGCGCCCGCAGCGTTTGCCTTGGGCCATGCGGGCGATGCGTTTGACGCCCAGGGTGCGCTAGTCAACCCGGCACATGTCAAAAGCGTGCAGGGCGTGGTCGACCAGGTGCTGTGGGCGGCAGGGCGGCTGGCAGGGTAATTTGACGTGTTTTGGGTGTTAAATAAGGCTTTAGCCTAGGTGGTTAATGCCTGAAAAGCTATTGAATCAGTAGCAATGTGCGGTGTCGAACATACAGGGCGGTGTGCCGCCGATACAGTGCGCCAACAAGCTCGGGTTACCTTGCGCGGTGGTTGCACCGCATTGACCTGAAATTAGGGCGGGAGGCGTGATGGCTCACAGCAAGGCGGTTTCGGGCGGTGATGACAATTTACAGACGCTGGCAGATCGACTCGACAGCGTCGGTATGGCGGGCGAGCAGCACTACCGCGCCTTGTTTGAGTCATTGGACGACGGGTTCTGCGTTGTTGAAAAAGTAGCCGCCAACAGCGGTACGCCCATCGACTTTGCCTACATCGAGGCCAACCCCGCTTTTGTGACCCAGTCAGGTGTTGACCAGGCCAGCGCAGTTGTTGGCCAAACCATGCGCCAGCTGTTCCCCAGCCTGGCCGACGATTGGTACGCAACCTTTGACAATGTGCTGACAACGGGGCGGCTGACCCGCTTTGAGCGCGAACAAATTCCGGGCAAGCGTTGGCTGGAGGTATGCGCTTTCCCCGTGCTGGTGCAGCAGCACCGCCGCATTGCCATTGTTTTTAAAGACATCACACCGCGTGTTGTGGCTGAAATGGCGCTGCGCGAAACCGCAGCTTTCAACCGCAGCATCGTCGACAGCAGCCTGGACTGTATCAAGGTGCTTGATCTGCAGGGCGCACTGCTGTCCATGCGCAATGCCCACGCCACACTGGGCATTGAGGATGTTGGCCCGCTGCTGAACAAGCCGTGGCTTGATTTTTGGCAGGGTGACGACCGGCTGGCCGCGCAGCAGGCGCTGGCGGCAGCGGTAGCCGGCAACACCGGCAGTTTTACCGGGTTTTTTCGCACCGTGCAAGGGGAGCCGCGCTGGTGGGACGTGGTGATTTCGCCCATTTTGGACGCCGATCTGCGGCCCATGCGCCTGCTGGCGGTGTCGCGCGACGTGACCGAGCGCAAGCGCGGCGAGGACAGTGCCCGCCTGCACACGGAGCAGTTTGAAACCCTGTTCAATGACGCCCCAGTCGGCATCTACCTGATTGATGCCGACTTTCGTCTGTGTCTGGTGAACCCGCGCGCGCTGCCTGCCTTTGGGCCGATTGCCGAACTCATTGGCCGAAACTTCAGTGACGTGATGCACATTCTTTGGCCAGCTGCGCATGCGGACCGAACCATTGCCCAGTTCCGCCACACGCTGCATACGGGCGAGCCGCTGCGCGTGTCCGAGCTGATTGAAAAGCGCGCCGACCGGCAGGTGACGGAATGCTATGAATGGCAAATCAACCGCATCGCGCTGCCAGATGGTCGCTATGGCGTGGTGTGTTACTTCCAGGACATCGCCGAGCGCGTGATTGCCCAAGGGCTGGTTAGCGAATCCGAAGCGCGCTTTCGCGCCCTGTTTGACCAGGGGCCCATTGCCATGTACTGCGTCGATGCCGATGGCGTGGTGCAGGAATACAACCACAACGCCATGGCCTTCTGGGGGCGGGCGCCGCGCCGCGGCGACCCGAACGAGCGCTACTGCGGTGCGTTTCGCCTCTATCTGCCAGACGGCACGCTGGTGCCGCACAACAAGACGCCGGTAGCCGGCGTCCTCAGTGGCGCGATTGCGTCGGCGCACAACGTGCAGGTGCTGATCGAACGGCCCGACGGCTCGCGCATCACCGTCATTGCCAACGTGGTGCCGCTGACCAATGCCCGCGGCGAGATCACTGGCGCCATCAACTGCCTGTACGACGTCACCGAACGCAGCCTGCTCGAGCGCAAAACGCTGGAGCAAGCTGCGGCCCTGGCTGATCTGGACCGGCGCAAGGACGAGTTTTTGGCCATGCTCAGCCACGAGCTGCGCAACCCGCTGGCACCGATTTCCAACGCCGTGCGCTTGCTGCGCCTGCACAACCACCACGACGACCCGGTGCAGCTGCAGGCCCGCACCGTCATTGAGCGGCAGGTCGGCCAGCTCAACCACCTGGTGGACGACCTGCTGGAGGTGTCCCGCATCACCACCGGCCGGGTGCAGCTGCGGCAAGAGCGCATCGGCCTGGGCGGCATCGTCGAGCGCGCGGTAGAAAGCACGCACCCGCTCATCACCCAGCGCCGCCATGCCCTGCAGGTGCGGCTGCCCACCGAGCCGCTGTGGGTGCACGGCGACGCTGCTCGGCTGGAGCAGGTGGTGGTCAATTTGCTGACTAACGCCGCCAAGTACACCGACGAGGGCGGCAGCATCAGCGTCAGCCTGGCGCTGGAGGACGGGCACGCCGTGCTGCGCGTGCTGGACACCGGCATCGGCATAGCCCCCGAGCTGCTGCCGCGTATTTTTGAGCTTTTTACCCAGGCCGAGCGCTCGCTTGACCGCTCCCAGGGTGGGCTGGGCATTGGCCTGTGCCTGGTGCAGCGGCTGGTTGAGCTGCATGGCGGCACCGTGGCCGTGCACAGCGTGCTGGGCCACGGCAGCGAGTTTGTGATGCGCCTGCCCGTGGTGGCGAGCTGGGTAAGTCAGGCGGAGGAGCCGCCAGCCACAACACACGTTACGCCGCGCTGCCGCGTGCTGGTGGTGGACGACAACATCGACGCCGCGCAGACCCTGGCCGATTTGCTGAGCCTGACAGGCCACGCCGTGCAGCTGGCGCACGACGGCCTGGGCGCCCTGGCCGCCGCCGTGGC
>JANLUZ010000099.1:0-37337 GCA_031363755.1 Polaromonas sp.
CGCCGCCGAACTTGGCTGCCAAAACGGTGGTGATCGCTGCGGTCAGCGTGGTCTTGCCGTGGTCAACGTGGCCAATCGTGCCGACGTTGACGTGCGGCTTGGTCCGCTCAAATTTGCCTTTTGCCATTTTTTAACTCCAGAA
Source organism: Polaromonas sp. (assembly GCA_031363755.1). GTDB lineage: Bacteria > Pseudomonadota > Gammaproteobacteria > Burkholderiales > Burkholderiaceae_C > Polaromonas. The sequence continues at coordinate 143 of JANLUZ010000099.1, forward strand.
TTTGAAAAAGTTACAAAACCAGAAAAACCTGCGAGCTCATGTCGCCATCCATGTGCAACATGAATCTTTGTGTGGTGCCCATTCCGGGAATCGGACCCGGGACCTCTCCCTTACCAAGGGAGTGCTCTGCCACTGAGCCAAATGGGCGAAATCTTGACCAACTCAATCAAACAGACTCGACATAACCAACATTCTGGCGGACGATGGAGCGGGAGACGGGAATCGGACCCGCGTCATTAGCTTGGAAGGCTAGGGTTCTACCATTGAACTACTCCCGCGAACTCTGCCGGCCTGGCCTCGCAACCGCTTATGACCCACCTGAGTCAATCGACTCAGCCGCGCCAGTACAGCTTTACCAGTTTGGTGGATGGGGCTGGATTCGAACCAGCGTACGCGTTAGCGAACAGATTTACAGTCTGCCTCCTTTAACCACTCGGACACCCATCCACTTGAGTGAACCTCAGATTATGCCACGGTTTGAACTCATCAATCAAGCGGATAGGCGCAATCGAGCGTATTTCAGTCGTGCACGGCGTTCATGGCGGTATTTCAATTCAACCACCTCGTCGCTAACAGCCGAAAGAGCCGCTCAGACTCTACAACTCAGCCTTGCTCTGCGTCATCGCGTTGAGCATCCCGCCAAGCCCTTGCCTGCGAAAAGTGCCCGCAGCCGATAAATGGCATCGGTGGGCGCAGGGCAGACAGCGGCGACGGATGATTGGCCATCAGAACTTTGTGGCGATGAGCGTCGATCAGGGGCTGTTTGCTCTGTGCATGCGCGCCCCACAGCATGAAAACGACGCGTTGCGGCCCGTTCGATACCTGCCGGATGATGGCGTCGGTGAGCGGCTCCCAGCCTTTTTTGGCGTGACTAGCCGGCAGAGCTTCCTCAACGGTCAGGCAGGTGTTGAGCAACAACACGCCGTGCCGGGCCCATTTGGCAAGGCTCCCGCCGGGCTGCGGAAAAGCAGGCATGGGTGTGCCCAGGTCCCGCTGCAGTTCCTTGAAAATATTACGCAACGACGGCGGCAAAGGCACACCAGGCGCCACAGAGAAGGCCAGCCCTTCAGCTTGGCCGCGGCCGTGATAAGGGTCTTGGCCCAGGATCACCACCCGAACGTCTTCAGCTGGAGTCAACGCCAACGCGCGCAGCGGCTGCGGCGGAAAAATCACGGCGCCGCTGGCAAGCCGCTGGTGTAGGTACAACAGCAACGCCTGGCCGGTCTGGCTTGCGAAAAAATGCTCGGTCACACCTTGCCAGCCAAACGCCACCGGCCATGCTGCGGGATCCGCGCCAGTGAGCTGATCCGCGTTGTCAGAACCAACAGGTGGGGTGTCCATGGTCTGTCCTAGCCGGGTCCGAACAATTCGCTCAGTGCCACACCCGGTTCTTCTGCTCGCATGAAGGCCTCGCCGACGAGAAAGGCCTGGACACCCGCAGCCCGCAGGCGTTGCACGTCGGCGGACGTGGTGATGCCGGACTCTGTCACCAGTAGTCGGCCTTCGGGCACCCGCGCCATCAGGCTCAGCGTGATGTTCAAGTCCACCTCGAAGGTTTTGAGGTTGCGGTTGTTGATACCGATCAGCGGTGTTTTCAAACGCAAGGCGCGGTCAAGTTCAGCCCCATCGTGCACTTCCACCAGCACCGCCATATCGAGCGACAGCGCCAGCGCTTCCATATCCGCCATCTGCGCGTCGTCCAGGCAAGCGGCGATCAGCAAAATGCAATCGGCCCCCATCACACGGGACTCATACACCTGATACGGGTCGACCATGAAGTCTTTTCGCAGCACCGGCAAGGCGCAAGACGCCCTGGCTTGTTTCAGGAAGTCCGGCTGGCCCTGAAAGAACTGGCGATCGGTCAGCACCGACAAACAGGCTGCGCCGAACTCGGCGTAACTTTGGGCGATGTCGGCCGGGATGAAATCTGCCCGCAGCACGCCTTTGGACGGACTGGCCTTTTTGACTTCGGCAATCACGGCGGGGTGGCCGGCAGCGATCTTGCGCTGGATGGCGCCGACGAAATCGCGCGTTTGCAGCCGGGATTCAGCATCCATCCGCACGGCGGCAAGCGGCTTCTGGCGCTTCGACTCAGCCACTTCGTTATGTTTGACGGCAACAATTTGGGAAAGAATGTCTGACATGGTGTGGAGCTTCAGGGGTTTCAGGCGCCAAGGGCGGCCAGTTGTTGGGTGGTGGCGATGAGTTGCTGCAGTCGCGTGTGGGCCGCGCCGGATTCGATAGCGGCGCGTGCACGCTCGATGCCGTCAGCCAGGCAGTGGGCCACATCGGCCGCATACAGCGCGGCGCCCGCGTTCAGCATCACGATGTCGCGGGCGGGGCCATGTTGATTGGCCAGCACGCCTAACAGCATGGCACTGGATTGCTCGGGCGTGTCGACCCGCAGCGCGCGGTTGCTGGACATGGTCAGGCCGAAGTCTTCCGGGTGAATTTCGTACTCGGTGATCTCGCCACCGCGAAGCTCGCCAACAACCGTTGCCGCGCCCAGGCTGACTTCGTCCATGCCGTCCTTGCCGTAGACCACCAGCGCGTGCTCGGCGCCCAGTCGCTGCAGGGCACGAACCTGAATGCCGACCAGGTCGGGGTGAAACACGCCCATCAGGATGTTGGGCGCGCTGGCCGGGTTGGTCAGCGGGCCAAGGATGTTAAAGATCGTGCGCACGCCCAACTCCTTGCGAATAGGGGCGACGTTTTTCATCGCAGGGTGGTGGTTGGGCGCAAACATGAAGCCGACACCCACCTCGGCAATGCAGCGCGCAATCGCATCCGGCGGCAGGTTGATGTTGATGCCAAGCGCCTCCATCACGTCAGCGCTGCCGGACTTGCTGCTCACGCTGCGCCCGCCATGCTTGCTGACCTTGGCCCCCGCTGCCGCGGCCACAAACATGGCGCAGGTCGAGATGTTGAAGGTGTGCGAACCATCACCACCGGTGCCGACGATATCGACCAGATGAGTTTTATCGGCCACCTGCACAGGGGTTGAAAACTCGCGCATCACCTGCGCGGCGGCGGTGATTTCGCCGATGGTTTCCTTTTTCACGCGCAGGCCGGTGATCAGCGCCGCCATCATCACCGGTGACATCTCGCCGCTCATGATCAGCCGCATCAGGTGCAGCATTTCGTCATGGAAGATTTCGCGGTGCTCGATGACGCGCTGCAGCGCTGCCTGTGGCGTGATTTTGTGGCTGTGGGGCATGGTGCGGTAGGGTTAAAAGTGAATTCGGTGGGCGAGCAAACGGCTCAAGCCCCGAAAAACCGGCGCATCACACCGATGGCGCGGTCAACGCCTGGCGCGTCCACGTCCAGGTGGGTGACAAACCGCAGGCGGTACAGCCCCGTCGCAAGAATGCCGTGCGCAGCCAGGTGCGGGATCAGGGCTTGGGACTTGGCGCGCGCGTCGCCCAGCAGGTCGGCAAACACGATGTTGGTCTGCGGGGCCTCGACCTGCAGGCCCTCAATGCCCGCCAGCCCGTCTGCCAGGCGCCGTGCCAGGGCGTGGTCGTCCGCCAGGCGCTCGACGTGGTGCGTGAGCGCATGGCTGGCCGCTGCCGCCAACCCACCGGCCTGCCGCATGCCGCCGCCCGCCATTTTGCGGATTCGGTGGGCGCGTGTAATGAACGCACGCGAGCCGCACAGCGCGGAGCCGACCGGGGCGCCCAGGCCTTTGCTGAAGCACACCGACACCGAGTCAAAGCACTGCGCAATACGGCGTGCCTCGATCGTCGCGTCGCTGCCAGTCTGCCCGGCCTGCGCCACGGCGGCGTTGAACAATCGCGCTCCGTCCAAGTGACGACTCAAGCCCCTGGACGCAGCCAGTGCGGTGGCCTGCTGCACATACGAAAACGGCAACAACTTGCCGCCCAGCGTGTTTTCCAGCGCCAGCAAGCGGCTTCTGGCAAAGTGCGCGTCGTCGGGTTTGATGGCCGCTTCAATGTCAGCGAGCGCCAAGGTGCCATCGCTCTGGTGACTTAGCGGCTGGGGTTGCACGCTTCCAAACACCGCAGCGCCGCCGCCTTCCCAGCGGTAGGCATGCGCCATCTGGCCGACGATGTACTCGTCGCCGCGCTGGCAGTGGCTGAGGACGGCACACAGATTGCTTTGCGTGCCGGTGGGCACAAACATCGCGGCTTCAAAGCCTAGCATGGCGGCGATTTGCGTCTGCAGCGCGTTGATGCTCGGGTCGTCGCCAAACACGTCGTCGCCCAGCGGCGCGGCGTGCATGGCCGCGCGCATCGCGCCAGAGGGCTGCGTGACCGTGTCACTGCGCAAATCGACTGTTTTTTCGGTCATTTTGGCCTCTGGTCCAGGTATTTAATGCCTGAGTAGCTATTAAATATATAGCAACTCAAACGCGTTGCTCCAAAAAGTTTTTCAACATCGCGTGGCCATGCTCGGTCAGGATGGACTCGGGGTGGAACTGCACACCCTGAATTGGCAGCGACTTGTGGCGCACGCCCATGATCTCGCCGTCATCCGTCCAGGCGGTAACTTCCAGCACGTCCGGGCACGTGGCTTTTTCAATCGCCAGCGAGTGGTAGCGGTTCACGGTGAACTGCTCCGGCAAATCCGCAAACACGCCTTGCTGCGTGGTGGTGATGACACTGGTTTTGCCATGCATCAGCTGCTGCGCCCGCACGATGGAGCCGCCAAACGCCGCACCAATCGCCTGGTGGCCCAGACACACGCCCAAGATCGGCAGATTGCCCGCAAAGTGCCCAATGGCTGCCACCGAAATACCCGCCTCCGCTGGCGAACATGGGCCGGGTGAGACGACGAGCCGGTCTGGCTGATGGGCGGCGATTTCATCGAGCGTGATCTCGTCGTTGCGAAAGGTCAGCACCTCGGCACCCAGCTCGCCAAAGTACTGGACGATGTTGTAAGTGAAGCTGTCGTAGTTGTCGATCATTAAGAGTTTCATGGCTCAAGCCTCCTGGCGCAGGCGGGTGAATTCGCCCCGCTCAAAATCAATGAATGCGGCAATCATGGCGCGGTATGTTGCTTCCATGACGGCTTCTGGGGCACCCGCGCTGGCCGCCTGAGCACGCACGCGAGCAACGATGAATTCAATACGCGGACTGTCATAGATCTGGTCGGCATTCTGTTTGATACGCGCTGCCTCAGCGACGTAGCCACTGCGCTCGGCTAGCAGGGCTACGATGCGGTCGTCCAGAGCGTCGATGTGCTGGCGCACGTCGGCCATGGTGTCGCAATGGGGCACAGCAATCGTGCTCACTCCAAGCCCTCCTCAACCAATTCAGCCGCCCGCATCAGCGCCCGCGCCTTGGCCTCGGTTTCTTTCCATTCGAGCTCGGGCACTGAGTCGGCCACCACGCCCGCCGCGGCCTGCACATAGAGCACTTGGTCCTTGATGATGCCTGTGCGAATGGTAATGGCCACGTCCATGTCGCCCGAGTAACTTAGATAGCCGCACGCGCCGCCGTACAGCCCGCGCTTGGTGGGTTCGAGCTGGTCGATGAGTTCCATGGCGTGGACTTTCGGCGCGCCGCTCAGCGTGCCCGCCGGGAAGGTGGCCTTCAGCACATCCATGCCGCTCATGCCGTCCAGCAGGTCGCCTTCGACGTTGCTGACGATGTGCATCACGTGGCTGTAGCGCTCCACCGCGAAGGCTTCGGTCACTTTCACCGAGCCGGTTTTGGCGATGCGGCCAATGTCGTTGCGGGCCAGGTCAATCAGCATGACATGTTCGGCGCGCTCTTTCGGGTCGTTGATGAGCTCGATCTCGGTGGCCTTGTCCGCCTCAGGGGACGAGGCGCGCGGGCGGGTGCCGGCCAGCGGGCGAATCGTGACCTTTTGTCCGGTGGCGGTTTGCTCCTGGCGCACCAAAATTTCAGGCGACGCCCCCACCACATGGAAGTCGCCAAAATGGTAGTAGTACATGTAAGGCGACGGGTTTAGCGAGCGCAGGGCGCGGTACAGCGACAGCGGCGACTCGGTGTAGCGCTTTTTGATGCGCTGGCCGACCTGCACCTGCATGACGTCGCCGCCCTCGATCAGCCGCTTGGCGCGCTCGACGGCCGCGATGTAATCGGCCTTGGCAAAGTCGCGCTCGGCAGGGTGGCTTTGCGAGGGCTTGACTACAGGCGCGCTAACCGAGTACTTGAGCTGATCCTTCAGCCCACGCAGCCGCTTTTTGGCATTGGCATAGGCCTCCGGCTGCGCCGGGTCGGCATACACGATGAGGTAGAGCTTGCCGGACAGGTTGTCAATCACCGCCAGTTCCTCACACTGCAGCAGCAAAATGTCCGGGCAGCCCAGTGTGTCGTGTGGGCAAGTGGCCTCCAGTTTTTTCTCGATGTAGCGCACCGCGTCGTAGCCAAAATAACCGGCAAGTCCACCGCAAAAACGCGGCAGCCCGGGCCGAAGCGCCACGGTGAAGCGTTTTTGGTAGTCGCTAATGAAGTCCAGCGGGTTTTGCGTGGACGTTTCGACCACTACGCCGTCTGTGACCACCTCGGTGCGTGTGTCAACACCAAAACCGCTGGCGCGCAACAGCGTGCGGGCGGGCAGGCCAATGAAGCTGTAGCGGCCAAAACGTTCACCACCGACCACCGATTCGAGCAAAAAGGTGAATTTTCCGTCATCTTTTGAATGGGCCAGCTTAAGGTACAGCGACAGCGGCGTTTCAAGGTCGGCGAAGGCTTCAACCATCAGCGGAATGCGGTTGAAGCCCTGGCTGGCCAGGCTTTTGAATTCGAGTTCAGTGATCACAAGGGTTCCTAGGCTGTCGGCCGGCGCCGGATAAGTCCGTGAAGATGGCGCGGCCGTCGGGAGTCAGGGTGCTCTGGCGCAGGGCGCAGAGTCAATCAACAAGGGATTTTGGCTGTGCAGGAAGTGCGGTTGATATAGGCCGTTCGCTGATAACTCAGGCAAATGGGCCGCACGCATTCAATGCACTCAGGACGTCACGCCCCCGGTGTGTCGCAGGGTCGCCACAGCCAGGCTCCCCAGCCATAAAAGCTTTGTGTTGAGAGATGAACTACAAGCATCGCGAAAGTGTAGCAAAGGCTCCGATGGCGCGGGCCATCGTCGCCGACAGCCCCGCGGCGTCTCTACGGTGTTGAGAGAACCACAGAAAGGCCTAATTTTTCTAAAAATCAGGCGCGTCTTGCAAACCGTTTCAGAATGTAAGACGATCGTGGTAATCGGCCGGCCTTTACAAACCAAAAACGACCAACCAAGAAGCACGAACCATGAACAGCACCCAGCCACAGCCTAACGGCGTCCGCACCAGCACTTTCAACAGCGGCCACGACAAGCCCGCACATGCTTTTTTGGGCATGAAACGCCTGGGCCTAGCCGTTGCGCTGTACGGCTGGCAGGCATTCGCGGCGTCCCATGCTGCTACCCTTGATTTGATGGGCGTCAAAATTGTTGACAGTATCGAAGTTGCCAACACTCGGCTTGTGCTGAACGGTGCAGGGGTGCGCTACAAAGGCCCGTTCAAGGTGTACACCGCCGCGTTGTATTTGAGCCAGAAAGTCGCCACCGCAGAGGCTGTGTTTGCCGCCCCGGGCGCCAAGCGAATGACGCTAACGCTGTTGCGCGAAGTTGATTCGACCGAACTGGGGCGTTTGTTCATGCGCAGCATTGAGGACAACACGCCCCGAAGCGAGCTGGCAAAAGTCCTCGGGCCCATTGCGAAAATGGGGGATGTCTTTTCAGAAGCCAAGCGGGTCATGCCGGGCGACACCATCGTCATGGACTGGATACCAGGTACGGGCTCGGTGATTTCAATCCGGGGAAAGGTCGTGGCGACGTTCAAGGAACCGGAGTTTCACCAAGCGTTGTTCGGCATCTGGCTGGGGAAAATTCCCGGCGACTGGATGCTCAAAGATGCACTTTTGAACGTTGGCAAGTAGCATCAACTCGGCTCGCGCGGTCTGTGGCTTGGCGTTGCCGCCGCCCCTGCCAAGGCAGAGATATCCGACGAACACCGATTACATAAGCGGCGAAAGCACCTGATCTGTCCCCGATGCGACCTGAACGCGCAAAACGAGCCTCTATCCCACAAAGTTTGTAGGTGTATGTCCGCTTTTCAAGTGGTCTTCAACAGGCAAAACTTGTAGTTTTACTGATTCGGTTCACCCCGAAAGAATTGGAGACTTTTTCATGATTCTTTTTAGTCGCTGCTCGCTTGCGTTGGCGTGTTTGATGCTGTGGACAACAAGCGCCGCAGTTGCAGCCACCTTGGACGTTAGCGGCGTCAAACTCCAGGACACCATCAATCTGCGAGGCTCTCCCGTGGTGCTCAATGGCGCAGGCGTGCGCTACAAAGCCATCTTCAAGGTGTATGTGGCGGCCCTGTACCTTGAAAAGAAGGTCGATACCCCTGAAGAGGTCGGAAGCTTGGCAGGCAAAAAACGCATTGCAGTGACCATGCTGCGTGACATTGACGCAAACGAGCTGGGCAAGTTGTTTGTCAGGGGCATTTCAGACAACGCACCGAAGTCAGAGTTCGCTAAGCTGATACCAGGTTTGACCAAAACCGGAGAAATTTTTGCGTCTATCAAAAAGCTCAGCACTGGCGATGAATTCACCATCGACTATGTTCCTGGTGTGGGCACCAGCTTTTGGGTCAAGGGTGTGCAGCTGTTAACACCCGTGACCGAGCCTGAATATTTCAACGCTGTGATGCGGATCTGGCTGGGACCAAACCCGGCAGACTGGAAACTCAAGGACGCCATGCTGGGCAAGCCGAGCTGAACAGCGTCTTCTGGTGTCCAGAAAAACCGGCTTGTCAGCCGGTTTTTTTCAGCCTTATTGATGGTCGTGCTGCGTTCGTCAGACCAACTCGGCCATGGAGTCGACGAATCCGTCAGCCTTCACCGCGCGAACGGGCTGCCCATGGTTGTAACCATAGGTCACCAACACCACAGGGCAACCTGCAGCACGCGCGGCCTCGAAGTCATTGCTGGAGTCACCCACCATCAGCGTGCGGGCGGGCGTGGTGCCCAGCGCTTCACAGGTTTTGAGCAAGGGCATCGGGTCTGGTTTTTTGCGGGCGAACGAATCGCCCCCGAATACGTGGCTGAAAAAGCCCGCCAACCCCAGTTGTGCCAACAGCGGCATGGCAAAGTCCAGCGGCTTGTTGGTGACACACGCTAGGCGAAGCCCAGCAGCCTTCATGGCCCGCAGGCCATCGACAACACCGGGGTAGACTGCCGCGTGCCGTCCACTCACCGCCCGGTAGTGGAGCAGGTAGCGGCTACAGGCCCAGTCGCAATTTGCTATTGAATCAATAGCTGCTCCGGCAATAAAAACCTGGGCTGGAAGGCGATTTAATGCTGAAAGTGCCGTTTTCACCAGGTTTTCAGAGCCCTTGCCCACCATGGGCTCGACGGTGGCCGCTGTAAAGGGCGTGGTCTCGTAGCCTTTCGCGGCCAGGTCAGCGCGCAGCAACTCCAGCGCTGCAACGACGTCGCCCAGGTTGTCGACCAGCGTGCCGTCCAGGTCGATGATGGCAGCATCGAAACGGCTTAAGGCGAGCATCAGCTAGCCAGCGCGCGGAGCATGCCGTCGATCACCGCCTTGTAGTCGGGCTGGCTAAAAATCGCACTGCCTGCCACAAAGGTGTCGGCGCCGGCGGCGGCCACGCGGGCAATGTTTTCCAGCTTGATGCCGCCGTCCACCTCCAGCCGGATGTCTTTGCCTGACGCGTCAATGCGTTTGCGGGCGTGCTCGATCTTGCGCAGGGCCGAGTCGATAAAACCCTGACCGCCGAAACCGGGGTTCACGCTCATGATCAGAATCAGGTCAATGTCGTCAATAACCCAGTCCAGCACGTCCATGGGCGCTGCTGGGTTAAAGACGAGTCCAGCCTTGCAGCCCTTGGCCTTGATCGCCTGGATGCTGCGGTGCACATGGCCAGAGGCCTCGGGGTGAAAGCTGATCAGGTCGGCTCCGGCATCAGCAAAAGCAGTGGCAAGGGAATCCACGGGCTGCACCATGAGGTGCACATCAATGGGCACGGCTGTGCCGTCGGCGGTTTTGGCATGGGGTTTGAGCGCCTGGCAAATCATCGGGCCGAACGTGAGGTTGGGCACGTAGTGGTTGTCCATTACGTCAAAGTGAATCCAGTCTGCACCGCCGGCAATCACGGCGGCGAGCTCCTGGCCCAGGCGGGCAAAGTCGGCTGACAGAATAGAAGGCGCAATGCGGTAAGTGGTCGTGGAGGTGGTCATGGGGGGTAATCCTGCGGTGAATGGCCTAAATTGTCGCACTTGGCTGACACCGCCCGCGCCCAAAGTGGGGGTTAATATCCAGCGACACGCTACTTGCCCGCTACAGGCGTGCAAGCATTGGCATGACGCGCTCGCAGCCAAAGCGCTCCACCGATTCATTGTTCATCCCGCAAAGTTCACCCCGTATGCCGAAGTACCAGTTTTCCTGCGAAGTTACCCCCGCTTACCAGCCCGAGCAATCGGCGCCGGAGCGCGGCATCTTCGGCTTTTCCTACACCGTCACCATCACCAACACCGGTGGCTTGGCGGCACAGCTGGTGTCGCGGCATTGGGTGATTTGCGACAGCGCGGGCCGATCGGAAGAGGTCAAGGGCCTGGGCGTGCTGGGCCATCAGCCCCTGATCAAACCCGGAGAGTCGTTCCAATACACCAGCGGCTCGCGCTTGGCCACCGCCAGCGGCACCATGCACGGCAGTTACTTTTGTGTGGCCGAAGACGGCGAGCGCTTTGAAGCGGTAATCCCCATGTTTGTGCTGGAAGCGCACAGTGCCGAGGGGACGCCTGGCACGACCACCCGGGTGCTGCACTGACCCACGCCACCGCTACAGCCGCTGCACCAGTCGCCGCGAACGCCATGAACACCCTGTCCGAACTGCTGGCCGCGCTGGATGCCAACGCCAGCCTGGCAGACCGACACATCTGGCTGATTCGCCTGATGGCATGGATTCGCGATGACGAAAGCACGCCCGAAGCGTCGGTGTCACGGCTGCAAACCTTCATGGCTGCGGTGCAGTCTGACCCCGCCGCGCTGACTCGCCTGAAGGCCTGGTGGGCCACATTGATGCAGACGGTGGACGTGACCACGTTGCTGGCTGACCTGGGGTTTGCACCGCGCACCGCTTTTGTCAGCGAGCTGGCCGAACGGCTGCGGCGCAAGATGCTCCCCGGCACGCCTGAAACACGGGATGCGTCGGAGCTGTTTCTGCTGGCGGCGCACCGGCGGTTTGACGCGCAGTGGATGGCCGCTGTGAGCGAACGCCAGGTTCAGCAGCTGGCGCAGTTGCTGGCCACCGACAGCGCCGCCGACACGCTGCGTTGGCAGCACCAAGTGATGGACGCGCTGGCTTACTGCACCGCGCAAATCCAGGCCACCGGCTTTGCTCCCGAGCTGCGCCTGCGCATGGACGAGGCCACACAGAATTCACGCGTTTTTCACGCGTTGGCGGCAGATGTGGAGGCGGTACGTGCCGCTTTTTTCAGCCCCGACCGGTATGCGCCCAACGCCCTGGCAGCGGGCCACGACGAGGATTCCGACGCCCCCTTGACGCAGGTGATCAACCGTTATCGCGAACGCCTCGACGGCTGCCGCCAAGCCGTCGGCAGCATCTACACGCACCTGGACGACCACGGCATTTCAGTGGGCATGGTGTTTCGGCTGCGCCAGCTGCGCGCCCGCATCATGCGCGTGCGGGAACTGCTGGACGCCCTGATGGCTACCAGCCCGTCGGTCGCGGCGCTCAAGTTGCTGGGCCGCCGCGTGGTGATCGGGCAGGAAGGCAAAAGCATAGGCAGTCTGATCAGCGCCAACTCCACGCTGCTGTCCGCCAAGATGGCCGAACGCAGCTCGGAGGTCGGTGAACACTACATCACCCGCACCCGCGCTGAATACAAGGAAATGCTGGGAAAGGCCATGGGCGGCGGCATGGTCACCGCGCTGACCACGCTGCTCAAGTTCAGCGTAGTGGCACTGAGCCTGTCGGCATTCTGGAGCGGCTTCTGGTCGGCTATCGTGTATTCGGCCAGTTTCATTCTGATCCAGCTGCTGCATTTCACGCTCGCCACCAAGCAGCCCGCCATGACCGCACCGGCCATGGCGGTCAAACTCAAGGACATCGACTCTGAAGCCGCAATGAGCAGCTTTGTGGATGAGGTTAGCAACCTAGTGCGCTCGCAAGCGGCCGCGGTGTTTGGCAACGTGTTTCTGGTGGTGCCCACCGTGTTGCTGGTCAACGCAGTGATCGTGCTGCTGCGCGGGCACCCGATGATCAGCCCGAAAGACGCCGAGCATGTGCTGCAGTCGCTCACGCTGCTCGGGCCCACGCTGCTGTGGGCCGCCTTCACCGGGCTGATCCTGTTTTCGGCCAGCATGGTGGCAGGCTGGGCCGAAAACTGGTTTGTGCTGCACCGACTGGACTCGGCACTGCGCCACAACCCCCGCATCACCGCGTTTTTGGGCGAAGGACGCGGCGCACGCTGGTCAGCCTTCATGCGCGCCAACGTCTCAGGCTTCGCGTCAAATATTTCGCTGGGCTTCATGCTCGGTCTGATTCCGGCCTTCACCGGCTTTTTCGGTTTCGAGCTCGAAGCGCGCCACGTGACGCTATCGGCTGGTCAGCTGGCAGCAGCCGGTGCGTCGCTGGGTCTTGAGGCCTTTCGCCACGCGGCCATCTGGCTGTGCATCGCGGCCATTCCAGTGATTGGTGCGCTCAATCTGGGTGTGAGCTTTTTCTTTGCCTTCCGGCTGGCCCTGCGGGCGCACAACGTCAGCGGCATCAACCGTGCGCGTATCCGTGCGGCCATTTGGGCGCGCTGGCGCACCCACCCGACGCGGTTTTTTCTGCCCCGCTGACAGGCAGGCCGGCGACAGCCGCCGGTCGCTCAGGCTTGCGGCTGTCGGTTCTGTCCTACCCGGCGAAGCTCGGTATAGCGTTAAGGTGCGACTTCGCAGCGTTCGGCGGCACGCATTCGGGCGGACGCTGCCGCGTTCGCTTGCTGCCAATGGCGCGCGCCAGATATTGAGCTGGAGACATCCCCCTGTGAATGAAATACTGTCCATCTGGGCCGAGTGGATCAAACCCTCGGCCGGGCTGGTCACTGTGCAATGGTCGCTGCTGCTGGCGCTGGCTGCAGTGTCTGGTCACCTCGTGAATCGCCATCTGGGCCTGCCCAAGGTCATCGGCTACGCCGTGATCGGCACGCTGGCAGGCCTGACCGGGTTCACCGGCGCGCTGTGGCCGCTGCAGGGCACAGGCCTGTTTTTGCTGGAGCTGGGGGTGTCGGTGGTGCTGTTTGAAGCGGGCGGGCGCATTTCGCTGCGCTGGTTTCGCCACAACCCCATGGTGCTGGTGCAAAGCCTGCTGGAATCGAGCCTGACATTTATTGCGGTTTATTGGGCGCTGAGCCTGATGGATGTCCGTGCGCCGGTGGCCGAGGGCCTGAGCCTTCTGGCCATGGCGGCGTCACCCGCTGTGTTGTCCCGCGTGGCCATTGACACCCGCGCTGCGGGCCCCGTGACCGACCGCGCCATGGTGCTGAGCACCCTTAGCTCGCTCTATGCGCTGACGCTGTGCAGCGCCCGCGCTGGCATGCTGCAGCGCGGTGATGCCACGCTGGGCACGGGCACTGCGCTTGTCACCTCCTTGTACCCTGTGCTAGTGGTGCTGGGGCTGTCGGTGGTTGTCGGCGGCATTTTGGCGCTAATGCTGCGCACTGCCTTGCGCGTGATGAGTCCGACCAGTGAAAACACCGCGATTTTGCTGCTTGCGCTGATTGCCGCCGGCGCAGCGTTGGCCGCCAACTTTGGTGGCTCGGCACCGCTGGCCGCGCTGCTGGGCGGCATGCTGCTCAAGCAACTGAACCCGCGCCCCTGGTCATGGCCCCGGCAAATGGGTACCGCCTCCAGCATGCTGACGATGCTGATGTTTGTGCTGGTGTCGGTGGTGGCGGCGCAGGCTGACTGGGGCGGCCCGGTGGCCAGCCTGGTGATGACACTGATTGCTGCGCGCATGGTCGCCAAAATCGTCGGCGTGGGCCTGGGCAACATCGGCAGCGGCGCCAGCACGGCGCAGGCCTTGTGGGTCGGTCTGGCCATGTCACCGATGTCGTCGGTGGCGCTTTTATTGGTGTCGCAGTACGTATCCGCCACAGGCGAGCTGGGCCGCCAGATCGCTAGCGTGGCCCTGCCCGCCATCCTTGTCATGGAACTGCTGGGCGCGGTGCTCACCACCGTGGCCATTTACCGCGCTGGCGAAAGCTCCAAGCCCTGGGCAAAAAAGCCGCGAGTTGCTCCCAACAGCGGCCTCTCAGAGCTCAGCCAGCCCATCCCGCTGACCGTAACCCATGAGCGACCGGAACCCCGCTATGAGTCTTGAGCCCTTCCAGACGTCGGCAGCACTGTCCCTCGGTGTGGAGCTGGAGCTGCAGCTCGTCAACACGCACGACTACGACCTGGCGCCGTATGCCGAAGACATGCTGCGGCTGATGGCCAAAACCCCGCTGCCGGGTGCCGCAGTGCCTGAGATGACGTCGAGCATGATCGAGATTTCGACCGACGTGTGCACCTCGTCCTCAGAGGTGCTGGGCCAGCTGACGCAGATCCGGGACGCGCTGGTCAAAAGTGCCGACAAGCTCAACATTGCCGTGGTGGGCGGTGGCACGCACCCGTTCCAGCAATGGCACGAGCGGCGTATTTATGACAAACCGCGGTTTCGCGAGCTGTCCGAGCTGTACGGCTATTTGTCCAAGCAGTTCACGATTTTTGGCCAGCATGTGCATGTGGGCTGCCCTGATGCCGATACCGCGCTGCTCACGCTGCACCGCATGTCGCGCTACATTCCGCACTTCATTGCGCTGTCGGCGTCCAGCCCGTATGTGCAGGGGCAAGACACCGAATTCGACTCGGCGCGGCTCAATTCGGTGTTTGCGTTTCCACTGTCCGGCCGCGCACCGTTTGCGCTGACCTGGGCCGATTTCACCACCTACTACGACAAGATGACGCGCACCGGCGTGGTCAAAAGCATGAAAGACTTTTACTGGGACATTCGCCCCAAGCCCGAGTTCGGCACCATCGAGATCCGTGTGTTCGACACCCCGTTGACGGTCGAACGCGCTGCCGCGCTGTCCGGCTTTGTGCAGTCGCTGGCCAGCTGGTTCATTGAGGACGACCCCTTCATGCCTACCGAGGACGACTACCTCGTCTACACCACCAACCGCTTTCAAGCCTGCCGTTTTGGCCTGGACGCCACCTACGTGGACCCAGCCACTGGCAGCCACATGCCACTGCGCGAGCACATCGCCATGACCATGGCGCAGGTGGCACCGCATGCCTACAAGCTGGGCGCCAGCAACGCCCTGCACCAGCTGCGCCTGAGCGCCGAACGCTCATACAACGACGCCCGCTGGCTTCGCGAACGCCAGGACGACGAGCACCTGCTGGCCGAAGTGATTCGTCAGGCCGCCGAGCGCTTTCGGGGCGGACCCGCGTATGAGCAGGAGCCGTAAGGAAATCCCAAAAATCCCCTGCGGCCCTGCTCCCTATTGCTTGCGCTGCACGAACAGATTGCGCTTGGCATCGTCCGGGTACGCAAACGACACCGCGCCGTTTTGCACCACGCCCATCACCAGCATGTTGGCCGTGGTGGCGTCCTTGTCGGTCAGGCTGAACGGCTTTTCAAACGTAGCCGTGACACCGTAATAGGTTTTAGGCATGTTCTCCAGCGCCGCCTTGACCGATGCGCCGCTCAAGTCGCCGTTTCGAATGCCGAACATCGAATACACCAAGATGTAGACCGCGTCATACCCCTGGGCAGCGGCCATCGGCACTGGCATTTTTTTAACGTTGTAGCGGCGGGCGTAGCTCGTGAGAAAAGACGAGCGGCGCTCGTTACTCGGCTCGGCAATGAAGGTTTGCGACATCCGCGCGCCCTCGGCGGCTTCTTTTGCGCCATCAATGAACGACGGAAAGGACAGGGGCCAGGCACCAACCTGTGGCACATTCCAGTTCAGCGTCCGGCGCGCCCGCGCAATGACCGCGTTTTCAGTGCCCACCGTGTAGCTGAATACGGCATTGGCACCCGCTGCTTTCGCCGCTTTCATGTCGTCTGACAGGTCTTTCACGCCCAGTGCAAACCGCGCAACATGCACCGGCTTGAGATTGCGGGTTGCCAGCGCGGCCTCGACATCCTTGAGCCCCGCCTCGCCATAACCAGTGGTGTCCGCGAAGATCGCCACGCGCGTCAGGTCCCGCTTGATAAGGTCCTCCACCACAAAAGGAGCCTGGATGCTGTCGCGCGGCGAGGTGCGAAACACATAGCTGCTGGCCGCTGGAAACTTGGCCGTCAGCGGCGTACCGGTGGCGCAAGGAATGATCAGAGGCACCCGGCCGTCCTGGTAGACGCTCAAGGCTTTCGCCGCCACCCCGGTGTTGCAAAAACCCAGTGTTGCCACGACTTTTTCGGCTACCAGCGCCTGCGACATTAGCAGGCCCACATCGGGATTGGCTTGGTCGTCTTTTTGCACAATTTGCAGTTTGCGGCTGAGGTACCCACCGCCCGCGTTGATCTCGTCAACCGCCATCTGAATGCCGTTGAGCATCGGCAGACCGAAGTCAGACGACGGCCCGCTGAACGGCCCGATCACGCCAATCTTCAGCGTGTTGTCGGCCGCCGCCGGCGCACCAGCGGGGACAGCACCGGGTTGAGCCACCGCCACCATAGCGCCAGCGCACAGCGTCACCAGCAGCGCAGCGCGCGCAGCAAAACGAAAAGTCAAGTGTCTTGCCGACAAGGCAGTTGAGTGGCTCAAACGATCTCCCCCCGCATGGCGCGACCACAATAGATCGCACACGCCCTGACGTTAGCGCCAGACCTGGTCTGGGGGCTAGGCACTTACCCGTAGCGAGCAAATTGCGTTCACTGCATTGATTGACGGCCCCCGCTGGTTCGCCGCGGCGCAGAAGGTATCCTCAGCGCATCATGCCACTGGGTGAATTTGACTTGATCGCGCGCTATTTCAAGCGCCCTACGCCCCGCGCCGCGCTGGGGGTGGGCGACGACTGCGCGCTGCTGGCGCCGCGCCCCGGCACGCAGTTGGCCATTTCCAGCGACATGCTGGTCGAGGGGCGGCACTTTTTTGCGGATGTGAACCCCGCATCGTTGGGCCACAAAGCACTCGCCGTCAACCTCAGTGACCTGGCCGCCTGCGGTGCAACGCCGCTGGCCTTCACGCTGGCATTGAGCCTGCCTCGCGCCGACGAGGCCTGGCTTGCCCCGTTTGCCCGCGGGCTGCTGAGCCTGGCCGACGAGCACTGCTGCGAGCTGATTGGCGGCGACACCACGCAAGGCCCGCTCAACATCTGCATCACCGTGTTTGGCGAAGTGCCCGTACTCGATGGCCGCAGCATGGCCTTGCTGCGCTCGGGCGCGCAGGCGGGCGACGACCTCTACGTCAGCGGCACGCTGGGCGACGCGCGCCTGGCGCTCGAAGCGCTGCGCGGCACGCTCGACCTGCCCACCGCACTGTTTACCGCCGCCCAAGCCCGCATGGACCAGCCCACCCCCCGCGTGGCGCTGGGGGTGGCGCTGCGCGGCATCGCCACCTCGGCCATCGACATCAGTGACGGCCTGCTGGGCGACGTCGGCCACGTGCTGAAAGCGTCTGGCGTCGGAGCCACGGTAGACACCTCAATTGCTATTGAATTAATAGCTATACAGGCAGCAAAAACCTGGACTAGCGCCCTGATTGATTCAAAAATGCGCTTGCAGTGCGTGCTGGCGGGCGGCGACGACTACGAACTGGCTTTTTCCGCCCCGCCCGCCCTGCGCGCCGCCGTTGCCACCGCCGCACAGCAGGCCGCGACACCCGTCACCCGCATCGGGCAGATCGATGCAGCACCTGGTTTGCGGCTGGTTGATCGCGCGGGTCAGGCCGTTCCCAACACCTACACCTCGTTTGACCACTTCGCTTGATTTGCGCGCCATGCCGATTTAGCGTCTGAGTCATGCACCCCAGCCTGAACATCGACGAGAGCACCCTGGCCGCCTTCTGCAAGGCCAACCACATTCGCCGCTTCGCGCTGTTCGGCTCACGCCTGAAAGGCACCGCCCGGCCAGACAGCGACCTTGATCTGCTGGTGGAGTTTGAGGTGGCGCATACGCCCAGCCTGTTTGTCATGGCAGCGATGGAAATCGAGATGTCGCAACTCAATGGTGGCACCAAAGTGAACTTGCGCACACCCGGGTGATTGATCGCACTATTTCAGGGCTAACGTTAGCCAACACGAAGAGATCCCATATGCGCGGTGACGATGCATTGAGGCTGCAGCGCATGACCGCTGCGACACAAAGCGGCTACCCAAAATCCGGGCGTGCATTGACTACCGGGCCGAATGGCTGCGGGGCATGGCGGTGTGAGCCGACAGTCTTGATAATCGGTGCATGACCGAAATCATCCCCACGTTCACCCCCATATCCAGCCCCGCCCCCAGCTCCGTCCGCCCCAGCGTCACCTTCATGCTGGCCCATCCCGCGCATTTCATCGCGCTGGGCTTTGGCTCAGGCCTGAGTCCGGTGGCCCCTGGCACCGCTGGCACACTGTGGGCGTGGCTGTCGTTTCTGGTGCTGCAGCGCTGGCTAGGCGACGGGCAGATGGGCCTGTTGATTGCAGCCAGCGCGTTGGTCGGCTGGTGGGCCTGCACCGTCACCGCCACCCACATGCGCGTGGCCGACCCGGGCAGCATTGTGTGGGACGAAATTGTGGCGTTCTGGGGGGTGATGTGGCTGGTGATGCCCGCCGGGTGGATGGGCCAATTGGTGGCGTTTGCACTGTTTCGCTACTTTGACGCTGCCAAGCCTGGCCCGGTGGGCTGGGCCGACCAGGCCTTCAAGGGTGGCGGTGCGCGCGGCGGTTTCGGCATTTTGTTCGACGATGTAGTGGCCGCGTTTTGCACGCTGCTGGTGATTGCGCTGTGGCGCTTTGTCTGAATTTGGGTAAGGCAGGCCATGGAAATGCTATTAAATACAGAGCTATACAGGCAATCAATACCTGGGCAACTGGCCGATTTGCTTCAAAAAAGATGCTGGATACTAGCCACAGCAGAAAGCTGCACCGGCGGCATGATCGCAGCGGCTTGCACCGACCTGGCCGGCTCCAGCGCCTGGTTTGAGCGCGGTTTTGTGACCTATTCCAACGCTGCCAAAAGCGAGCTGCTGGGCGTGGACGCCGCGCTGATTGCCAAGCACGGTGCCGTCAGCGAACCGGTGGCGCGGGCCATGGCGGCAGGCGCGGTTGCCCACTCACAGGCGCAGGTTGCCGTCAGCGTCACCGGCGTGGCGGGGCCAAGTGGCGGCAGCGTTGACAAGCCAGTGGGCACGGTGTGGTTTGGCTTTGCGCTGCCTGGCGCCGTAACCACCGAGGTGATGCACTTTGCCGGCGATCGCGCGGCAGTGCGCAGCGCCACGGTGCAGCATGCCTTGGCGCGCTTGATCGCCTTGATGGCAACCGGCGACCTTAGGGGTGTACCGCGACCCGACAGTGGCGGGGGGCCGTCTCACGCCAACGATGCTGGCGCATAAAGCCGTTTCAACGCCGGCCGGTTTGTATCGGGTTGACGGCGCGTTGCACGGCTTGGGCCTGCAATCCGACAGCTGGCTGGCCACACCAGAAGCACCCATGGGTCAAGCGCTACATCGGGTGGCGCGCGTTGGCATGTCATGCAAGCACGGGCGGCTTCACAGTGTGTCCAGCGCCTGCATCAGCGCATCTTGCGCTGCGCGGGCGATGCAAAACCCGACAGGCGTGACTGCACCGCAGTAAAGGGATGACGGCCCGGGCAGCGCCACCACCGTGACGGTGTCGGTGCTGGTGCCCGTGGCGGGGTGACCGGCTTGCGTGAAGCGCCCAGTCAGCACGCGCGCCTTGACCTCGGTGATAATTTGAACCGCCTCAACAAGCGCTGCGTGCGGCAAAGCAGCCTGTACCAGCGCCATGACATTGATGGTTCCCGGTACGGAGTGGAACACCGGCGTCAGCCCAGGGCTTGAGAGGTTGCCAATGCCAGCGGTGACCAACACCGTGCAACACATTCCGCCAAATGACACGCGCGCCTGCGTAAACCGGGCAACATTCACCGCCGTCAAACAAGCCGTGCATTGAGCCGGCGGCACATCCAGTGCAACGAGTTTGGCCACGATGCTGGCGCTGACGTCCACCGGGCAAAAATCGCTGGCCACGGTGTAGTTGACGCAAAAGCGGCTTGTCGTTATTCCGCCCCGGTGAGGTGCGCTTGAAATCAACGTTCTGGGCTGCTGCAAATCAATCACCATGGCCCCGTCGCGCACCGCCAGCGTCGCTGGCAGATTCCCAAGCAACACCCCAATTTTCTCGTCCATCTATCGCCTCCTCTGGCCACGTTTAGCCGCTCCGAGCCCGCCACAAGGTGGTTGTTATACCGTCAACGTCGTAGTCGTTTGGCCTGCAGAGCGGCCCCGGCGTCGAAGCACCGACTGCCGCTGAAGTTTTGACATTTTTTAAAACCGCAGCGGCAGGTGCGTCTGGTTGCCATCGCGGCGGCAACTTTTGCACCTCCGCGGTTCGGTTTCAGGAGTTCACGCCAATGGCGCGGCGCGCGTGCTCAAACCCCGCAGCACTTCTTGTACTTCTTCCCGCTACCGCAAGAACAAGCATCGTTACGGCCGGGCACCACAGCGGCACGCACGGTTTCGACCTTCGGGCCCATGGTTTTCCACAGCTCGCGCAGGTCGTACACCGCCCAGATCGCTTCGCCAAACGCATTGAGCCGGGCGATGCTGGTGCTCGCGGAACCGTCGTCGGCCAGCGGTGACACCTCGGGCGGGCCAGTGTCGTCCTCGCTCATTGCCACCACGGCCTGCAGCGCGGTGTCGAGCCACTTGGCCGCGTCTTTGTCCCTGGGGGCGGCCCAGTCCTCGGGCCAGTATTCGACGGCAAACATGAAACCCAACGCCCAGACCTGCGCAAACGCGGGCAAGTCCTCGCCCTTGAAGGCGGCTTGCTCGTCGGGCGGCATGTCAGCCACGGCTCCCCGGATGTCCATCACCTCGGGGTGGTAGCAGCGGTCGTCTTCTAGCGAGTCGACTTCCGAATCCAGCGCTGTGGCGACTTCGGCCCAGCGCTGCTGCCACAGGGCGAGGAAGCGGGCTTTTTGTTCGTCGCTCGCGAAGGAGCCACTCTCGTCGTCAGGCGCCTCGCCCGCCATGGGGGTGCCCAGCAGCGCCTGCAGGTACTCGTCTTGCGCAATCAGCCGGCGAGAGCAGATCACGGCAGCCAGAAAGCCTTCGCAAAACTCCCACTGCGGTGTTTCGTCGTAGCGCGTGCGCATCTCGTCGAGGATGGCGTCGAGCTCGTCGAAGTCGTCCACGCCCATGAACGTGTCGATAGGAGCGCCGGTGGGGGGGGTGGCGGTGGCCTTGATGGTGTCAATGGGTGTCATGGTGTCGGTCGGGCAGGCGTGGAAAGGGTCATGTAGCGCTTTTAGGGCTCAAAGTGTATCGCCCACTCCTGCTACACCAACGCCTGAAACCAGACGCCTAAAGCGAAAGCTCCCACATCATGCGGATGCAGCCCGTTGCGCTGCCAGGGCCGCTGACCAGCGCAGGGCGTTTTCGCGCTAGCGTTCAGCCGGGTGCCAATGAGGCTGGGGCGTTTTAGATTTCCGCGAACAGCTGCGCTGCGGTGATGTCCAGCGCCACGCTGGCCAGCTGCACCACGTCATCACCCGCAAACGGGTGAAGCACCCACAAGCCATCAGCGCCCAGGCGGTACACATCCGTGCGGCGCGTGTCCAGGTCGACCATCACATATTCCTGCAAGCTGGGCAGGCTGCGGTATTGGCTGAATTTAACGCCCCGGTCATAGGCGGCAGTGCTCGGCGACAGCACCTCAATGATGAGCTTGGGTTCGGACTTGATGAGCGCGCTCGCTTGGTCGGCCATGCTGCAGGTCACCATCACATCCGGGTAGAAGTAGCTGCCCGCTGCGGCCACGTTCAGCCGCATATCGCTCATGTAGGTGCGGCATGGGGTGCCGCTGAGATACTGGCGCAGGGCAAAAGCGATATTCATGGACACGGTGACATGTCGATCTTCCGCGCCAGCCATAGCGAAGGTTTCGCCATCAACAAATTCATGGCGTTCGGTTTGCTCGGCCTCCCAGGCCAGGTAGTCGGCAGCTAGCATGACGGGTTGACGGGCGGCTTGTCCCATGAGAGGCTCCTTGAGGGCGTTGACTCTGCATTATCACGAACACTCGATCAGCCTGTTCCAAAAACGGACTTAGCTATCGTTTAAATAGCTGTACGGGCAACAATACCAAGGGCCAGCAGCCTTTTTGCCATAGAAGTGACGGCCTTGTCCTTGCTCAGCAGCACGGCCTTGTGCGCCACCGCCAGATCAATGAAGCACTGGTCGTCAGGATCGCTGCAGGTGACGCTGGCTTTGGGCGCCACGTCCACCAGCCGCGCATGCCGGTCAAAGAACGCCAACACGTCATCGACGGTGAGTTGGTAGAAGGCCAGCCGGGGGATGATTTGCGGGTAACCCAGCACGCGGGCCAGCTCGGTGCGCATCGGGGCCGTCGCCAGCCAGTCCAGCGTGCCGCCCAGCAGCCGCGCTTTCAATGGCAGCGCTGCCGCATCGTTGAACACCACCACGTCCAGGACGATGTTGGTGTCCAGTACGACGGCTTCAGGCTTCACTGGCAGGATGGCGCTGGCTTGACGCGGGCAGACCCGGCCACCATGTCAAACCTAAACAGCCGGCACTCGATGGGGCCGTTCCACATCGGCACGCGGCGTGACTCTTTCAGGCGCATTTTGTTGGGCAGTTTCAGGTCGGGGGTGAGTACGTGGGCCGTCCAGCCGGCGTAGTTTTTTTTCCAGTGCGTGGCCAGCTGCGGAAAGAAGTCTGCCGACGCCTCACCCCAGGCGTCTTGCGCTTGCTCGCGGCCGGGGTTGGCGGCGCGGTCGCGCCTGGGCACCTCGGGCGGCTGGTCGCTGCCGTCGTTGAAAATGGGTTGGCCGAAGTCATCAATCGCCTGGCCCTGGAATTGTTGGGCGCGGCGCTGGTCGCGTGCCTGCACCGACGGCGTGCCCGCCACACCGGCCACGTCAATGCGCTCGCCATACGGCGGGTTGACCAGCATCACGCCAGACGGCGCGGGCGGCATGCGCTGCAACGCGTCACCGCCCCGGAACTGCACCGCATTGGCCACGCCCGCCCGCTCGGCGTTGCGCTCGGCAAAGTCGACCATGCGAAACGACACGTCGCTGCCGAACACCGGTGCCGTCGGCTCAGTGATGGCGGCTTCGGCCTGGTCCAGCAAGCCGTCCCACACGTGGGGCTGGAAGGGCAAATACTTTTGAAACGCAAATTGACGGTTGATGCCGGGGGCAATATTGCAGGCAATTTGCGCTGCTTCGATTGCGATGGTGCCGGAGCCGCAGCAGGGGTCGTAAAGCGGCACACCGTCCTTGCATTGCCCCTCTTGCCCATTGCCCCAGCCGCTGGCGGCAATCATCGCGGCGGCCAGGGTTTCCTTCAGCGGCGCGTCGCCCTTGTCCTCACGCCAGCCGCGCTTGAACAGCGGCTCGCCCGTCGTGTCGATGTAGATCGTCACCGTGTCCACCGTCAGGTGAACATACACGCGCACATCGGGCCAGCGCGTGTCCACGCTGGGCCGCACGTCGTTGAACTTGTGGCGAAAGCGGTCAGCCACTGCGTCCTTGATTTTGAGCGCGGCAAAGTTCAGGCTGGTCAGCGGGCTGTGCTGGGCGGTAATCTCGACCTTGAAGGTCTGCTGCGGCGTGAACCAGATCTCCCAGGCCACGCTGGCGGCGGCGTTGTACAAATCCTGCTCGCTGCGGTAGTTGCCGTGGGCCAGCTCGATCAGCACGCGCTGCGCCAGGCGGCTGTGCAAATTGAGCTGCTGCGCCTCGCGCCATGAGCCTTGCAGCTGTACACCCGCCCGCCAGGCCTTGCCGGCAAGGCCCGTGATGCGCTGGACTTCAGTGGCCAGCAGGGTTTCAACGCCAGCGGCGCAGGGGAGGAAGAGTTGGAGTTGGTTCATAAAGATTTGCGCAAGTTGGCGGGGGCGATGCGCAGGGCTTCGCGGTATTTGGCCACCGTGCGGCGGGCGCATTCGATGCCTTGTTCTTTGAGCATCTCAGAAATCTGGTTGTCGCTGAGCGGCTTTTTCAGGCTCTCGGACGAGACGAATTGTTTGATCAGCGCACGCACCGCCGTGCTGGACGCGTTGCCGCCAGTTTCAGTGCCCAGGGCGGAGCCGAAGAAGTACTTCAACTCAAACGTGCCAAACGGCGTGCTCATGTACTTGGCCGTGGTGACGCGGGAAATGGTCGATTCGTGCAGGCCCAGCTCGTCGGCAATTTCACGCAGCACCAGCGGGCGCATGGCGAGCTCGCCGTGGGTGAAGAAGTTTTTCTGCCGCTCGACGATGGCGCTGCTGACGCGAAGAATGGTGTCAAAACGCTGCTGGATGTTTTTGATGAACCAGCGCGCTTCCTGCAGCCGTTGCTGCAGCGCCGGGCCGCCCTGGCCGTTGCCTTTGCCGCCATGCTGGCGCAGGGCGTTAGCGTAGATGTCGTGCACCCGCAGGCGCGGCATCACGTCGCTGTTCAGCGTGATCTTGAAACCCCGGCCGGCCTTGACGACCAGCACGTCCGGCACCACTACGTTGCGCTCGACATTGACAAACCGGCGGCCAGGTTTCGGGTCCAGCCGGCCGATCACACCGATGGCGAGTTTGATCACGGCTTCCGGAACACCGCACAGGTACGCCAACCGTTTGACGTCGCGCTTGGCCAGCAGCTCCATCGGCTGCTTGCACACCACCATCGCCGCGCGGGTTTCTTCGCAGTCCTTGCAGTCGAGCAGCTGCAGCCCCAGGCATTCCGCCAGGTTGCGCGCGCCCACCCCGGCGGGCTCCATGTGCTGCAACAGCTTGAGCGCCATGCCAAAGTGTTGCGTCAGCTCCTCGCACTGCCCCAGGTCGTCACCGGCGAGACCGGCGGCCAACTCGGCGAGCGGGTCTTCCAGGTAACCGTCGTCGTTCAGCGACTCGATCAAAAAATGCAGCGCCGCCCGGTCTTCGGGCGACAGCCGCAGCGCCAGCGCCTGGCGGTGCAGGTGGTCTTGCAATGACTCGTGCGCGCCGGTCAGGTCCGACGCCTCGGCGTCGCTGCCCTCCAGGTTGTTCTTG
This sequence comes from Polaromonas sp., assembly GCA_031363755.1. Lineage (GTDB taxonomy): Bacteria > Pseudomonadota > Gammaproteobacteria > Burkholderiales > Burkholderiaceae_C > Polaromonas. Next base: position 25,396 of record JANLUZ010000099.1, read on the forward strand.
CGGGCCGGGGCGTCGCTGCCCCACTCGCTGTCGTCGGGGCTGGTCTCGACCGTGCCGTCACCCTCCCAGCTTTCCTCCAGCTTGGCTTCAGACGACTCGGACGTCGCCTCAGACGACACATCCGATGTGTTTTCAGCATCATTTGTGCCGCTAGCCCTTGTATCTACTGCCTCAGCAGCTATTGAATCAGTAGCAGACTCAAACTCTCGTATCTCCTGGCTGACCACCGTGTCAATCTGGGCCAGCCCGAACTCCTCACGCGGTGCCGCCTCCTCCAGCACCTCCAGAAACGGGTTTTCGTCCAGCATTTGCTCGACTTCCTGGCTCAACTCCAGCGTGGACAGCTGCAGCAGGCGAATCGACTGCTGCAACTGCGGCGTGAGCGCCAAGTGCTGGGAAACGCGAAGCGAAAGGCCTTGCTTCATCGCACGCACCGACGCGCTAACCGGCGGCAGTAATGCTCAGACAAGCGGGGGCCGCGCAATTGGCTTTGCCGGGGTGCAGGCGCCGCCTCCTGCAGGGGGGAAGGAACTACACGAAGTGAGCGACAACGGGGGGGTGTCGTGTGCTCAAGCAGGGGCCGCAGAACCGGCTTTGCCGGGCTGCAGGCGCCGCCCCCTTGAGGGGGGAGGGAGCTACACGAAGTGAGCGACAACGGGGGGGAAACCATCACTACATTTTGAAATGTTCACCGAGATAAACGCGGCGCACATCGGCGTTTTCAACGATCTCGGTGGGGGTGCCAGTGGCCAGCACGTGGCCGTCGCTGATGATGTAAGCGTGGTCGCAGATGCCAAGGGTTTCGCGCACGTTGTGATCGGTGATCAGCACACCAATGCCGCGCGCTTTCAGGAATTTGATGATCCGCTGGATCTCGATCACCGCGATCGGGTCAATGCCGGCGAAAGGCTCGTCGAGCAAAATAAAGCGGGGCTGTGTGGCCAGCGCCCGCGCAATTTCAACCCGGCGGCGCTCTCCGCCCGACAAGGCGAGTGCTGGCGAATCCCGCAGATGATCTACGCGAAGGTCCTGCAGCAATGCGTCCAGCCGCATCTGGATTCGGGCGCGGCTCAGGGCTTTGCCAGCAGAATCCATCTGTAGCTCCAGCACCGCGCGCACGTTTTGCTCAACCGTGAGCTTGCGAAAAATCGACGCCTCTTGCGGCAGGTAGCTGAGCCCCAGGCGCGCGCGCTGGTGAATTGGCATGTGCTCGATCGACTGCCCGTCAATCGAAATCGAACCGGCATCAGCCCGCACCAGGCCCACGATTATGTAGAAGGACGTGGTTTTGCCAGCGCCATTAGGCCCCAGCAGGCCAACCACTTCGCCTTTTTGCACGGACAGCGACACATCTTTGACGACCTTGCGGCTGCCATACGCTTTTTGCAGGCCCTGCGCCACCAAACGGCTGGTCGCCGCATCAACAGCGCCTGTGGCAGGCCCCGGCACAGCGGGCTTGGCCTGGCTCATGGCTTGCCTGCCCCCAGCGCGGGGCTGACGCGCAACCGCGGCGCTGCGCCAGGCGGCGCAGGCACCGCCGACGTGCCGCCAGCACCCGAAGCCGTGATGCGCGGTGACAGCATGGCGCGCACGCGCCCGCTCGGGTTGATGGCCGTGGTGTTTTGCGCCCCGCCGTCCACCGTGAACACGTCGGTGTTGTTGTCATACACAATCACCGAGCCCGTGGTCTCGTCCAGCAGAGTCGCCCCGCCGAATCGGCGCACCACCGCCTGCTTGATGAAACGCACCACATCCGCGCGGCTGTCGTACTCGATGCGCTCGCCCTCGGCCTCAATGTACTCGTCCACGCCGTCGCGCTTTTTGCGGTAGAAAGCCAGCTTGTCGGGCGCCGCAATGGCAATGGCCTGCTGGTAGCCCTGGGGGTCCTGGCTGATGTCGACCCGCGCACCCCGAAGGATGGTGGTGCCTTTGGTGATGACGACATTGCCCGTGAACACGCTGCTTTGCTTGAGGTCGTCATAGCGCAACGCATCGGCTTCTGCGTTCATGGGCTTGTCACGGTCAGCCTTTTCAGCGGCAACCGGGAATGCAGCAGCCAACGCCAAAGCGGCGACAGCGATCAGGAAGGCAACAGGATGTTTCATAAAGGCACGAATCTTGCTCAGATTTGGGTTTTGCCATTGTAGCCACCGCTGTCAGCGCACTAGCCCCCGATGAAAGGACGCTGGGCCACTGAGACAGGCGAAAAAAAACCCGCAACGGCGCGGGTTTTCAGGCGGTTCGCAGCGGGCTTGCAACCGCGCTGACAGGACGGTGTGCTATTTGGTTTTTCGCGCCACTGTGATGAGGTAGTCTGCCACGGTCAGCGCGCGCTCCATGCTCTTGGCCATTGAGCCCGACGTGTAGTACTTACCCGCAATCCCGAGGGCCGGCACGCCATCCACCTGAAAGGCGTTTTGCAGCTGCGTGGCCTTGCGGGTTTTGGTGCTGACCGAAAACGAGTTGTACAACTCGGTGAATTTCGCTTTGTCCACGCCTTGCTTTTCGACCCAGGCGGTGATGGTCTCGGGCGTGCTCAGCGCCTGCTTTTCAATGTGAATCGCGTAGAAAACCTTTTTGTGCAGTTCGTCGACTTTGCCCATGGCCTCCAGCACGTAGTACAGACGCTGCTGCGGCTCGAAGTCGGGCCGGAACGCAATCGGCGTGCGCTTGAGCACCACGTCTTTCGGCTGCGTTTTTGCCCAGGCTCCGAGCTGGGGCTCAAACGAGTTGCAGTGCGGGCAGTTGTACCAAAAGAACTCGACCACCTCCACCTGCCCGGCAGGGGACTCGACAGGCGCGGGCTTGTCCAGCTTCAGATAGTCTGCGCCTTCTTTGAAAGCGGCAGCCTGGGCGCGGGAGGCTGTCGGCAAGGCCAGCCCGGAAGCGGCGGCCAGCGCAGCGGCTGAAAACGAAAACTCACGTCGTTGCATTCACTTTTCTCCGTAAAAAATCAAAAATTCAAAGAAGCTAGTTAGGGTGCAAGCGCTTGAAAAAGTTCACCGCCACACGCCCGGCAGGTGTCAGCGCTGCACGCGCACAAGCGCCGTTTCAATGGAATTATTGTCGAGGCGGTCTTTGGCCCGGTCAGCGTCGTCTTTTTTGTCAAAAGGCCCCAGGCGCACGCGGTACACCGTGCGCCCTGATTGTTCGCGCTCACTGACTTTGGCCTGCAGTCCCAGCAAAGACAGCCGGGCACGCTGCTGCTCGGCGTCTTCCGGTGTGCGAAAAGCCCCCGCCTGGATGAAATAACTGAATGGATCGGCCCCGGCTGTGGCCTCGCCGGTGGCGCCACGCGACTTGACCAGATCGCCCAACGGGTCACCGGACTCGGGCGTTTTGACCGGATTTGCTGCGGATACAGATGGGCGTTTTGGCGCAATCACGGCTACAGCCGGGTCTGCAGGGGTCACCACCACCGGGCCGGGCGTGGTGACCGACTGCGGCAATTCGGGCTGTGGCGCAACGAGCGGCTTGACCGGGTTTTTGCCCGCCAGGCCGCCGTTGGGGTTCCAGTCCTTGTTCTTCTGGGCCTCGGCGGCATCACTGTCGGCGCCGCGAGTGACGCCTTTGTTCATGAAGGGCACGGGCACCTTGGTGATGTACACCGCCACTGCCAGGGCCGCACCCAGGCCGATCAGGGCGCCGATGATCAGGCCCAAAAAAGTGCCGCCGCGCTGTCCTTGGGACACGTGTCGTGCCTTTGTCTTGTTCATGCTGCCGCCCGTTCGTTTTGTCATCAACCGCCTCTACATTTTTACCGGGGCGCTGACCCCCAGCACCGCCAAACCATTGTGCAACACCTGGGCTACGCTGGCGACCAGCGCCAGGCGCGCTTGCCTGACCTCGTCGTTTTCCACCAGAATGCGCTCGGCGTCGTAATAGCTGTGGTAGCTGGCGGCCAGCTCCCGCAGGTAAAACGCCACGTCGTGTGGGGCCAAGCTGTGCGCGGCATTGGCTAGCATGTCGGGGTATTTGGCCAACAGCAGCATCAGGGCCTGGGCCGGCACGCTGCTCAGTGCCGTCAAATCCGCCTGTTGCAGGCTGGCCACATCACCGCCCCAGGCGGTGAGCACCGAGCAAATCCGGGCGTGCGCGTACTGCACGTAATACACCGGGTTTTCGTTGTTTTTGGCCACGGCCAGGTCAATGTCGAAGGTGTATTCCGTGTCGGGCTTGCGGCTGAGCAGGAAAAAGCGCACCGCGTCGGCGCTGGTCCATTCAATCAAATCGCGCAGCGTGACGTAGCTGCCCGCGCGCTTGGAGATTTTGACCTCTTCCCCACCCTTGACCACCCGCACCATGGTGTGCAGCACGTAGTCGGGGTAACCGGCTGGCACGCCCTCACCGGCGGCTTGCAGGCCAGCGCGCACGCGGGCAATCGTGCCGTGATGGTCCATGCCCTGGATGTTGATGGCCTGGGTGTAGCCGCGTTCCCACTTCGCCAGGTGGTAGGCCACGTCGGGCACAAAGTAGGTGTAGGTGCCGTCGGTCTTTTTCATGACGCGGTCTTTGTCGTCGCCGTAGTCGGTGGACTTCAGCCACAGCGCGCCGCCGTCTTCAAACGTCTTGCCCGCCGCTTTGAGCTTGGCCACCGTGCCCTCGACCCGGCCCGACTGGTACAGGCTGGACTCCAGGTAGTAGTTGTTGAAGCGCACTGAAAACGCCTGCAAGTCCAGGTCTTGCTCATGGCGCAAATAGGCCACGGCGAACTGGCGGATCGCATCCAGGTCCTCGATGTTGCCCGACGCGGTGAATTCGCGGTCGTCGGCCTTGACGGTTTTGCAGGCCATGAAGTCGGCCGCGATGTCGGCGATGTAGTCGCCGTTGTAGGCCAGCTCGGGCCAGGCCGCGTCGCCGGGGTTCACGCCCTTGGCGCGGGCCTGCGTGCTGGTGGCCAGCGTGTTGATTTGCACGCCTGCGTCGTTGTAATAAAACTCGCGCCACACGGTGGCACCCTGGGTTTCAAACAGGTTGCAGATCGCGTCACCCAGCGCTGCTTGCCTGCCGTGGCCGACATGCAGCGGGCCAGTGGGGTTGGCGGAGACAAACTCGACGATCAGCTTCTGCCCGGCATCGACATTTTGACGGCCATACGCCGCGCCTTGCGCCAGGATGCTGCGCACGGTTTGTTGCTTGGCAGCGGGTTTGAGGCGAATGTTGATGAAGCCTGGCCCGGCGATTTCCACCGCGTCCACCCACTGCACAAAGGCCGGCGCGGCCTCAAGCAGGGCTTTGAGCTGTTCGGCCACCTGGCGCGGGTTTTGTTTAAGGGTTTTGGCCAGCTGCATGGCGGCGGTGCAGGCGAAGTCGCCGTGCGCCGCAACTTTGGGCGACTCGAACGCGGCCTTGTCGCCCGCACCAGGCAGCAGTTGGTCGAGTGCAGCGGCCAGGTCGGCCAGGAGGTCTTTTTTGATCACAAGCATCCCTGGATTTTACGGGGGCCACTGCACCGCGCTGATCGGCCGTCATCCGGCCCGCACTGCTACGCGTTAAAAGCGGGGCTTCCGCACGGAACCCACAACCGCATTCATTCCACGCCTCATTCATTTTTGGAGTCACCATGAAAAAACAACTCGCTCTAATCGCTGTTTGCGCTGCTCTGGCCACCGGATTTTCAACTCAGGTGTTTGCTGCTGCCCACACAGGCGCTGCGCCTGCGGCCCCCGCATCGGCACCCGCCAAAACGGCACAGCAAAGCAAAATGGGCACCTGCAACACCGACGCCAAGACCAAAGCCCTGAAAGGCGACGAGCGCAAGGCCTTCATGAAAGATTGCCTGAGCACCAGCCCAGCCGCAGCTGCCGCAGAGCCCGCCACCCAGCAGGGCAAGATGAAAACCTGCAACGTGGACGCTAAAACCAAAGCCCTCAAGGGCGATGAACGCAAAGCCTTCATGAAGGAGTGCTTGAGCAAGTAAGCCGTGCACCGGGCAGTCGTCTGCCCCACCCGCCCCGCCTGGTTTTTTACTGCGCGGGATTTCTTTTTTGTTGCGCTGCACCGGCAGCACTGGCAAAATCCGTATTCCACCCAAGAGAGCGCTGGCCGTCACAGGCCAGCCGCCGAAGGCGCAATCTCCCATGATCGCTCAGGCCAATGTATTGGATGGAGAAAAGCCGAATCTGGAGAGAGTGGTTGTGCAAAGCAACCACCACCGAAGGAGCAAAACCTGCTGGCCGTGTGATCGCGGTGCAGGTTGAATCTCTCAGGTACCAAGGACAGTGGGAGCGGCACCAGCACAGGTGCGCGCTTTCGCCAGCATGAAATCAGTTATTTGCTCTTGATTTCATAGCTGCTCAGGCAATCATCACGCTGGTTACCAGCCACTTTGATCCTTTTTCCTTGGGAATTTCATCATGAAAGTTACTGTTTTGGGCGCCGGCGTCACCGGCATCACATCGGCCTGGTTTTTGGCGCAAGCCGGCCATGAGGTCACGGTGGTGGACCGCCAGCCCGGCGCCGGCCTGGAAACCAGCTTTGCCAACGGCGGACAAATCTCCGTCAGCCATGCTGAACCCTGGGCCAACCCCGGCGCGCCGATGAAGGTGCTGAAATGGCTGGCAAAGGAAGACGCGCCGCTGCTGTTTCGCCTGCGGCCTGACCTGAACCAGTGGCTGTGGGGCCTTGAGTTTTTGCGGGAATGCACGCCCGCGCGCACGCGCCACAACATCAAGCAAATGGTCAACCTGGGCCTGTACAGCCGCAGCACGCTGCAGCAGCTGCGCGCCAGCACCGGGATTGACTACCACCACAAAACCGAAGGCATTCTGCACTTCTACACCAGCCAGAAAGAGTACGACGACGCACAGGGCCCGGCCGCTGTGATGCGTGAATACGGCTGTGAGCTGGACATGAAAACCACCGACGAATGCGTGGCGATCGAGCCGGCGCTGGCCGCCAGCCGCTCGCAGATCGTGGGCGGCAGCATGACGCCGAGCGACGAGTCGGGCGACGCGCACCAGTTCACGCGCAAGCTGGCCGCGATGTGTGCGGACGCTGGCGTGACCCTTTTGTACGACACCCGCATCGTCGGCGCGCGCAAGGAGGCAGACACTCTCAAAGCCGTGCAAATCGCCAATGCCGCCGGCGTGGTGCGGGATTTGATGTCTGACGCCTACGTGATGTGCCTGGGCTCCTACAGCCCGCAGTGGGCCAAGCTGCTGGGCCAAACGCTGCGCATCTACCCGGCCAAGGGGTACTCGGTCACGCTGCCCGTCATCAACGAAGCGGCGTCGTACAACGTGTCGCTGACCGATGATGAGTACAAGCTGGTGTTTTCGCGGTTTGGCGATCGCCTGCGCATTGCGGGCACGGCTGAACTGAACGGCTACAGCACCGACTTGAACTTGAAGCGCTGCGAAGCCATCGTGCGGCGCGTACGCCAGCTGTTCCCGGACATGACAGACGGCCAGAACGCGCAGTACTGGACGGGCCTGCGCCCGGCCACGTCATCGAACGTGCCCTACATCGGCACGTCCAAAACCAGCAACCTGTTCCTGAACACAGGACACGGCACGCTGGGCTGGACGCACTCGTGCGGATCCGGTGCCGCCATTGCCGACATCGTCAGTGGGCGTGAGCCGCAGGTGGACTTTGCCTTCACCGGCACCAAGCGGGCGCGCCAGCTGGTGTCGCTTGGCCAGCCCGCGACGGCATGACCAGCGCGCTGAGTCAGCCGGTTTGAAGCAGGCGGGACCGGGCTGACGCCTTGACCGCCAGCGTCAGCCGCTGCGCCAGCACCGGCTCGTGTGCCCAGTGCTGCCAGTACAGCGCCACGTCAACGGTGCGGCCCGGAAACACCTCAGCCAGCATGTCGGAGTCATGGCGCGCTTGCAGAAGCTGGTCATGCACCATGCCCCAGCCCATGCCCAATTCGAGCGCGCGCACGAACGCGTCAAGCGCCGGGACAAAATGACGCGGATACAAGGCGTTTTTCAGGTTCAGGTGCTGGGCTAAAAACGCGTCTTGCAGCGCATCCTTGCGGTTAAAGATGACGGCGGGGCTGGCCAGCAGCTGGTGGGGCTGCACGGTGCCGCCCAGCGGCATCCATTGCGCAATCAACGCAGGCGCGGCCATGCAGCGGTAGCGCATCAACCCCAACGGCTCGGCCACGCAGCCGCGCATGGCGGTGGCCAGCGTGGTCACGCAGCCGGTCACGTCGCCGTTTTTCAGCGCGTCATGGGTGTGGTCCTGGTCGTCAATCACCACGTCCAGCAGCAGCTGGCGCTCAGCCAGCAGCTCGGCCACGCCAGGCAAAAACCAGCTGGTCAAGGAGTCGGCATTGACAGCCACGCTCAGCGTTTGCATCTGTTGGCCCGTTCCCGGGCCACGCAGCCCGGTGACCAGGTCCGCTTCCATCAGCCGCACCTGCCGCACGTGCCCCAGCAGCGCCTGCCCGGCGGGCGTGGCGCGTACCTGCTTGCCGCGCACCAACAGGCGCTGGCCCATGGCGCCCTCCAGCGACTTGATGCGCAGCGACACCGCTGCCAGCGTGATGCTCAGCGCCTTGGCGGCCGCGCCAAAACCGCCGTGTTCGACCACGGCCACCAAAGCGTCGAGTTGTCGGGCGTCCAGCATACGGCTGTATTTTTATACATTTTTTATTGCTAGAGCGGAGTTTTATTTAACTTTATTTAACAAATATCGATTTCTTCAGACAATCACACCATGACTTTCTTCTTCGCTCCCGCTTTCTTCGCCGGCATGGTGCTGTGCCTGTCGCTCATCATGGCCATTGGTCCCCAGAACGCGCACGTCATTCGCATGGGCCTGCTGCGCCAGCATGTGGGCCTGACGCTGGTGGTGTGCATGCTGACCGACATGGCGCTGATCAGCCTGGGCGTGGCCGGGCTGGCGCACTTTGGCACGCTGCCCGACAAAGTGCTGGGGGCCATCAGTGGCGCGGGCGCGCTGATTTTGATGTGGTACGGCGCGGGCGCTGCACAGCGGTTTGTGCAGCCTTCATTGCCCGCAACGGGTGCTGTTAGCGCCTCGCCCACCGATCAGCCTGCGATGTCGCGCCGCCGCGCGGTGGGCATGGCGCTGGCGCTGTCGTGGCTCAACCCGCATGCCTGGCTCGACACTGCGGTGCTGATTGGCACCGCCTCGCTGGCCTACTCGCAGCCCGACAACGCCGTGTTTGGCCTGGGTGCGGCAGCGGGGTCGCTGCTGTGGTTCAGCGCGCTGGGCCTGGCGATGTGGCTGCTGGGTCGCCGTTTGAATTCACCGCTGTTCTGGCGCGCGCTGGACGGCGTGGTGGCGCTGATGATGTGGGGCACCGCCGGGTGGCTGCTGATCGGGCTGGTGAACTGAGCACTTGTCCCTCTAGCATCAACGGCCCGAATCGGCGGCGTGCCAAAACGCGGCCTGCCCGTAATGGTGCTTCAGAAAATCAATCCACAGCCGCACCCGCAGCGGCAGATGTTTGCGCTGCGGGAACACCGCGTAGATGCCGTTGGGCGGCGCGGCAAAGTCCTCCAGCACCGCCACCAGCGCGCCGGACGCGATTTCTGATGCCACCTCCCAGGAGCTGCGCCACGCCACGCCGTAGCCAGCCAGGCACCAGTCGTGCAGCACCTGGCCGTCGGAGCAATCGAGCGGGCCGCCGGGTTTGGCGTAGGTCAAACCACCATCGACCTGAAACACCCAGCCGCGTGTTTGCGAGGCTTCGCTGGACAGCGTCAAGCAGTCAAATTTGGCCAGCTCTGCCGGATGCTGCGGCGTGCCGTGGGTTTGCAGGTAGCGCGGCGTGGCCACGCACAGGCGGCGGTTGTCGGCCATGCGCACACTGACCAGCGACGAGTCAGGCAGGTCGCCCACCCGCACCGCGCAGTCAAAACCTTCACCCGCCAGGTCCACCACGCGGTCGCTCAAGTTCAATGAAATCGTCACGTCGGCGTGCTGCTCGCGGAAGCGCGGCACCAGCGGCGCGACATGGCGGCGGCCAAACCCGGCCGGTGCGGTGATGCGCACATGCCCGCTGGCCTTGACACCACCCGCCGACACACTGGCCTCGGCGTTGGCCAGCTCTAGCAACAGGCGCTGGCAGTCTTCCAGAAAAGCACTGCCTTCATGCGTGAGCGTGATGCGCCGCGTGGTGCGCACCAACAGCTTCACGCCCAGGCGCTCTTCCAGCGCGTCGAGCCGCCGCCCCATGATGGCTGGGGCCACGCCGCCTGCTTTGGCCGCCGCCGTAAGGCTGCCGCGCGCCACCACGGCCACGAAGGATTCGAGTTGTTTGAGTTTGTCCATGAGGTCGTAGGGCGGATGGGGGATGCAGCGCTGGCGCTGGCGTTGGGGTTGGCGTTGGCGTTGGTGCAGTGAAGCGCTCTGTTTTTGATAGCTACTCAGGCAGTATTTACCTGGACAAGGGGCATAAATGGCACTAAAAACAGCCTTGAAACCATAGATTTTGGGGTTGGACGCTCTGTTTGCGTTGATTTTGGGCCATTGCACATACAAAAGTCACAGAAAAAATCTGTTTCACGCGCTTAATCTTCACCCAGGGATCAAATACAGTGGAGGCCATGCCGAAGCGCGCGTTCGCTCACGCGCATGGCGTGGCCAGCCGTCCAGCTCGGCCACCCCACCGGCTTTTGACTCCACACCCCCTTTTTGAGGACCGCCATGACCACCACTCCCCGCACCACCTGCCACAACCTGCAGGTCGCCACCGTGCTGCACCAGTTCATTGAAACCCGCGTGCTGCCTGGCACCGGCGTGGCCAGCGCCGATTTTTGGAAGGGTTTTGACGCGTTGGTGGCCGACCTGGCGCCGAAAAACATCGCCCTGCTGGCCGAGCGTGACCGCCTGCAAACCGAGCTGGACACGTGGCACAAAGCCAACCCTGGCCCCATCAGCCATATGCCCGCTTACCGCGAGTTTCTGGAAAAAATCGGCTACTTGGTGCCATCGCCTGCCGACGTGGTGGCTACCACCGCCAATGTCGATGCCGAATTGGCCCTGCAGGCTGGCCCGCAGCTGGTGGTGCCAGTGCTGAACGCGCGTTATGCGCTGAATGCCGCGAATGCGCGTTGGGGCAGCTTGTACGACGCGCTGTACGGCACCGACGTGATTGCCGAGACGGACGGCGCCGAAAAAGGCAGGGGCTACAACCCGGTGCGCGGCGCCAAGGTCATCGCTTACGCCCGCCAGGTGCTGGACCAAGCCGTGCCATTGGCTACAGGCTCCCACAAAGACGCAACGGCCTACCGCGTTGAAGGTGGCGCACTGGTGGTCGCCACCGCAGCAGGCGACACGGGCCTGGCCGATGCCAGCCAGTTCGTCGGCTACCAGGGCGACGCCAGCGCGCCGTTGTCGGTGCTGCTCAAGCACAACGGCCTGCACCTGGACATTCAAATTGACCGCAGCACCGCCATTGGCAAAACCGACCCGGCCGGTGTGAGCGACCTGGTGCTGGAAGCCGCGCTGTCGACCATTCTGGACCTGGAAGATTCGGTGGCCGTGGTGGATGCCGACGACAAAGTGCTGGCCTATAGCAACTGGCTGGGCATCTTGCAGGCCACGCTGACCGAAGAGGTCGCCAAGGGCGGCAAAACCTTCACGCGCGGCCTGAACCCCGACCGCGAGTACACGGGCGCTGACGGCCAGCCGGTCAAACTGCACGGCCGCAGCCTGATGTTTCTGCGCAATGTCGGCCATTTGATGACCAATCCAGCGATTTTGTACGCTGATGGGCGTGAAATCCCAGAAGGCATTCTGGACGCTGTGGTCACGGTGACGATTGCCATGCATGACCTCAAGCGCCGGGGCAAGGAGGCCATCGTCAACTCCCGCACCGGCTCGGTCTACATCGTCAAGCCCAAAATGCACGGCCCGAAGGAAGTCGCCTTTGCCAGCGAATTGTTTGGCCGTGTCGAAGCGCTGCTGGGCCTGCCCGCCAACACCGTGAAGCTGGGCATCATGGACGAAGAGCGCCGCCC
>JANLUZ010000137.1:0-18955 GCA_031363755.1 Polaromonas sp.
CGGATACATTCCCCCTGCCGAAGCTGAAGAAAACTACTATCGGCAATTAACCAGTCAGGCCGCAACGTCGGTCTGACTTAACCCAACGGGCCTCCACGAAACCCGGGGCGGTTCACAGCAGCATGTGCCGGGTCTTTCGTATTCAGCGCAGCGGCTATTAAGCCTGGAAGACAACACCCAAGAGCGCGCGTACCTTGACCGATGAATCCCTCATGACGGACATCAGGAAATCCTTTGAAGACAGCCAAGGCATTTATGGCAGTCCGCGCGTGTATTGCGACCTGCGCGAGGCAGGCATTGCTTGCGGCGAGAAGCGCGTTGCACGCCTGATGCGCCAGGCCCAACTGCATTCGGTGCGTGTCTACAAGAGACCGCGCTACAAGGTGGGTATGCCCTCCACCACAGCGCCTAATCTGTTGCAACGGGAATTCACCGTGGCCCAGCCTGACCAGGTGTGGGTCACAGACATCACCTACATTGATGATGGCAGTGTGGCGCCGGCGTCCCAAAACCCCGGTGATGATTCATTCCGACCAGGGCAGCCAGTTTGGCAGTGATGAGTTCAACCGCTGGTGCAAAGACAACCACTTGGTGCCCAGCATGAGTCGCCGGGGGAACTGTTGGGACAACGCAGTTGCGGAATCGTTCTTCAGCAACTTGAAAAAAGAGCGAATCAAGCGTCATACACATGCTTCCCGACAGGAAGCCAAGTCAGACTTATTTGACTACATTGAGGGTTTTTACAATCGAGTCCGCAGGCACAGTCACCTAGACCAACTGAGCCCGCTGGCATTCGAGCAACTTCGAACTGGAAGTTGATTTATGTCTACAGAAGCGGGTGACGTCCAGTCCAAGTCCAACTCCAGGTGCTCAAGAAGCTGCCAAGGCTAAAAATGATTGCTCAAACCGGTCGTATTGGTACACAGGTCGATATTGCAGTCTGCGAAGAACATGGGGTTGCAATGTCAGAAGGGACAGGTTCTTCCACAGCACCCGCCGAATCGACATGGGCGCTAGTTCTTGCAGCTATGCGCAGCATTCCTCACTATGTCGCGCATTTGAAGCATGGCTCATAGCCAACAAGCAGGACTTAAATCTGCCTCAATGCCACCCAATTTTGATCTGGGCGCTGTGCTGAAAGGCAAAACATTGGGAATTTGACGCTACAAGAAAATTAGTGAAATTATTGCTGGGTATGGGCGTGCGTTCGGTATGCGGGTGATTGTTTGGGGACGTGATGCTTCGCGTCATCGCGCGCAGGCAGATGGCTATGAAATCGCGCAATCCAAAGCGTCCTTTTTTGAACAATCAGACATTTTAAGCCTTCATTTGCGTCTAAACGAAAGTACCCGCAGTATCGTGACATTAGAGGACCTGTCTGCCATGAAGCCAACGTCCTTGTTCGTAAATACATCTCGTGCGGAATTGCTCGAAATAGATGCCGTGATTGCAGCGCTGAACCGAGGGCGCCCTGGCTTTGCTGCCATTGATATTTTCGAGTCAGAACCGATTCTTCAAGGCCACGCCCTGTTGAGATTAGAAAATTGCATCTGCACCACGCACATAGGTCGTGTGCAACTGGACAGTTGCGAGCGACATTTCGGTGCAGCTTTTGACAATGTCGTTAATTTCATCGAAGGTACACCAACAAATATCGTCAATCCTGGCGCATTACAGGTTCGTCGGCAAAGTCACGGGGAGACTTTAAAAGTGGGCACTGCTCGCCGAAAAGTTAAGCGTAGCACTCAACTCTTAGCTTTGCGCTTGATTTTTCCGAATTCTGCGTCAACTGCTTCCACATTAAATTCGATAACCCCAACGTTTCGAGTGGGTGCAGTGCTGTGGTCGCTTTTTAACGCCGCAGAGTGCGTATCCGACTGTGACAACACCGGGACTATCGGTTCTTGCGGATAGGTCGACAAGTCGATATCGAGACCTATACGTGCACCGACTGGTTTTTGAAAAAGATCGGCGCGATTTTCAACGCTAATCAACTCTTCATCACGCCTTGCCGGTTTTGGTTGCGACAAATTGGCTATCATCAATTTTAAGCCTGTGTGCAACCCCCCTGCGATATCCAAAAAAGGCATCGAATCAACCTCAGTTGTCGTCGTCGCTGAGCCTTCGTCGCGCTTGAAGCCTGCGTCAATGTCTACAGCCGGGCCTTCAGCGAAGTCTTTTGCCACGGAATGCAGTAGAAGCAGTTCTCGGTAAGCCTCCAAATCCAATGTTTCACTTGCACCGCTGTCGTTGCGAAAAACAGAGTCTTCGATAACCACAATCACGTCATCAGTGTGCCAAAGACTTTCGATACGACTCAAAAGGGTCGAATAGGCCTCAAGTCCAGGGGTTTTCTCCTCAAAAGCCTCAAACGCAGGCACTACCCCATTAAAAAGTCTGGTGAACTCAGCCGCCAGATCACGATACTCGTTGGCCCGCTCCTTGGAATGATAAAGGCTTAACAAGTCAAGATAAACCAGCGGACTGGTCTGCGCATTTTCGTTGATGTGGTTCTTCAGAACCTGTACAGCCTGATCGTGTTGCCCAAGCGATATAAAAAAGTCGGCCTGCTGCTGGATGTCGAATAGCTCTTCCACGTTGACGTCACGTGTGCTCGCTTGATAGCCCAGTGGACCAAATAACGACTCGTCCGAACGAGAGTCGCCAACTTTGGCGACGACGTTGCGGTTCCTTCGGCCAGCAAGCGCAGCCACCGTTTTAACAACAGATGGATCAGCTGGCTCGCGACACGCACGGCTTTTCCCAAACGCTAGATCTAATGTTGCCGCTGGTTTGCCACTCGGCTCGGTTTCATTCTTTTCGCGCCCGGTGTTCCACCAAGTCGGTGAAGCGATTCCATTTGATGAACGCAATTTAAACAGCGCTAAAACAGCGAAGGCGAGCAACGCTGCCAAACTGTAGACCAGCGGGTTTTTGTACTGCTGATCTTCAGCTGCTTTCAATCGCTCGGCCATTCGCACACTGTCTATTCCGGTCTGCACCGATGCATTTTTCAGCGCGACTGTCTCGCCTTGCAGTATTTTCGATCGCTGCAGATCTTGCTGTAACTCTTCCGAAGTTGAGCTCAGTACGCGCCACAAGTCCGCTGCTTCAGAGCGTTGAGGTGAATTTTCCGACGGTAGCGTCGTTAACTCAAATGATGATTTCAGCTTGGTAACAGGGTCGATAGCACTTCCCACAATATCAAGCTGCAACCTCGCCAATGGCGAGTTCAATGTCTTTTCCGCAGCCAAACGCTGGGACCGCTGCAACGGCTTTTCCGGTCTAGACAACGCGTTGGCATTGGGTCGACTGGCTTCACTAACAGAGTGTATGACGCTTTTTTGATTGTCTTTCGGCGCTGGTCTAGCCTTTGATGCTCCGGTATCACTCGATGCAAATCGCCCAGAACGCTCCCCAACAACCGAACTCCCAGACTCAAGCTGCTGTGGCACCTGTTGGCTCCGAACGGTGCTTGCCAGCGAACTTGCAGCAGCGCCGACTAGAGGGACACCGGCCATCGGTGGATCTGCAAAAATAACAAATTTCCGTACATTCTTTTGAGAACACCCAGAACGTACAACCAAGTTGAGCACGGGTTCTTCAACTACGACAGCAGAGGTAATTCGCACCGTGGCCTGCGACGAGCTGCTGCCATTCAAAAGTAACAGTCGAACTTTGGAAGGCGGAACCAATGCATCGGCTTGCAGGACATCGGCTTGCAGACAGAGAGTTGAAGCATCTTCTCCTGCAGCCAACGTTGCACGCAGGTTAAATTCGATCGGACTCCCCAAAACAGCGCCGCCGCTGGGTGACTCCAATACAAGCGCGCTGGCACATGACGCGCCAATCAAGGAGAGGACTGCGAGAACAGTGGGGCGTAAGTTCCGTTGAATCATTTTTTCGCTATTCTGGCACATTCCTGACCTTAACCAGATACTAAACCGCTACTCAAAAAATACATATGCAAACAACTTTTTCCGAGATTGCCGTTATTGGGACAGGCGCAATGGGCAGTGGAATTGCGCAAATTGCTGCGCAAGCGGGTAGCAACGTTCGCCTTTTTGACTCCCGGCACGCCGCGGCAGTTATAGCGCGGGAATCGGTGTACTCACAGTGGGACAAACAGGTCGCAAACGGAAGGATCGACACGACTCTGGCGGACACTTTCAAGTCGCGTTTATTGGTCTGTAGGACGCTGGGAGATTTGGGCGACTGCACTTTGGTTGTTGAGGCAATTGTCGAGCGGCTTGATGTCAAAAAAGCATTGTTTGCCCAGCTTGAGGCGATTGTTGGCGACCAAACAGTGATGGCGTCCAACACGTCCTCACTGTCCATTACGGCAATCGCGGCAGGTATGAACCACCCAGAGCGATTCGTTGGGTTCCACTTTTTCAACCCGGTGCCGTTGATGAAAGTCGTCGAAGTTATCGCCGGGCTTCGCACCGGGAGTGCCGTTTGCACGCAGCTCTGCGATTACGCCCGGCAAATGGGACACACCCCGGTTGTCGCACAAGACACACCTGGATTCATCGTCAACCATGCTGGACGCGCCTACGGAACTGAAGCACTTCGAATCGTCTCTGAAGGTATTGCCGACTTTGTAACGATTGACCGCATCCTGCGCGACCAGGCTGGATTCAAACTCGGGCCCTTCGAATTGATGGATCTGACAGCGCTTGATGTGTCGCATCCCGTGATGGAGTCGGTTTATCACCAATACTACGAAGAAGCCCGATACCGCCCGAGCGTCATTACTGCGCAACGGCTGGCAGGCGGCATGTTGGGTCGCAAGACCGGCGAGGGGTTTTACAAGTACACCGATGGGAAAGCACAGACGCCGGCGGAACCGTTAACCCCTTCCGTTGATGTCATGCCACCAGTGTGGGTTTCAGCGCGCGCTTCCCGGCGTTCAGATCTGCTGCAGTTGCTCAAGAATCTGGGGGCGCAGGTCGAATCCGGTCAGTTACCCTCGCCGCAGGCACTGACCGTGGTGGCACCCCTCGGTTTCGACATCACCACGGTAGCAGTGGTCGAACGGCTGGACCCGGCGCGTACGGTTGGCATTGATCTCTTGATCGACGACAAAGCTACCAAACGCCGCGTGCTGGCGACCAACCCGGTCACCCGCCTTGACATGCGCCACGCAGCGCATGCACTTTTTGCCCGAGACGGGAAGCCGGTTAGCGTGATTCGTGACAGTGGCGGCTTTGTCACTCAGCGCGTGGTGTCCTCCATTGTGAACATCGCCAGCGACATATGCCAACAAGGGATTTGCTCACCCACAGATCTCGAGACGGCAGTGACGCTTGGGCTCGGCTATCCCATGGGGCCGCTGGCCATGGGCGACCGCCATGGGCCAGCCAACGTGCTGGAAGTGCTGTTCAATATGCAAACCGTGTACGGCGACCAGCGATACCGTCCCTCGCCATGGTTGCGACGCCGCGGCGCCATCGGCGTCAGCCTGATGCATGAGGAGAGCTGACATGGCAGGCTCACTGAAAAGCACCACCGACGGCCAAACACTGGTCCTGACGCTTAGCAACCCTGAATTTAGAAACGCCCTGGGCCCTGAGATGTATGCCGCTGGCATTGAAGCCATGAATGCTGCAGAAAACAATACGGATATTCGCAGCGTGGTGCTCACCGGTGAAGGCAGTGTGTTTTGTGCCGGGGGAAATTTGCAACGTTTGCTAGCGAACCGGCGCGAACGGCCCGAGGTGCAAGCCCAAAGTATCGAAGGGTTACATAACTGGATCGACGCGATACGTACCTACCCCAAACCGGTGATTGCCGCTGTCGAGGGCGTTGCGGCTGGCGCTGGCTTTTCGCTGGTCTTGGCGTGTGATTTGATCGTGGCGGCCAGCGATGCGGTATTTGTGATGTCCTACAGCACACTTGCACTTTCGCCGGACGGTGGCGGCAGTTGGGCCCTTGGGCGAGCCCTGCCGCGCGCATTGGCCAGCGAGTTGCTGCTATGTGGAGAACGTATTTCTGCGACGCGGCTGCAAGAGCTCGGGATGATCAACCGCGTCTGTGGCCCGGGTGACGCACTCACCGAGGCGCTAAGCCTGGCCGCTCGGCTCAACGCGCGCGCGCCCAACGCATTGGCCAGTATCAAAGACTTGCTCAATGACGCCGCCACTAACAGCCTGAGCCAGCAACTGGCGGGTGAACGTGATCACTTTGTTCGCAACCTGCACCACGCCAATGGCGGCGAAGGCATCGACGCGTTTCTTTCAAAACGGCCACCCCACTACCGCTAGCGGTCTCAATACCGGTTGTGCAACGCTATTGACTGGACACCCGCGCGACATCGAACGGCGTCTGGTGTCGTCCCTGAGGTGACAATCAGCGTCTTGTAAGTCACTGAAAAGACAGCCCATGGATGATCCAATTCTTACGATGGATGAACGCGAAGCCATTAATCATGGCCGATGGTTTTCATCCCTATCCCCCTCACTTCGGCACGACATTCTTCGATGCGCTTATGTCAAACGATACCGCGACGGCGACCTCATCAGCGCTCGCGGCGACGCGCCCGAAGAATGGATTGCCTGCGCCAAGGGCGCTGTTCGCGTCAGCTCGACTTCAATTTCCGGCAAGCAGATCACGCTGACTTATGTCGAGCCGGGCATCTGGTTCGGCGACGTTGCCATCTTCGACGGCGACAGGCGCACTCACGATGCGTATGCCCATGGGGAAACCAGCACGCTGTGTGTGGCACGGGCCGATTTCCGAAAAATCCTGGCGACACACGTCGAGTTCTACGAAGCCATGCTGCGGCTGCATGCTCGACGTATTCGGCAGCTTTATGGCTTGGTCGAAGACCTCAACACCCTGCCGCTCAGGGCGCGTCTGGCCAAACAGTTGCTACACCTTGCTCGAAGCTACGGTGTGCCGTGCCTGAACGACACCAACGAGGTGCGCATCGGCTTGCAGCTCGCCCAGGAAGAGCTGGCGCAGTTGTTGGGGGCGTCGCGCCAGCGCGTGAACCAGGAACTCAAGGCCATGGAACGCGAGGAAGCGATTCGTGTCGAGCCCGGCGGTCTGGTTGTGCGCAACCGCGCCATTTTGCTGCGTATTTCTGAAGCCGAAATTGAGAAATAGACCATGACTGAATTCGACCATTTTGTCGGCACGCGTGCCGTAACGGGTATGCAGGCGTTTGACGTGGACGCGCTCACCGTCTACCTCGACCAGCACCTTGTCGACTTTGAAGGCCCACTGACGGTCGAGATATTCAACGGCGGCCAGTCCAACCCCACCTACAAGTTGATGACCCCACAGCGCGCCTACGTGATGCGTGCCAAGCCGGGCCCCGTGGCCAAACTTCTGCCTTCCGCTCATGCTGTAGAGCGCGAGTTTGCTGTGATGACTGGACTTCAAGACACAGATGTGCCGGTTGCCATCATGCACTGCCTATGTGAAGACGAGTCTGTCATTGGCCGCGCTTTTTATGTCATGGAATTCGTTGAGGGGCGTGTGCTCTGGGACCAGTCTTTGCCCGGAATGACCACTGCACAGCGCGGTGAGATTTATGACGAAATGAATCGTGTGATTGCCGCGCTTCACAAGGTCAGGTTTGCAGAGACGGGCCTGGCAAGTTACGGCAAGCCGGGTAATTATTTTGAGCGCCAGATTGGCCGCTGGAGCCGTCAGTACAACGCCTCCATCACCACGCCCATCCCAGAGATGGACAGCCTGATGGCTTGGCTGCCAGCCAACATCCCGGCTACAGCCAAGGATGAGAGCCTGACCGCCATCGTGCATGGCGACTTCCGTCTGGACAACCTGATGTTCCATCCGACCGAGCCGCGCGTGCTGGCGGTGCTGGACTGGGAATTGTCCACATTGGGCCACCCGTTGGCCGACTTCAGCTACCACTGCATGGCCTGGCACATTCCACCTGGTGCATTCCGCGGCATCGGCGGTCTGGATGTCGCGAGCCTGGGCATTCCGACCGAGGACGCTTACATCCGTCGTTACTGCGAACGCTTAGGACTCTTCACACCTGATGAACTGAAAGCAGACTGGAACTTCTACCTCGCCTACAACCTGTTCCGCTTGGCAGCCATTTTGCAAGGCATCGCCAAGCGTGTTGAAGCAGGTACCGCCTCCAATGCGCAGGCCACACGGTCGGCCGCTGGCGCCCCACTGCTCGCCAAAATGGCTTGGGACTTTGCCTTGAAGGCACGAGCCTGATTTTTGCCAACCGCCATTCTTTCCAAAAAAACCACTAACGGAGACACCATGGACTTTAATTTCGCCCCCAAAGTGCATGAACTGCAGGCGCGCCTGCTGAAGTTCATGGACGATCACATCTACCCGAATGAGGCACGGTTTTTCCGCGAGATCGCTGAAAACAGGTCCAAAGGCAACGCCTGGATTCCTACCACCATTATTGAAGAGCTCAAGCCCAAAGCCCGTTCTGCTGGATTGTGGAATCTATTTTTGCCCCACTCACCCCGCGCACCAGAAGGCCTGTCGAACCTGGAATACGCACCGCTGTGCGAAATCATGGGTCGCGTGCCGTTTGCAGCGGAAGTGTTCAACTGCTCGGCGCCAGACACCGGAAACATGGAAACCATCGCGCGCTACGGCTCGGAAGCCAACAAGGATCAGTGGCTGGAACCACTGCTCAAAGGCGAGATGCGCTCAGCCTTTTTGATGACCGAACCGGAAGTGGCTTCGTCAGACGCCACCAACATCCAGTGCCGCATCGAACGAGACGGTAATGACTATGTTCTCAACGGCCTGAAGTGGTGGTCGTCAGGTGCGGGCGATCCACGCTGCGCTGTCTACATCGTGATGGGAAAAACCGACCCAGACGCCGGCCGCCACGAACAACAATCCATGATTCTGGTGCCCGCCAACGCCCCAGGGATCACCGTGATCCGCCCCTTGACGGTCTTCGGCTACGACGACGCACCGCACGGCCATATGGAAGTGCGCCTGACCAATGTGCGCGTGCCCGCCACCAACATGTTGCTTGGCGAAGGCCGTGGCTTTGAGATTGCTCAGGGCCGCCTTGGCCCTGGACGCATTCACCACTGCATGCGCAGCATCGGTGTGGCCGAGCGCGCACTTGAGCTGATGTGCAAACGTCTGAACAGCCGCGTGGCTTTTGGCAAGCCGATTTCGCGCCAGTCTGTGTGGCAGGAACGCATTGCCGAAGCCCGCTGCCTGATTGACCAGGCTCGCCTGCTCACGCTTCGCGCTGCTTTCATGATGGACACCGTCGGCAACAAGGTCGCCAAGGCCGAGATCGCCATGATCAAGGTTGTTGCCCCAAACATGGCCTGCCAAATCATCGATTGGGCTATTCAGGCGCATGGGGGAGGCGGCGTGTCAGACGACTTCCCCTTGGCTTACGCCTACGCCCATCAGCGCACGCTGCGCTTGGCTGACGGCCCGGACGAAGTGCATCGCGCGTCACTCGCCAAACTGGAACTGGCAAAACATTTGCTTACGCCGGGTGAGATTGAAATGCCAGTTACCAGAGGCAGTTGAGCGCAAAACATCGTAAATGTATTAAAACGCGGCGATTATTCTTCGTCGAAAAGCGGATTTGTAGAAAGATTTTTGCCGGGTCAGGCATCATGGAGTAGCTCGGACTAAGATTGCATGATGCTTTTGTTACATAAAACACATTTGGTAGAGTCGCGGCCACCAGCTGGAGGTGTTTTATGACGGAGCAAATTACGAAGTTGGGCCGCTACAACGTGCTGGGCGTGCTGGGCAGCGGCGCAATGGGATGCGTTTTTGAAGGGGTTGATCCAAACCTCAATCGCCGTGTTGCCATCAAAACCATCAAAGTTGAAAACCTGTCCCAAAAAGACGCCGACGCGTACGAGGCGCGATTTCGAACTGAAGCACATTCCGCAGCTCGACTTCAGCACCCCAACATCGTGAGCGTGTATGACTCGGACCGAGACGCTGGCACCGCGTTTCTTGTGATGGAGTTCGTCGACGGCAAAGACCTCAAGCATTATCTTGATACTGGCACTTCTTACTCGCTAGAGCAGACGCTTTCCATCATGGATGCGCTGCTCTCAGCGCTTGAGTATGCCCATCTTCAGCAAATTGTTCACCGGGACGTCAAGCCTGCCAACCTGCTTTTAACTTCGGCTGGGAACATCAAGCTCACAGACTTTGGAGTTGCGCGAATACAGAACTCGCAAGACGCTACAAGAACCCAGGGAACGGTTGTCGGCACACTCAAATACATGTCGCCGGAACAAATTCAAGGTCTTCCGGTGGACACACGGACTGACTTGTTCGCAGCAGGCGTTGTTCTTTACCAATTATTGACGGGTGTTCGGCCGTTCGATGCGGAAACGGATTTCAGTGTCATTCAAAAAATAGTCTTTAAAACGCCTGAAGCAGTCACGTCGATCAATTCGAAATTACCAGGCTCTATCAACCAGGTTATTACACTTGCGCTTGCTAAATCACGCAACGACCGTTATCAGACTGCTGCTGAATTTTCCGCTGATCTGAAAAAAGTCGGTAACGACGCGGACGATCTGGGCGTAACCCCGCCATGTGTTTTGAGTTATGTCGATGAAACGACGATAAAGATCAAAGCTGTACCGTCGGGAAGTACCGACTCTCCCGCCCCAACACTGACACACGGCAGTAATTCGACCGTAACCCAGGAGATCGAACTCGTTTATTGGAAAGAAATAAGGTATTCAAACGATCTTGACGACCTCAACACTTTTTTGAAGCAATTTCCTGCGGGTATTTATGCGGCACTTGCGCAACGCCGCTTGCGTCAGCTTGGCGACGCAACGGTCGGTAGTCGGCAAATAGGTGGTGCAACTTTAAAAACAAGTGAAGAACCGCTCAAGGAACGGGACACTTTGGCGCTGTCGGAAGTGGTTGTGCGTGAAACACGAAGCACTGGCATCCCCAAAAGTGTGCGTACCGTAAACGAGCCAAGTCGTCCGATGAAGCCTGTCATTGTCGCCACATTGAAAAAAAGTGCGTCCACAGCAGGTCTAGGTGACGCTCAAACGATACCGGCCACACACGGAGCAAGCTCAAATCCAGGATTTGACGACCAAAGTAACCAAACCCACTTAATCAAACGACCGGCACTGCGGTGGATTGTGTTACTGCTTGCGGTGATCGCCACTCTTGTTGCGGTACTCACGAACCGTCAATCGAATTCTCAGTTGATCGCATCAGCAACACATGACTCTGTTGAGACCATTGAATATTCAACACACGTTGCCAGTGGCAAATTAACAGAGAAATTTGTCGTTCCGACGCTGACGGCTACAACCGACACTGGAGAGGTGAAGGCGCTTCCAAGCAATGGCGCTCAATCCGAAACGACAACTGACAATCGAGAGTCGGCTGCTGCAAACCCGACAATTGTTCAGGTGCCAGTCACGGAAACAAAAAATAAAAAATCTGTGCCCGAAGCCAAATCTTATCGTCGCCCGCCCCAAACATCGCGCCCTGCACTGACCGACCAAGCAGTGGTTTCACTGCATCCGCAACAGATCTGCGACCATCGTATATTACTCGGATTTCAAATTTGTATGGCCGAACAATGTGCCAAACCTAGTTTTTTTAACCATGCGGTCTGCATCGAACGTCGGCGAATGGAGCAGCAGCGCCGCGAGCAGGAACAATATCGTTAAGACATCATTGTCGATGCTTCAGATTATGGCGCTGTAAACATACGTAAATTTTAGATTCTAGGGAATTGTTTAAGTGCTGATACGCTGGCAAATTGAAGCACCTTAATACTGTTGCCAAGCAGGTTAAGATCGTCAGATGTTGTAGAAATTTGGAGCTGAATGTACATTTTTCCCCGCAATAGCATCAGTATGAAAGGCGCGGCAACTTGATTAAGTTGGCAATTGCATATCAGATCAGCCAAATCTTGTGACAACCAACTGCTGGCATGGCTGGTATCATTAGCCAATACTGCAAAATTGTCTCGGAAATCTTGGGACAATCTTGGTTGAAAACGCTCAGGATAAAGAGCGATCCACCGCATTTCTTGAGTAAGTCCGGGCGCGATGAAGGTTTGAACCGAGTCCGTATATACGTTGTACGCCTGCTCCTCAAGCGCATTTTTGAGGGGCCGATTCATAATAATGATAGCCGGAGTTGTCAGGACATCAAGTACTGCCCTCAACGTCAACTCGTCACCTTCAATAAAAGGGCGCGAGCCCGCTCGACGTTCGACCGTCCACGGTTTGTTGTCAACG
Source organism: Polaromonas sp. (assembly GCA_031363755.1). GTDB lineage: Bacteria > Pseudomonadota > Gammaproteobacteria > Burkholderiales > Burkholderiaceae_C > Polaromonas. Next base: position 12,234 of record JANLUZ010000137.1, read on the forward strand.
GTTCCTGAAATCACAAACTTATCGATTTCAGCGGTACCTGCATAAACCAATCCTTGCGTGCGAGCCCAAATTGCAATATTGTTTTCTGGAAGCGTCTTGATCAACTTTGCCAGCCATTTTTTGGCTTTCTGCAGATTTGCAAGCAGATTTAACATATTTGATATTCCTACCGAGTACTCGGAGCTATTGCAAACAACCGAGGCTATGATTTAAAAAAAGTAGGCGCTACGCGGTTCTGCATTTTTGTTGTCTAGGTAATTATGAACTTGAGTAACAGTTATCATGACCTGCTACAACGTACAAATTCACGTTTTACGAGCCTTGGAGTTCTATGCGTCATCCATTTCGCTGATGTGTAAGGGCTTTCGGACTTCCACGCTGTGATTCAGGCTAAAAAAATTGAATACACGCCAATTTCCAGTTGGTTCTGATTGAAAGCGCATTGCTTGTATCAGCAGACATCGTTTTTACGGCTCACCATATAAATCAGTGTCATGTGCATGGGGTTGACACAATCGGCTTGAGTTTTTGAGCGGTTTTAAGTAATGAACACCGCTGTGATTTGCACCAAAGCATCCTGCTGGTGGGCCGTCATGGCTGCGGGTCATACGGTAAATGCGTTGGCGATCAGGCCCGGTGCAAGGTGCGGCCAATACGCCATGCAGTCGACATTACTGGTCTGCCCGACAGGGATCGAACCTGTGACCCTCAGCTTAGAAGGCTGATGCTCTATCCAACTGAGCTACGGGCAGATGATGACTTCAGAATTCTAGAGTCTAGGACCCTGGACGTAAAAAAAGCTCACCGGAGTGAGCTTTTTAGTGTGCTTTTGGTCGGAGTACAAGGATTCGAACCTTGGACCCCCTGGTCCCAAACCAGGTGCGCTACCAGACTGCGCCACACTCCGCCAAGTCTCATATTATAGCGTCAACTTTTGCTGTATGCGACAGTGCCCGGTGCGTTTTTTAGCCCGTCGGCTTCTTCTGGTTCCGGTCAGGTCTGTGTCATTGCTTTAGGTCTTCAAAGGCAGTCGCCTGGACTTTGTCACGCCGGTCATGCTCAAGATGTACCGGCGGTCTTCGTTGATACCAAGCTTAAACCGCTACCTTTCCGGCCAGTCGCAGCATCCATTGCCGGTACTTGGCTGGGTTGTAGCAAAGCTGACAAACTCTCCCTACTTGCCTTCGATGGTCTGTTTGAACAACAGCGGTTCGGTCACTGCATCCATGGCCGTGTCCTCTGGATGGGCGGCCTAGCTTGTCTCAAGCCTTTTTAGGCGACGGCTCGCTTCAAGTCAGAAAAACTTTGTTTGACGGTGCGAGCGGCCGTGTCTACCAACGCGTCGGCGCGAGCATAGCGCGACTCTCGCCAGGCCGGTATGCGGCTACCCAGCTCTCCAAGTGTGTCGGCCAAATTGACTTTCGGGTCCTGGTCGGTGGGTACGACAAAAATGGTGTCCAGGGTCCTAGCCGTGGGGAGCGGGTTGTCCTGAACGGCGTGGTTTGGCGCTGCCAATTGATTGCAATACACTTTATTTAAAACACCGGTAAAGCAATTTACCGCATTGTTTTACTGACGGCCGAGACCTTCAGGATGACCTCACCCCATGAAACTTAAAATTCTTATCGGCACCGTCACCGGCACTGCAGGCCAAATTGCTCAGGCCATTCAAATGCATTGCATCGACCTGATAAGTGATGTCGAGGTGATGTTGATGGACAACATGGACATCAGCGCCTTCAGTGTCGGCCTTGCTGAAAATGCAATTTATCTCATCTGCACTTCTACCTACGGCCAAGGCGACGTGCCCGACAACGCCTTTGCCCTGTACGACTCGCTGGCTGCTACGCCCCAGTTTCTGGGCCATGTGCGCTACGGCGTGATCGCCCTGGGTGACCGCACCTACCTGCAAACCTTTTGTTTTGGCGGCAAAAAGTTTGACCAGCGCTTGGCCGACCTGGGTGCCCAGCGCATTGGTGAGGTGTGGTGCCACGACGCCAGCACCGGCACCCTGCCGGAAGAAGAAGGCTTGGTGTGGTGCCGTGACTGGCTGAAGCAGGCGCTACACACCGCCCTGGAATAGCTTTTCTGCAAGCCTCCAGAGTTACGACTTTTCAGGCACCCGACAAGCTCCCTGCCCCTACAACAACGCCCGCAACTCCCGCGCCGCGTCTTGCAGCAGCGGCAGCAGGTCGCGCTTCAAGGCGCCCGCCATCGGGGGCTGGCCCGACGTCACCACATTGAGCGCCCCGACCGTCAGGCCCTGGGCGTTGCGCAGGGCAATCGCCAGGGCGTGCACACCCAGTTCATGCGCTTCGCTGCTGATGGCGTAGTCGTCAGCCCGGACGTTGGCGATCAAAGCCTTGAACTGACGCATGTCAGTGACGGTGGTGTGCGTCAGCCGGGGCAGGCCCAGCGCGCCCCGTGACTGCAACCAGTGGTTCAGGTCGGTGCGGGTTTTGGCGGCCAGCAGCACCTGCCCGGTCGATGTGGCGTGCGCGGGCAGCCTGGCGCCCAGGTGCAGGCCGTAGGCGGTAACGCGGGCCGGTGTGTTCGTCTCTTGCGGGCCGCGCTTCCATTCAAACCCGCTACGGCCAACGATCACCACCTCGTCACCGTCCAGCACGGCCACCGAAAACGCCTGTTGCGACTGCGCAGCCAGCCGGTTGAGGGTCGGCTGCACAGCGCGCGGCAAGCGGGCGGTGGCCAGGTAGCTGCCTGAAAACCGCAGCACCTTGGCGGCCAGCCAAAAGTAGCTGCCATCGGTTTCCAGGTAACCCAGGTGCGCAAGCGTCAGCAGGTGCCGCCGGGCTGCAGCCCGCGTGATGCCCGCGCGTTCAGCGGCCAATGTGGCGTTCAGGCGCTGGCGCTGCGGATCAAAACTCTCCAGCACCGCCATGCCCTTGGCCATGCCTTCGATCATGTCTGCCTTGGCGATGGTTTTAGCCCCGGCTTTGGCCAAGACTTTGGATTTTGGCGGGGGCTCGGCGTAAGGTGGGGATGTCGCAGCGTCGTTCACTGCGCGATCATCGCACCAAACTGCCGATAGTCGCACAAACCTGTCCAGGCGCCCGTAGCGCACTGCTGCGCGCAACTTTAAAGTACCAATCACCAACACCATCAAAGACATTCATGCGCGTTCAAGTGGCCATTATTGGTGGCGGCCCGGCGGGTCATTTGCTGGGGCAACTGCTGTACAAGGCAGGTATTGACGCCATCGTCATTGAGCGGCACAGCCAGGCCTATGTGCAGGCCCGCATCCGCGCTGGCGTGCTAGAGCAAGGCACCATCGACTTGCTTGACGAAGCCGGTGTTGGCACGCGCATGCACCACGAGGGTCTGGTGCATGGCGGCTTTGTACTGGGCTCGCCAGTGTTTGAAGGCGGCAGCTACCGCCTTGACCTGCAGGTGCTGACCGGCGGCAAACAGGTGATGGTGTACGGCCAGACCGAAGTCACCAAAGACCTGATGGACGCCCGTGCCGCCGCCGGCCTGGCCACCGTGTACGACGCCGAAAACGTAGCCCTGTACGACTTCGACACCGACCACCCCAGCGTGACCTACGAACACGGAGGCATCACCCACACGGTGCACTGCGACTTCATCGCCGGGTGCGACGGCTACCACGGCGTCAGCCGCGCCAGCGTACCGGCCAAGGCACTGCAAACCTTTGAACGCATCTACCCCTTTGGCTGGCTGGGTGTGTTGTCTGACACGCCGCCCGTGGCGCATGAGCTGATTTACGCCAACCACCCACGCGGCTTTGCGCTGGCCAGCATGCGCAGCCCAACCCGCAGCCGCTACTACCTGCAGTGCAATCTGCTCGACAAGGCCAGCAATTGGAGCGACGACATGTTCTGGGACGAGCTGCGCCGCCGCCTGGCCCCCGAGCAGGCCGAGGCCATGGTGACCGGCACGTCGATTGAAAAAAGCATCGCCCCGCTGCGCAGCTTTGTGGTCGAGCCGATGCGCTTTGGCCGCCTGTTTTTGGCTGGGGACGCCGCCCACATCGTGCCGCCCACCGGTGCTAAGGGCCTGAACCTCGCGGCGAGCGACGTGCGCTATCTGTCACGCGGGCTTATTGAGTTTTACCAGGGCAGCGCGGCAGGCCTGGACCACTACTCAGCCACTGCGCTCAAGCGCGTCTGGAAAGCGGTGCGCTTTTCGTGGTGGTTCACCTCGCTCATGCACAAGTTCCCTGACACCGGCACCTTCGGCCAGAAAGTGCAGGACGCCGAGCTGGACTACCTCGCCCATTCGCCCGCTGCGCAGGCTGCACTGGCTGAAAACTACGTGGGTTTGCCGCTGTGACATAGAAGTTGTTGCGCCTGCTGAAAAATCAATATTGATAGCACTCCAGGCAGTAAACGCCTGGACTAGCGGCCTATTTAGCATAAAAGTCGACTTTTAAGTGCGCCGCAGACCTCAGAGGGCCCACCAGCGTGCCAGCATGCCAGCGCACTATGCTGCAGACTTTGTGCCCGGCTCACCAAGTACCCACCCCGCCCCAGGCCTCACCCAATGCCGCACCCACCGCCCACCATTCAGCCCGCCAGCGCCACCGCGCACCCGCCTGCGGCGCCAGCCGGGCGCACAAAACCACTGCAACCGCTCAAAGGGGTGCGTATTTTGAGCCTGGCGCTCAACCTGCCCGGCCCGGCGGCGCTGATGCGATGCCGCGCCATGGGCGCCGTCTGCGGCAAGCTGGAGCCCTTAGCGTCCTTACCGCCGCTATCGCCCTTGGCGCCCATGTCTGCACCTGCGGCCCCGGCGTCTGCCGACCCAATGAGCCACTACAGCCCACCCGCCTACGCTGCGCTGCACACCGGCATCCGGGTGACATCGGCTGATCTCAAAACCCCTGCTGGCCAGCGCACCCTGCACCGCCTGCTGGCCAACACCGACGTGTTGCTGACGTCGTTTCGGCCGTCGGCCCTGGCCAAGCTCGCGCTGGGCTGGCCTGCGCTGCACCAGCGCTACCCACAGCTCAGTCAGGTGGCCGTGGTGGGCGCTGCAGGCGCGCGGGCCAATGAGCCCGGCCACGACCTGACGTATCTCGCCGAGTGTGGCCTGGTCACCGGGCTGGCGCTGCCGCCCACGCTGTACGCCGACATGGGCGGCTCGTTGATGGTGGTTGAGGCGATTTTGCAAGCCGTGCTGGCCCAAAAAACCGCGTCAACGCCCGCTGGCAGCTACCAGCAAGTCGCCTTGTCGGATGCAGCCGCCTACCTGGCGCTGCCCCGGCAATGGGGGTTGACTTTGCCCGGGCCTGCTGCGGCGGTGGGAGGCGGCCATGCGGGTTATGCGGTGTACCGCTGCCAGGACGGCCGCGTTGCCGTGGCGGCGCTGGAGCCGCATTTTGCTGCGGCGCTGTGCAGCGCGGTGGGCCTGGCGCTGCCGGGCCCCAGTGAGTCGCCAGCGTTCCCGGCTGCCGTGAGCGCCTTGATGTTCACACCGGCAGCCCACAGCACCGTGGCGCGGTTTTTCAAAGCCCGCACACGCGCTCAGCTTGATGCGCTGGCCACCAGCCATGACCTGCCGATGCACACGCTGGCTTGAGCGTCGGCGGCTTCCGGGTCAGTTAGCCTGCGACAGCGCCTCGTCGCGCCTGACGGCCGTGCCGCGCAGGCGCCACGGTTCAGGCTGCACATGGGTTCCCCGGCAGTCCCAGGCCAAATCCCAGGTCTGCACCAGACACCCCCCCGCCCGTGCCGGCATGGCGGCTGTCGACCACCACACACAGCGCGCCGTTGGCCGAACGGACACGGACGTTTTCTAAGCGCACGCACTTCGACATGCTTTCGGGCAGGTTTACCGTCACCGGGCGCGTCCACCAGATATTGCTCTCGCCCAGCTCCTGCACATAAGACACGCTGCAATCGCACCCCCCCACCAGCAGCGCCCGACCGCTCGGCGAGCTGGCCAGCGCAAAGGTGTCGGCTTTTAGCCACGTGCACACCAGCTGTCCTTTCTACCCGGTGACACCGTCGATGCGGTACGTCCAGACATACCCATCCACGCCGATGGCGTAAGCGTCTTCACACGCTTTAGCGTTGCAGGCCAGCACCGTGCCCCTCCACATCGGCAGGCCCGCCGTCCTGGTTCCGAACGGTAAGACTGGCGCAGCTGGCGTCCTGGCGCTGGCGCCGGGCGCCACGGCCAGGCCTGCCAGTGCCGCCCGCACCGATGGGGTCGCAGGCATTTTTGGTGACGTGTGCAGCATGGGAGTCGTGGCTTTCGTCCAAGGGGGACCAAAGTGGTTTGCGCGCAGCGCTGGAGGTGCTGCGCATCGGCCACCCCTTTACCCAAGAAACCGTGTTTGCGCGCTATGCGGCCATGCTCAAAAAAGCCGGCTGGACACCGTGACCTGGTCCCATCGTCACCGCATCAGCCCTGGGCGGCTGGTCAGCCGTGCAGAGTACCCGCAGGGCGACGTACCCAAACTCCAATGCGAGCCGATAAATGCTAAGTGCCAAGTGCTATTTAATCAATAGCTATACAGGCAGTAAAAACCTGGACTACAAGCGTATTTGACGTAAAAAATGGCACGTCAACGCTTTCCCGCATGTCATTTCGGGCTCGACCCACTACTGTCCGGAGATTTAGCCAAACAGTCCGATTTGCGTATTTGGAGGCTGAATTTGCTCGGCTTCATCGAGCACGCACAGAAGCTTATCGAGCGGTGTAGTTTCAAAAAGGCTAAGGCTCAGCACCTGCAACAG
>JANLUZ010000195.1:0-13347 GCA_031363755.1 Polaromonas sp.
CAGAAAGCGGTGGCGAGAATCACCCACATCGGGGCGCCCGCAGCAATCAGCGGCACGGCGGCAAGCTGGGAGCTGCCGGCAAATACGAGCACTGCCATGAGCAGTGCCTCGGTCAGGCTCAGGCCAGACTTGATCATCGACACGCCTGTCATCAGGCCCCAAGCGGAGATCCCCAACGCCACGGACGCCATGTCACGCACGCCCCGACTGAATTCAGGATGCTTGAGGAGCGCTTTCAGCCCGCTCATGCGGCGTCATGCTTGTCAAAGGCCATGCCGGGCAGCAAGGCAAAGCCACGCAAGAAATCACCCGCGCCCATGGGTTTGCCGCCGGCTTTTTGCAGCCGCGTGAGGCGCAGCGTGGCATCAGCTGTACAGACATCAACCCCGTGCGAACCAGCGGCTAGAACATCACCCGGCTGTGCGGTGGCCGGCCGGCCCGGCACCACCTGAGCTGCCCAGAGTTTGACGACTTCGCCGCGCATCACCGCCGAGGCCACCGGCGCCGGGTTGAAGGCGCGAATGCGGCGCTCCAGCACGGCGGCAGGTTGCGCCCAGTCCAGAGCCGCCTCGCGCTTGTCAATTTTGGCTGCATAGGTGATGCCCTCGGTCGGCTGACGCATTGGCAGCAGCGTGGCGCACGCGGCGCTTTTGAGCACGGTCACCATCAAAAGGCCGCCGAGATCAGCGAGCTTGTCGTGCAGCGTCGCGGTGGTGTCGTCTGACGCAATCGCGATGGCTTGGCCGCCCAGCATGTCCCCGGTGTCGAGCCCGGCGTCCATTTGCATGATGGTGACGCCCGTGCGCTCGTCGCCCGCCTCGATGGCGCGGTGAATCGGCGCGGCGCCGCGCCAACGCGGCAGCAGCGACGCATGAATGTTGAAGCACCCGAGGGGCGGCGCCTGCAAAACCCACTGCGGCAGGATCAGCCCGTAGGCTGCCACCACCATCGCGTCGGCATTGGCCTGGAGGATCGCCTGTTGGGCGGCAGCAGCGTCCTCGGCGTAGCGGCCGTCCAGCCGCAAACCCCTGGGTTGCGAAATCGGGATGTTGTGCGCAAGCGCCCATTGTTTGACGCTTGACGACTGCAGCTTCAAGCCGCGACCAGCGGGCCGGTCAGGCTGGCTGAGCACCAGCGCAATGTCAAAGCCTGCGGTGCGCAGATGTTCGGCCGCCACACGGGCAAATTCGGGAGTTCCGGCAAAAATCAGACGCATCGCCAGATTCTAGGTGCGCCCCTGGGGCACGGACACATCCAAGTCTTCAGCGCTCGTCTTCTTTCTTTTGTTTAAGCATCTTGCTCTTGATGCGGTTGCGCTTGAGCGCCGAAAGGTATTCAACAAACACCTTGCCCATCAGGTGATCCATCTCGTGCTGAATACACACTGCCAGCATGCCCTCGGCTTCGTGGGTTTGCACAGCACCGGTCAAATCCTGCGCTCGCACAGTGATCGCCATGGCGCGCTCGACACCGTCATAAATACCGGGTACCGACAGGCATCCTTCGTCTCCAATGCGGGTTTCCTCACTGACCCAGACGATCTCCGGGTTGATCAGCACCATGGGCTGGTCACGCGTTTCACTGACGTCCACGACGATAAATCGCTCATGCACGTCCACCTGCGTGGCAGCCAGCCCGATACCCTGCGCTTCATACATGGTCTCAAACATGTCGTGCGCGAGCGCTTTCAGGCGAGCGTCAACCTCGGCCACGGGTTTTGCCACCGTGTGAAGCCGGGGATCGGGATAGCGAAGAATAGTGAGCTGGGTCATCGAAGGTCAAGTCGGCAGGTGAATTGGAGTGGCAGGCCGTGCAAGCAGCAAGGATGTGGGTATTTTCGCTACTTTTGAAGCTATTTGCGCTGATGGCGGCGGCGTAATGCGCGTATTCGTTGCCTAATCAAAGGCTTGAGTACAAAATCGCCGTTGAATTATCAAGATTAAAAATCCGGCAGTTCACCGCTGATTCTGCAATGCTCAGGCGTCAACATCTCTTGTACAAATGTTGCGTGTGAGCTTGCGTTAATTAACAGGTGTGCGCCCTAAGGGCCTTCAAGATGCACATTACTTTTGGTCGCCTTCCCTCTTTTTCAATACCGTTTCAGGCTGCTCTGGCGCCTTTGATGGCAGCTGTGCTGCTCAGTAGCGCTGGCACTTTGCACGCACAGAGCCTTCCTGTGACGCCTAGCCAGAAAGCCACGGCCGCGCAAGTTGCCACAGCTGGTGTGCCGTTGTCGGCATTGGCAGCCAACGCACCCGACAGCTACACCGTCAAACGCGGTGACACCTTGTGGGCGATTTCTGGCCTGTTTTTGAAAAGTCCCTGGCGCTGGCCCGAGCTGTGGGGCATGAACCTGCAGGACATCCGCAACCCGCACCTGATCTACCCCGGGCAGGCACTCTTCCTCGACAAATCCAACGGCCGCGCCAGACTGCGGATGCGGCAGTCCGCTGGCAGTGGCATGCCCACCGAAGCCATCCGGCTGTCTCCCAGAACGCGCTATGAAAGCCTTGCCGACATGTCCATTCCGGCCCTGTCGCCCAGCGTCATCGAGCCGTTTCTGGATGAAGCGCTGATTGTTGACGATGCCAGCTTTGCCCTAGCACCACGTATCGTGGCCACCCGTGAATCCCGCGTATTGCTCAGCCGTGGCGACCGCGGTTACGCGCGGAGCACCTATTCGGGCACGGACTCGCCGGTCAAACCGCTGAGCACTGCCAAGGACGAGCCCATCAACTACCGCGTTTATCGCAATGCCACGCCTTTGAAGGACCCGACCACGCAGCAAGTGCTCGGCTACGAGGCGCAGTATGTCGGGCGCGCCCAATTGGTTCGCGGCGAATCCGTCGCGCAAGCGCCCGAAGGTGCCGAAAAAGACGGTAAGCTGCAGTCTGAAATCGTTCCAGCCACCATTGACATCGTCAGCAGTAAAGAAGAGATGCTGGTGGGCGACCGGCTGGTTGCCGAGCCAAAGCGCGAGTTGCTGAGCTACGTGCCGCGCGCACCAAGCACGGCGATATCGGGCCAAGTGGTGTCGGTTTACGGCAGCAATTTTGCCAATGCGTCCAGCAACCAGATCATTGTGATCAACAAAGGAAGCCAGGACGGCCTGGAGCGAGGTCACGTAATGGCGCTTGTCTCGGACGGCGATCGCCTGGTCGATAAGACCGACATCAGCCGCCCCGCCATGAAGTTGCCTAATGAGCGCAATGGTCTGATGATGGTGTTTCGCACATTCGATAAGCTGTCGTACGCGCTGATTCTGGAAGTTTCCACCAGTGTCCAGGTGGGCGACCGGTTTACCAACCCGAACTGACGCACCGGCGACGTCAGAGCGCCTGGGTCTGGACAGACCGCGCTCAGCTGCACACTTCACCGCATGAACGCTAAAGACATTGATGAGCGAGCGCTCCAGGCATGGCTACGCCTGACGCTGACTCCAGGAATCGGTAACGAATCAGCCCGCAAACTGCTTGCCGCCTTCGGATCAGTTCAAGCCATTTTCTCGCAGGATACGTCTGCTCTGCAGTCACTGGGCAACGAAAAGTTGGTGCGCGCACTCCGCTCAGAGCCGGCTGGTCTGAAGGCCCAAGTGGTCACCACACTGGCGTGGTTGCGCGGCGGCGACGATCGGTGTCTTGCCACGTTGGGCGACGCCGCCTACCCCAGCCCGTTGCTGGACATCGACGACCCACCTTTGATGCTTTATTTGCTAGGAGCCCAGGTAAATACTGCCTTGATTGCTTCTAAAAAAGGAGCAAGTGATGCTATCAACATCGCCATTGTTGGCAGTCGCAACCCCACACCTCAGGGGGAAATGAACGCTCGAGAGTTCGCACGGGCGTTTGCGGCGGAGGGGTTGACGGTCGTCTCCGGCCTGGCGCTGGGTATTGACGGCGCCGCTCACGATGGTGCTTTGCTGGGTGGCGGCGCTACGATTGCAGTGGTCGGCACCGGCGTGGATCGTGTTTATCCCAAAAAGCACCTCCAACTGGCTCACCGAATCGCCGCCCACGGCCTGCTGGTCAGCGAATTTCCGCTCGGAACACCGCCGCTGATGGCCAATTTCCCGAGGCGCAACCGCATCATTTCCGGGCTGTCTGTTGGCACATTGGTCGTGGAGGCAGCGCTGAAGTCGGGCTCGCTCATCACCGCGCGCATGGCGCTGGAGCAGGGCAAGGACGTGTTTGCCATTCCGGGCTCCATTCACTCCCCCCAGTCGCGCGGCTGCCACTCGTTGATCAAACAGGGCGCCAAGCTGGTAGAGGTCGCACAGGATGTGCTCGAAGAACTGGGCTTGGGCCCTTCCCCTTTGCGCACGAGTCGGCGCCTGGTCAACCAGCATGCTGGCAACGCGACTGACGACAGCGACACATTAGCGCCGAACGAAAAGATCGCTGCAGGCGGAGAAAATCCCGCAGATCAGGCCCTGATGGCGGCCTTGGGGTATGACCCCGTCAGCCTTGATGCGCTTCAGGCAAGAACCGGACTGCCGACGCCGTCGCTGCAGGCGCAACTTCTGACGCTCGAACTTCAGGGAGAACTTGCCCGCCTGCCAGGCGGCCTGTTTCAGCGCCTGACCCTCGCCTAGGCCTGCAGCGCACACCACAACTGCGTTATATTGAGACTATGTTCGAAGTATTGGTCTATGTTTACGAAAACTACTGGCAAAGTGATGCGTGCCCAGAACTAGATCGATTGGGCCGCAAACTCACAGCCGTGGGCTTTGACTCCGACGAGATTCTTGAAGCCCTGCAATGGCTGGCTGGCTTGAATGTGGCAGCGCGAGGCACCCACGTCCACACTCCAGCAAACGCTCAACTTACGCAAACATCCTCAACCCACCCGGACACTGTTGTGCAGTCCGCGCAAAGTCTACGCGTCTATTCATGTGCAGAACAAACACACTTGGGAGCGGAAAGTCTTGGCTTCGTCAGTTTCCTCGAATCAGCAGGCGTGTTGCCGCCGCACATGCGTGAAATTGTGATGGACCGGGCCATGGCCGCGCCCGGCGATCCTGTGACGCTTGACGACCTCAAAATCATCGTGTTGATGGTGTACTGGAGCTTTGGCGAAGAGCCGGACGCCCTGGTGCTGGACGAGTTGTGCGACGACGCGTCGTACCGAACTGCCCACTGAGCGCTCTGTCACAGCCTGCCCACACCCTGCTTTTTTAGTCTGATCAGCCCAGTAAACGCTCTGGATTGGCATCGATTTTCGCCAGCGCCTCGCGTGTTGCGCGAACCGTCAAAGACTCTTCTTCTGTTGGCAACAGCAACCCGGCTTGCAAATAGGCGGCCAAGCGCCGCGCCTGGATCAGAAAGTTTCGACCATCAGCTGCGGCGAGAAGGTGCAATTGTTTGCGGTCACTGCACCACGCGAACTGCACATTGCTTACCGTTCCATTGTGGTCAAGCGTAAACCAGCTGCCCAGTTGCAGCTCCTGCACCCAGGCCCGCATGGCGTCGCTCGGCTGGCTCCCGCCATCGGTGATCACGCTGATTTCTGCTGGATCCATGCCCAGCATCGTCACCAGACTGTCGGTGTCGAGCGGCAGGTCCCCCAAGTCCTCGTCCGTCAGATAATCCTCCAGATTGCCCAAACGGGCTGCCATCGCTTCAATACGCTCCGCAGGAATCGGCGCTGTTTTGGAGGCGAAGGCATCGGCCAGCGTATCGCTGATCACCTTGATGTATCGGTCTTGCACCGGGAGGGTCATCCCTAACAACGTCATCCCCTGGCGCAGCAACTGTAAAAGCTTGGGCAGCGTTGAAATAACACGCGCTCTGTCGGTGCGGCTGGGCTTGGCGCTGGCTGCCCACACCAGGTCAGCGGCAGCCCGCTTGAACTGAAGCGTGTCAGCGTGTTGCGGCCCGTATTTCATTGAAGCGATGGCCAACGCCTCCGTCCAGACCTTGAACAGAAACTCACGAATTTCTTCACGCACTGACATGTCCTTGAGAATGTTGCGCATCTCGATCGTGTACTGAATGGCCATCGTTTCTTTTTGCTCGACCTGCTGCGCAACGCTGACCACGCGTGCGGCGCTGCCTTGTTCCGACAGGAATTTCGACAAAAACTTCTCGAACTCGTCGTAGACGATCTGAAACACCTTGCGGCCGGTTTCGGGGTACTGCTCAATGACTTCCACCGCCCGCTTGACCTCAACTTCCATGGCGTTACCGCCCACCGTCACATTGAACCCCAGAACGCACGAGCCCATGCGGTCAATGAGACGCCGGGCTGGGTGCTGCAGGGACCCAAAGAACTCAGGCTCGGTAATGGCGACCCGCAACACCGGTATTTGCAGCCGTGCAAACCACACGCGAATCACAGCTGGGATGCGGTCTTCCGCCAGGATGCTCTGAAACATCAGCGCGACGATCTCGATCGTTGCTTTTTCACTTTGCGACGCTGCAGCCTTCTTGAAAACCGCCGAACGTTCGCGCACTGCATGAATGGCATGGTCCACCTGCGCTGGGCCGTAAACATAGTCGGCGCCGTCACCCAGATGGACCAATTCGACCGCGCTGGTCTCGTCGGCTGACTGCTGAGCGTGCTGAATGACGCGATTGAGCTCGGCCGATGGCTGGTGGCCGCGGGTGTCGTCAAAACCGGCAACCTTGTCTGTCAGCAGACGTCGAAGGTGGCCCATCACCCCTTGTGCCCGCATACGTGCGCGTGCCAGCGGTGTGGTGGCGGTCTGCATGCGTGTCTCGTCACCCACACCGGCGCGTCCGGTTCCACCTTTGAGCGAACCTGGCCCACTGCCCATGCCTGACGAAACACCGCCGCCAGACGACGAAAGCGCCATCGGATCCGACCTGGTGGAAACCCCACCCGAGGTGCGTCGAACCAGTGGGCGAAGGTCAATCTCGACCATCACCCCTTGCCGGACGAGGAACTCATTGGCGGCGTGATAAATCTCCAGAAACGCTTCGCCAGTGGTCTGCTGAAGGGTGTCCTGAATCAGAACCCAGATCTCACGGGTCAGCGACACCGCGCTCCACTGCGCCACCATGTGATGGGCGAGCAACTCAGGACGAAGAATGTCCTGCTTCGACAATTCCTCCACCCCTTCAAGGTTCTGAATCCGAAGGCGCAGGTCGTTGAGCTCCCAGCTCACAAAGTCCAGCATGCGCAACGACAGGCGCGACGCGAGGATTTTGTCCTCCACCATGTCATCACCCATCAATTCGAATTTTTTGCTCTCAACGAATCGAGAGCTTTGAAACGGCACGGTGCGCACCTGAGCAGCTTTCCATGCGCGTGCCGTGCCGTTGACCCAGGCGCCCCCTGCTTTCTGGAACGCCAGTGTGGCATCGCGAAAAATTTGAGAGTCACGCGCCACATTGGTCTGATTGGCCAGGGAGGACAGCCGCTCGTGAACTGTCTTGGCAATTTGCGGCAACAGGCGCGCCGCACGCTCGGCAAACAGCCCGCGTGCCTGCTCAGCCAGGTCGCTGTTGCGTCGGTTACCTGTCGCCACAATAAGTTGAATTCATGAACCTAAAGCTTACACCTTTGCGCCCGTATTCGGGTCGCTCGGATCGTCTTCTTTTTTGGCAGGCGCCTTGATCATGTCTTCACGCTTGATGCCCAGCCACATCGCAATGGCGGCTGCCACGAAAACCGACGAATAAATGCCAAACAAAATACCAATGGTTAGCGCCAGCGCGAAGTAAAACAGGGTTGGCCCGCCAAACAGCAGCATCGACAGCACCATGATTTGCGTGGAGCCGTGGGTGATGATCGTGCGGCTGATCGTGGAGGTAATCGCGTTGTCGATGATCTCGTGCGTGTTCATCTTGCGGTAGCGACGGAAGTTCTCGCGAATCCGGTCAAAAATCACGACGGACTCATTGACGGAATAACCCAACACCGCCAGCACGGCAGCCAGCACCGCCAGCGAGAACTCCCACTGAAAGAAGGCAAAGAAACCCAGAATGATGATGACGTCATGCAGGTTGGCGATGATGGCCGCCACTGCGTACTTCCACTCGAAGCGAAATGCCAGGTAGATCATGATGCCCAGCACCACCATGCCCAAGGCCTTCAAGCCGTCTTGCGCCAACTCCTCACCCACCTGCGGGCCGACGAATTCGGTGCGGCGCAGCGTGACATCGGGGTTGTTCGCTTTCAGCGCTGCCAGCACCTTGTCGCTTTGCTGGGCGGTGCTGACGCCTTTTTGCGCGGGCAGGCGGATCATCACGTCACGCGAGGTGCCGAAGTTCTGCACCTGCACATCGGTGAAGCCCAAGCTGGAAACCGTGCCCCTGATTTTCTCGACATCAGCCGACTGCGTGTAGTTCACTTCCATCAACGTGCCGCCGGTGAACTCCACTGACAGGTGCAGGCCGCGCGAGAACAGAAAAAACACCGCCAGCGCAAACGTGGCAAAGCTGATGCCGTTAAAAATCAGCGCATGCCGCATGAACGGAATGTCGCGGCGGATTTTGAAAAATTCCATGAAAGTGTCCTGGGAAAACGGAGCGCTGAAAGAGGCTTGAAAAAGTCAGGCGTGTGGGACTACGGCGCCACTGCACCGCCGGTGGCAGGCTTCCACACCGTGCCGATCGACACCGACTTGAGCTTTTTCTGACGGCCATACCAAAGGTTCACGAGACCGCGCGAGAAGAACACAGCCGAGAACATGCTGGTCAGGATGCCGATGCAGTGCACTACCGCAAAACCGCGCACGGGGCCAGAGCCAAAGGCCAGCAGCGCCAGGCCCGCAATCAGCGTGGAAATGTTCGAGTCCAGAATCGTGGCCCAGGCGCGCTCATAGCCCGCATGGATCGCCGCCTGCGGCGACGCGCCATTGCGCAGCTCTTCACGCACCCGCTCGTTGATCAGCACGTTCGAGTCAATCGCCATGCCCAGGGCCAATGCCATGGCGGCCATGCCGGGCAGCGTCAGGGTGGCCTGCAGCATCGACAAAATAGCCACGAGCAGCAGCAGATTAACCGCCAGCGCCAAGCCGGAAATCAAGCCGAACAGCATGTAGTATGAGCCCATGAACAGCACGATGACGAGAAAGCCCCACATCACGCTGTGAAAGCCCTTGGTGATGTTTTCGGCGCCCAGCGTGGGGCCGATAGTGCGCTCTTCGATGATTTCCATCGGGGCGGCAAGCGAGCCGGCGCGTAGCAGCAGTGCCAGGTCATTGGCTTCGCCGATGCTCATTGAGCCGGAAATCTGGAAGCGGTTGCCCAACTCACCCTGAATCACCGGGGCGGTCAACACTTCGCCCTTGCCTTTTTCAAACAGCAGGATGGCCATGCGCTTTTTCAGGTTGTCACGGCTGATGTCACGCATGATGCGGCCACCCTTGGCGTCCACCGTGAGGTCCACCTTGGGCTGCTGGTTTTGCGAGTCCACGCCGGGCTGGGCATCGGTCAGGCTTTCGCCGGTGATGATGACCTGCTTTTTCACGATCACGGCCTGGCCGTTGCGCTCGAAAAATCGTTCTGTACCGAACGGCACAGCACCCGTGCCGCTGGCGGCCGCACGTGCTTCGGCGCTGTCTTCCACCAGGCGCATTTCCATGGTGGCTGTGCGGCCCAGAATGTCCTTGGCCTTGGCGGTGTCCTGCACGCCAGGCAGTTGCACCACGATGCGGTCAGCACCCTGCTGCTGAATCACCGGCTCGGACACGCCCAGCTCGTTGATGCGGTTGTGCAGCGTGACGATGTTCTGCTTGAGCGCCTGGTCCTGAATACGGCGCACCGCCTCGGGCTTGATGGAAGCGGTCAGTTTGTACTCGGTGCCGTCCGGCAATTCGACGGCCTGCAAATCAGTGAACTGCTCCTGAATCACGGCGCGGGCTGCCGCCGACGTGGCCGAGTCGCGAAACCGGATGTCAATCGTTTGGCCGTTGCGGCTGATGCCGCTGTGGCGAATGCTCTTGTCGCGCAGCGTGAGGCGGATGTCGCCGGCCAGCGATTCGGCGCGCTTGGTCAGCGCCGCCTGCATGTCCACCTGCAGCATGAAGTGCACACCACCGCGCAAGTCCAGCCCCAGGTACATCGGGTGCGCGTTCAAGCGGGTCAGCCAGGCGGGCGAGCGCGACAGCAAATTGAGCGCCACCACAAACGCGGGCTCGGTGCCGTCCGCATCCACCGGGGCCAGCGCTTTTTGAATCGCGTCCTTGGCCTTGAGCTGGGTGTCGGTGTCGTTGAAACGCGCCTTGACCGAGGTGCCTTCCAGCGTGATGGCGTCGGCTTTGAGATTGGCCGCTGTCAACGCCTGCTCGACTTTGGCCAGCGTGGTGGTGTCGACCTTGACGGTGGACTTGCTGCTGGACACCTGCACGGCGGGCGCCTCGCCAAAGAAATTGGGCAGCGTGTACAGCGCAGCAATCAGCAGAGCTGCCACGATGATGGCGTACTTCCAGACCGGATAACGATTCATGAGCGGTGCTTTTTCAGGTGAACGAAGCGGGCGGGTAGGCCGTGGCCAGTCCGCAGGCGTTTTACTTGGACGCGGTGACGATGGCACCCTTGGGCAGGACTTGCACGATGGCGCTGCGTTGCAGCTGGACTTCAACGCCCGGTGCGAGCTGCAGCGTCAAGTAGGCATCGCCCAGCTTGGTGACCGTACCGAGCAGGCCGCCCGCCGTGGCGACTTCATCGCCCTTGGCCAGCGCCTCGATCATGGTGCGGTGCTCTTTTTGCTTTTTCATCTGCGGGCGGATCATGACGAAATACAGCACCACGAACATCAGCACCAGGGGCAGCATGCCGGTCAGTGACGACATCATGCCGCCTTCGGCAGCGGCGGCGGGGGCAGTTTGGGCAAAAGCGGAAGAAATGAACACAGAAGACTCCAGGAATGGGGCAATGAAAACGGGGGTGACTGACAGCGAAACAAGTGCGGGCGCTTGGCAGGTCAACTCCCCACCCGCACGGCGCAAGTTCGCGGATTGTATGCGGGCGCGCTGGTATGTTTGCGAATCCGCCGAGCGCGGCTTGCGGCGGCAGATTGCTCATTAATTCATAGCTGCTCAGGCAGCAGATACGCTGACGTGGGGCTGATTTTGATCAAAATCCGTAACGACTCAGGTCTATTTGATATGTCATCCCGGACCTGGATACAGGATTCACGAACTTACATGGTGCTGGCAAAGTGACCGTTTTATGGATTGCGGGTCGAGCCCGCAACGAAAGGCGGGCAAGCTTAATAATGACTAAAAAACGAACCCAATCGCCTTCTAGCCCATGTATTGACTGCCTGGGTAGCTCCTGCAACCATAGCAACTGCATCACACGGTTTGCACCTGCCACCTTGCACCGCCAGCGGTTACCGCAGGCGGTGCAAGGTGGCTTGCTGCGTCAAATGCGGCTTGCCGCGCCGCCCACTGCGCCCGGGCGTCCACCAGGTGGCGCGCCTTGACGTGCCCATAGCCCTTGATGAGTTCGGGCACGCGGGCAGTCTCAAGCGCCTCGGCGTGGTTGGCCGCCGTCAGGCGGGGCAGCAGCGCCGCGATGTTATCGCGGTAATCGGCGATCAGGGCGCGTTCTTCGCGCCGCTCATCGCTGTAGCCAAACACATCGAGTGCCGTGCCGCGCAAGACCTTGAGGCGCGCCAAACCTTTGAAGGCCGTCAGCATCCACGGGCCAAAGGGGCGTTTTTGCAGCTCGCCCTTGTCGTTCTTTTTGGCCAGTAGCGGCGGTGCCAGGTGGTAGTTCAGCGTGAAGTCGCCTTCAAACATGGCGTTGACCTTGGCCAGAAAGGCTGTGTCTGTGTGCAGGCGGGCGACTTCGTACTCGTCCTTGTAAGCCATCAGTTTGAACAGATAACGCGCCACGGCTTCGGTCAGCGTGGTTTTGCCGAGCGGTGCTTCAGCGGTGCGCACCTGCTCGACGAAGGCGCGGTAGGTTTCGGCATAGGCGGCGTTTTGGTACGCCGTTAAAAACGTGATGCGCTTGGCCAGCATTTCGGCCAGCGCGGGTTTTTTGACGAACTCGATCACCTGTTGCGCTTTGAACAGCGCCTGCACGCGAGCCAGATCATGCGCGCAGCGGCGGCCCCATTCAAAGGCGGCCTTGTTGTTGTCGACCTGCACCGCGTTGAGCTCGATGGCGCGCATCAACGCGGCATGCGACAGCGGCACGCAGCCTTTTTGCCAGGCAAAGCCCAGCATCAGCGGGTTGGTGTAGATCGAGTCGCCCACCAGCTTGACGGCGACCTGCTCGGCGTCAAACGCGCCCACGCCATCGGCGCCGACGGCAAGGGCTACCGCATCGCCGCAGTTGGCGCCGGGGAACTGCCAGCCGGGGTTGCTCAAAAACGCCGCAGTGGGCGCGCCGTGCGTGTTCAGCGCGACAAAGGTGCGGCCGGGCTGCATCACGGTGAGGGTGTAGGCGCTAGCGGCCACGATGGGGTCGCAGCCAATCACCAGGTCGGCCTTGGCAATGTCCACCTTGGTGGTGTAGATCGCATCCAGCCGGTTGGCGATCTGGATGTGGCTCCAGGTCGCGCCGCCTTTTTGCGCCAGGCCGCCCGCGTCTTGCGTGACCACGCCCTTGCCTTCCAGGTGCGCGGCCATGCCCAGCAATTGGCCAATCGTGATGACGCCTGTGCCGCCCACGCCGCCGACCACGATGCCCCAGGCCGATTCGGCATCGGGAATCATGGGCTGCGGCACCTCAGGGAAGTCGCTGACCGTGCCTTTCACAGCTTTCTTGGGCTTTTTGAGCTGGCCACCCTCCACCGTCACAAAGCTCGGGCAAAAGCCCTTCACGCAGGAATAGTCCTTGTTGCAGCTGTTTTGATTGATCTGGCGCTTGCGGCCAAATTCGGTTTCCAGCGGCTCGACCGACAGGCAGTTGCTCTGCACGCTGCAGTCGCCGCAGCCCTCGCACACCAGTTCGTTGATGACCACGCGCTTGGCCGGATCGACCGCCGTGCCGCGCTTGCGGCGGCGCCGCTTTTCGGTCGCGCAGGTCTGGTCGTAAATGATCGTGGTCGTGCCCTTGATCTCGCGAAACTCGCGCTGGATTTCGTCGAGATCGTCGCGATGGCGAATGGCGACGCCCTTGCCGGCGTAGCTGCCCGGCACCGTGACGCCTTCGTACTTCTCGGGTTCGTCGGTGACGATGACGACCTTCATGGCGCCTTCGGCATGCAGGCTTTCTGCGATCTGAAGGACCGAATGGCCTTCGGGCCGCTCACCGATCGCCTGGCCGCCGGTCATGGCGACCGCGTCGTTGTAGAGGATCTTGTAGGTAATATTCACGCCCGCCGCGATCGACTGGCGAATGGCGAGCAGGCCGCTGTGAAAGTAGGTGCCGTCGCCAAGGTTGGCAAACACATGCGGCTCGGTCGTGAACGGCTGCTGGCCCA
>JANLUZ010000009.1:0-26256 GCA_031363755.1 Polaromonas sp.
CTTGTCGACCCAGGCATCGCTCAGCACGCGGCGGCGGTTGACCATGCCCTGCTCATAGTGAGGGTCGTCTGCGGTGTCGGGCACTGAATCTTGACTCATGGCGTCGCTTTCGATGGAAGTGTCAATCAATCGCTGCCAGCGCCTGCTGCTGGCTGGCCAGTTGAGTGTGCACGAGCTGCGCGGCGTGGTCAGCCAGCGCCGGGCTGAACCACTCGTCAGCCATATCCACCGGCAGCACCGCGCGCACCGCGTCGATATTGGCCCGCATGCGCAGGGTGTCCACTTGCAGGCCGGGCAGCATGTGTGCCATGGCCTGCACGGCGCCGTGGGCCGCCATCAGCAGGCCCGGCCACTCCGCCAGCTCGGCCTGCCAGGGGCCCAGTGCTCGCTCATGCTCTTGCGGCATGGCCGCCAGCAGCGCGGCCACGCGCTGAGGTGCGCGGACGCTGGCGGCTAGCGTCGCCATACAAGCGACCGGGTTGCGTTTGTGCGGCATGGCCGACGAGGCGCCCCGCCCTGCCTCGGCCGGTTCAGCCACTTCAGCCACTTCAAACTGCGCCATCAGCGACAAATCCTTGGCGACCTTGCCCAGGCTGCCCACCAGCACGCCCAGCTCGCAGCCCAGCACCACCCATTCGTCGCGCTGGGTGTGCCAGACGGCGGGCGCGGCGCGCAGGCCAAGCTCGGCGGCGACACGCGTGACCACTTCGGGGCCAAGCGCTTTCATTTGCGCATTCGTGCCCGCGGCACCGCCCAGCTGCACACTCAGCGCGTGAGCGCCAGCAATTTGCAGGCGCTGCAGGCTGCGCACCAGCGGCGCGGCCCAGCCGATGCATTTCAGGCCAAAACTCACGACAGAGGCGGGCTGCATCAGCGTGCGGGCCAGCACCGGGTCGGCCGCGTGGCGCTCGGCCAGCGTGTGCAGTGCGGTCACCGAGCGTTGCGTATCGCGCTCAATCAGGCGAAGGGCCCGCTGCGTGAGGATGGCCAGCGCGGTGTCGATCACGTCCTGGCTGGTGCTGGCGAAATGGGTATGCGGCACGGCAGACACGTCCACGCGGGCCACGGCGCTCTTCAGCGCGTTGACCAGCGGAATGGCCACGCTGCCCGCCTGGCCGCTGTCGGCCAACAGCTGGGGCACGTCAAAGGCGCTCACGTGGCAGCAGCTGCGAATGGTGTGCGCGGCCGACTTGGGAATCAGCCCGACTTGGGCCTGCGCGGTGGCCAGAGCCGACTCAAACTGCAGCATGGCGGCGACAAATTCCCGCTCATTGAGCACGCCGAGCATTTCGGGGGTAGACAGAAAACTCTCAAACACAGCGCTCATGGCTTGAACACCTTTCGACGGTGGTTGATGTCGAAAAATAGTGACTATTTAGCGAAGCCCCTGCGCTGGCACAGCAAGCCACAACGCCCTCAAACTCGCTGCCGCGCAATGTCTGGTGTGGCGACGCGCACATCGGCGTTTTGCGCGCGGTGGCGCAGTGCGTGGTCGATAACGACCAGCGCCAGCAGCGCCTCGGCAATCGGCGTGGCGCGAATGCCCACACACGGGTCGTGGCGGCCCTTGGTCACCACCTCTAGCGGGTTGCCTGCCGTGTCAATTGAGGTGCGCGGCGTGATGATCGAGCTGGTTGGCTTAATCGCTATGGCCACCTCCAGGTCCTGCCCGGTGCTGATGCCGCCCAGCACGCCGCCCGCGTTGTTCGACAAAAATCCGCCAGGCGTGAGCGAATCGCCATGGGTGGTGCCGCGCTGCGCCACACTCGCAAAGCCCGCGCCGATTTCCACACCCTTGACGGCGTTGATGCCCATCATGGCAAAAGCAATATCGGCATCGAGCTTGTCGTACAGCGGCTCGCCCAGGCCCACCGGCACCCCGGTGGCCACCACGCGGATGCGCGCGCCGCAAGAGTCCCCGGCCTTGCGCAGCGCGTCCATATAGTGCTCCAGGCTTGAGACATCAGCGCTGGGGGCAAAAAACGGGTTGTTGGGCACATGCTCCCAGGATTCAAACGGAATCACCGCCTCGCCAATTTGCGTCATGCAGCCTTTGAATTGCGTGCCGTATTGTTCAAACAGCCACTTTTTAGCGACTGCACCGGCGGCCACCGTGGGGGCTGTCATGCGGGCCGACGAGCGGCCACCGCCGCGCGGGTCGCGCACGCCGTATTTGTGCAAATAGGTGTAGTCGGCGTGGCCGGGCCGAAACGTCTCCAGGATGTTGCCGTAGTCTTTGCTGCGCTGGTCGGTGTTGCGGATCAGCAGCGCAATCGGTGTGCCGGTGGTCACGCCCTGGTAGACGCCCGACAAAATCTCGACCGCATCGGGCTCGTTGCGCTGGGTGACATGGCGGCTGGTGCCCGGGCGGCGGCGGTCCAAGTCGGCTTGAATGTCTGCCTCACACAGGGCCATGCCGGGTGGGCACCCGTCAATCACGCAGCCAATCGCCGGGCCGTGGGATTCACCAAAGTTGGTGACTGCGAAAAGTTGTCCGATGGTGTTGCCGCTCATGCTCCCGATTATCCCCGAGACGCTTGCTATATTTCACAGTGAAAAGGATCCCTTATCCATGCTGATCATGCGCGCTTATCTCAATTTCGACCCTTGCCGTCTCATCATTTCCATGGTGTTCGCCCTGGCGGCCCTGCCCGCTTTTTCACAGGCGGAGCCCGAAGTGATTCGCCTGCCGCTGATCGTCAATGGCAAGCCGACCGAGGTGGTCGCGCACCTGTACAAACCCGCTGGGGACGGCCCGTTTCCGCTGGTGATCTACTCCCACGGGCGCGCTGGCACGCGCGTGGAGCGAGCGCAACTCGAGCGCCCGATTGCTGTGGGCCACGGCAACTTCTGGCTGAAAAAAGGCGTCGCGGTGATTGCCCCCGTGCGGCCTGGCTATGGCGACACAGGCGGCACCGATGTGGAAGACTCTGGCGCGCAGTGGCGTGACGGCCAGTGCTTCGGCCTGCCCGACTTCACCACCACGTCGCTCAATGCGCGGCGCACCGTGGTAGCCACTTATGACTGGGCGCTGATGCAGCCGTGGGTGCGCAAAGACCGCCTGCTGATCGAAGGCCAGTCAGTGGGCGGCCTGACCAGTGTGGCCGTCTCGGCGTTGAACCTGCCCGGTGTACGCGGCATTGTCAATTTTGCGGGCGGCGCAGGCGGCAACCCGAGCAGTTCCCCTGGCAAAAGCTGTGAGCCTGACGTACTCACCAAAACCTATCGCCAGTTCGGTGAGGCGGCCAAGGCCCCCAGCCTGTGGCTGTATGCCGAAAACGATTTGTACTGGGGCGCAGAGGCGCCCAAACGCTGGTTCGAGGCCTACAAAGCTGGCGGCAGCGACGCCGAACTGCTGCAAACCGGGCCCGTCGAAGGCCACGACGGCCACCAGCTGCTGCTGCGGGGTGGGGCGATGTGGTCAAAGCCCCTGAGTGAATTTGCGCGGAAGGTGGGGCTGCTGGGCGAGTAGATTCGGCACTGCGCAAGACCTGCGCGGCGGCATGATCGCCTCCCCCGAATCAAACACCTTGAGGGAAGCAATGCTCCTTTTTCAGGAGCTGCTCAGGCAATGAACACCTGGGCATAAAGCACTTTTTATATCGAAAGCTGCCGCGGGAAGCGATGCGGGCCTCGAAAAACGCGCGGGGCCACGCCTGAAACACCGTTTTCAGCATCAAAGCACCCTCTAGCCCAGGTGTTGACTGCCTGTAGAGCTATTTATTCAATAGCAATCTGGCAATACGGTGCAACTGAATTGACACCGTGGGGCGTTCAATCTGCCTTGCCGTCTTCGGCCTCCGGCCAGTCCCGGATGTAGGCCTTGAGCATCTTGTTCTCGAAGTTCTGGCTGTCCACCACGGTCTTGGCCACGTCGTAGAAGCTGATCACGCCCATCATCATCTTCTGGTTCATCACCGGCATGTAGCGGGCGTGGCGGTCCAGCATCATGCGGCGTACTTCGTCGAGTTCGGTCTCACTGGTGCAGGTCAGCGGGTGGTCGTCCATCGCGGTGCGAACCTGCGTGGTGCCCACCGCGCCGCCGTTTTTCACGATGCAGACAATCACCTCCCGAAACGTCAGCATGCCGACCAGGTCGCCGTGCTCCATCACCACCAGCGAGCCGATGTCTTTTTCCGCCATGATGTCAATCGCCTTGGCCAGCGCATCGTCGGGCTGCACCGAATACAGCGTGTTGCCTTTGAGGCGAAGAATGTCTGAAACTTTCATGGGAACTCCCGGGTGTTGGCTGGTGGTTCGGGCGATTTTCTCACTGCGCCCTGCGTGTGAGCTGGGAAAAATCAATATAGCCCACAATCAACTCGCACTTTGTAATCATTTACTTGAGGACTTGCCCATGCCTGGCTATTCGGACCCTGGCTTTGACACCCTGGCGCTGCACGCGGGCGCCGCCCCTGACCCCACCACGGGCGCGCGCGCCGTGCCGATTCACCTGACCACGTCGTTTGTGTTCGAGTCCAGCGACCACGCAGCCAGCCTGTTCAACCTGGAGCGCGCCGGCCATGTCTACTCCCGCATCAGCAACCCGACCAACGCGGTGCTGGAGCAGCGGGTGTCGGCGCTGGAAGGCGGCATTGGCGCCATTGCCACGGCCAGCGGCCAGGCGGCGCTGCACCTGGCCATTGCCACGCTGATGGGCGCGGGCTCCCACATCGTGGCCTCGACCGCGCTGTACGGCGGCTCGCAAAACCTGCTGCACTACACCATGCGGCGCTTCGGCATTGACACGACCTTTGTCAAACCCGGTGACCTGGACGGCTGGCGTGCCGCCGTGCGGCCCACTACCAAGCTGTTTTTTGGTGAAACGGTGGGCAACCCCGGCCTGGACGTGCTGGACATCGCAGCCGTGGCGAGCATCGCCCATGAAGCGGGCGCGCCGCTGCTGGTGGACTCAACGCTGACAACACCCTGGCTCATCAAGCCGTTTGACCACGGGGCAGACCTGGTCTACCACTCGGCGACCAAGTTTTTAAGCGGCCACGGCACGGTGATTGGCGGCATTGTGGTGGACGGCGGCAGCTTTGACTGGGACGTCCCGCGCGCTGCGGGCAAATTTGCCGAGCTGACCGAAGCCTACGACGGCTTTCACAACATGGTGTTCAGCGAGGAAAGCACGGTCGGCGCGTTTTTGCTGCGTGCCCGGCGCGAGGGCCTGCGCGACTTTGGCGCCTGCATGAGCCCGCACACCGCGTGGCTGATTTTGCAGGGCATCGAAACCCTGAGCCTGCGCATGGCGCGGCACATGAGCAACACGGAAAAAGTAGTCGCCTTCCTGGCCAGCCACGCGTTTGTCAGCCGTGTCGGCCACCCGCTGCTGGACACCCACCCCAGCCATGCGCTGGCCCAAAAGCTGCTGCCACGCGGCGCGGGCTCGGTGTTCAGCTTTGACTTGAAAGGCAGCCGCGCGCAAGGCAAGGCGTTTGTCGAGGCGCTCAAAGTCTTCAGCCACCTGGCCAATGTGGGCGACTGCCGCAGCCTGGTGATTCACCCGGCCAGCACCACCCACTTTCGCATGGCCGACGACGCGCTCGCCAACGCCGGCATCACACAGGGCACGATTCGCCTGTCGATTGGCCTGGAAGACGCGGACGACCTGATTGATGACTTGAAACGTGCGCTCAAGGTCGCTGAAAAAACAGCGGCGGTGTCCCATGCTGCTTGACGTTGCTGGCTACCGCACCTACTGCTACACCGGCGGCAAGCCCTTCAATCCCGCGCAGCCCACTGCCGTGTTTATTCACGGTGTGCTCAACGACCACAGCGTGTGGATTTTGCAAACCCGCTATCTGGCCCACCACGGCTGGAATGTGCTGGCCGTGGACCTGCCCGGCCACGGCAAAAGCGGCGGTGACGCGCCGGCCTCAAGCGAGATGGCCGCCGAAGCCATCACCGCCCTGCTCGACGCGGCAGGCATTGAAAAAGCTGCCCTCATTGGCCACAGCTGGGGCTCGCTGATTGCGCTGGAAGTGGCGGCCACCGAGCCCGCGCGCGTGAGCCAGCTGGTGATGGTGGGCACAGCCTTTCCGATGGCGGTGTCTCCCGCGCTGCTGGCCATGTCGCAAGCGCAGCCATTCCAGGCGATTGACTTGGTCAACCAGTTTTCGCACTCGATGCTGGCGCCGCCGCCGTCGGCCATGGGGCCAGGCACCTGGCTGTACGGCACGGCCCGCGCGCTGATGCGGCGGGTGCTGGCCAGCAACCCCGCCGTTAATGTTTTTCACCGAGGTTTCGCCGCCTGCGACAACTACAAGACCGGCCTGGACGCCATGGCCCGTGTGCGCTGCCCGGTGCTGTTTGTGCTGGGGCGCCATGACCAGATGACGCCGCCAAAAGCCGCGCAGGCGCTGGTTGACAAGGCAGCAGAAGCCACCGTGGTGACGGTGGACGCTGGCCACCAACTGATGCTGGAGGCCCCCGAGGCGGTGCTGTCGGCGATAAGAGATTTTCTACGCCTGTGAGCCGTGCTGCGCTGCGCTGCGCTGTGTTTGCTATTTATTAGATAGCTGCTCAGGCAATAAACGCCTGGGCTAGATGCGTATTTGGCTTAAAAAACTCTTAAAAATAACCCCCTGTGCGTTACACAGCCGCATGAACCCACAATTCGGGCCGCGTGGGCAAAGCCTGCAGCAACGCTGCGCAATCCACCCCATCGGGGGCCCCTGGGGCAGTCCCAACCAGAGACTCCAGCAGGCGCTGCAAGACATGGGCTTGCGGGGTGACGGGGCCGATAAAACGCGTGCCATCCGCGTTGGCAATCAACACCGTGGGGAATGTCTCGACGTCCAGGTCGCCGATGAGGCCCGCCTCGTCCTCGACATCAACCCATGCAAAACGAAACTGCGGGTGCGCGCTTTGAAGGCTGTGTGCGACGTGCTCGAAGACGGCGCGGTAGTCGCGGCACACCCCGCACCAGTCTGCACACAAGCACACCACCCACTGATGCGCCAGCGCATGCAGGGGCGGCAATGAGATCGGGGGAGTTAGGGGCGACGAGGAAAGCGTGGCGGTCATGGGGCGAAGGCAGGGTCAGGCAGCTGCGGTGCCCTATCGTAACGAACGGCGCCCCGCGCGCGGCCGGCGCGGGGCGTGAAACCTCAGTCGGCGCGGCGCGTGTAACGTGGGGCTGTGGTCCGCGTGCTGGCTGGGGCGGCAGAAGCGTCCGGCCTGGTTTGTTGTTTGGCGAGGTAACTTTTGACCAGCTTGGCGGCCAAGCCAGATGTGATGGCGAAAACAATCAATTTCTTGAACATGAAAAACTCCAGAAGTCGTGAGAAGAAACAGGCCGAATTGCCAGTGCGTAAGCGTAGCCGGGCGTGTGCCTGCAAGGTGTGAGCGCCATTCGCGCTCACGTGTGCGGCCAGTCTGACGCGGCGCGGCGAGGGCAGCTGGTGCGCCCTTGTCACAGCGCGTCGGCCAGCAAAAGACGCGACAAACGCGCCTGCTCCCAGACTTTTTGTGTGGCGCCAGCTTTGGCCAGCAGCAAGGCTTGCAGCAGCGGCTCCAGCCGCGTCTCCACCGGATTGGCCAGCAGCACATAGCGCGACTCGGCGTCCATGCCCGCCTCATCAAGCCGCCCGACCCAGTCGAGGCTGACCAGCGTCTCCAGCGAGGGCGCCAGCTGGAGGCTGTCGACCCGCAGGCGCTCGACTAGCTGGCTGCTGCTGACGCCTTTTTGAGACGAGCGACCGGCCTGCTCCAGCTGCTGGAGCACTTCAATGGCCAGCTGAAACTGCCAGCCGTTGCCATTGTCCCGGCGCGCAACGCCCACCAGCAGACTAGGCAGGTACGCCGCAATCACGGCCCCCAGCAGCACAATCACCCAGCTCAGGTAAATCCAGACCAGCAAGATCGGCAGCGTGGCAAATGCGCCGTACACCATCGAATAGGTGGGCACAGCGCTCAGGTACAGCGCCAGCAGGTTTTTGGCCACCGCAATGCCCGCAGCCACAAACACACCGCCGGCCACCGCGTGCGCCCACTTCACATAGGTGTTGGGCACGTAGTGGTAGAGCGACGCAACGCCCAGGGCCACCAGCGCAAACTGCACCGTGTCGATGAGCACATTAAGGCTGCCTGGCCATGCCCCCACCAGCCCGCGCGAGGCGGTCAGTGCGTATGAGGTCAGCGCCAGGCTGGCGGCCAGCAGCAGCGGCCCCAGCGTAATGGCGGCCCAGTAAATGAAGATGCGCTGCGTTAGCGAGCGGGCTTTTTTCACCCGCCAGATATTGTTCAGCGTGCGGTCAATCGTCAGGATCAACGCCAGCGCCGTGACCCCGACAACCACCAAGCCCAGCACGCCGAGCTTGTTGGCCTGGCTGCTGAACTGCGTCAGGTAGCCCAGCACCTGACGGGCGATGTTGTCAGGAATCAGGCTGCGCACCAGCCAGCCCTGCAACGCGCCCTGCAGCTTGGAGAACATGGGGAAAGCCGTAAAAATAGCCAGCGCCACCGTAAAAAACGGCACCAGCGCGAGCGACGTGGTGAAGGTCAGGCTGCTGGCGGTGAGGCTCAGGCGGTCTTCCCGGAAGCGGTCACGCAGCGTAAGCGCTGTGCCGCGCCACGGAAAGCGGCGCAATTGGTGCATGTTGCGCAGCACCGCCCAAACAAACACCTGCAAAGATCGCTGAAATTTCATGGTCGGTATCATGCCGCAAGCAAAACAGGCAAACCATGACACAGAGCGCTCACATCACTGCCACCCGCTGGCTCGCCTTCAGCGCCGTCGCTGGCCTTATCGTGCTGGGCCTGGCCTGGGAAATGGTACTGGCCCCCATCCGCCCGGGTGGCTCGCTGCTGGCGCTCAAGGTACTGCCGCTATGCTGGCCGCTGGCCGGCATTTTGAAAAACCGCATGTACACCTACCGCTATATGAGCCTGATGGTGTGGCTGTACTTCACCGAAGGCGCAACCCGCGCCTGGAGCGACAAGCCGCCCGGCAACTACCTGGCCATGATGGAGGTGGTGCTGTGCCTGGTGCTGTTTATGGCGTGCGCGCTGCATGTGCGGCTGCGTTTGAAATATGCACTGCCTGCCACCCATCCCGACGTGGCTCTTGAGACTGTTTGAAAGTCGACCGCATGACTCAAAAACTCATTGGCGCACTGCGCAGCATTGTGGGCACCGCCCACGTTTTGACGTTGGACGCGGGCGATGACCTGAGCGGCTACGAGCAGGACTGGCGCAAACGCGCACGCGGCACGGCCCTGGCGGTGGTGCGCCCCGCCAACACGCAGGAGGTGGCGGCTGTCGTCAAGGCTTGCGCCGCTGCCGGTGCGCCCATCGTCACCCAGGGCGGCAACACCGGGCTGGTCGTCGGCTCCACGCCTGACGCTTCGGGGTGCGAGGTGGTGCTGAGTCTGCAGCGCATGACGGCCGTGCGCGCGCTTGACGGCGCAAACATGACGGTGACGGTGGACGCGGGCTGCATTTTGCAAACCCTGCAGGAAACGGCTGAAAAGGCCGGCTTTTTGTTCCCACTGAGCCTGGCCGCCGAGGGCAGCTGCACGGTTGGCGGCAACCTGGCCACCAACGCAGGCGGCACCCAGGTGGTGCGCTACGGCAACGCACGTGACCTGTGTCTGGGCCTGGAGGTGGTGACGCCGCAGGGCGAGGTGTGGGACGGCCTGAGCGGCCTGCGCAAGGACAACACCGGCTACGACCTGCGCGACCTGTTCGTCGGCAGCGAAGGCACGCTGGGTGTCATTACAGCCGCGACGCTCAAGCTCTACCCGCAGCCCGCCGCTCGCCTGACGGCCTGGGCGGCCGTGCCGTCTATGCAACACGCCGTCGCGCTGCTGGGCCTGGCCCATCAACACCTGGGCGCGGGGCTGACGGGGTTTGAGGTGATGGGCCAGTTCGCGCTGAGCCTGGTGGCGAAAAACTTCCCGCAGCTGCGCGTGCCGCTGTATGCCGACGCGGCGTTTTGCGTGCTGCTCGAAAACTCCGACGCCGAGTCAGAAACCCACGCCCGTGAACAGTTCGAGCGCCTGCTGGAGACCGCCCTTGACCAGGGCTGCGTGACGGACGCGGTGGTGGCCGAAAACATCGCCCAGGCGAACGCGCTGTGGCACCTGCGCGAAAGCATTCCGCTGGCGCAGGCAGAAGAGGGCCTGAACATCAAGCACGACATCTCGATTGCCGTGTCCCGTATCCCGGAGTTTGTAGCCAGCACCGACGCCCTGCTAGTGGCCGCCCTGCCCGGCCTGCGGCTGGTCACCTTTGGCCACCTGGGCGACGGCAACCTGCACTACAACGTGCAGTGCCCTGCCGAAGGCGATGCAGCCGCCTTCCTGCGCAACCATGAAGCCGAGGTTAACCACCTGGTGTACGAATGCGTGGCGCGTTTTGGGGGCTCGATCTCCGCCGAGCACGGTGTGGGCAGCCTGAAAGTGGCCGAGCTGGAACACCACAAATCTCCAGTGGCACTTGGCATGATGCGTGCCATCAAGCAGGCACTGGACCCGCAAAATTTGATGAACCCGGGGCGAGTGCTGCGGGCTTAATATGTCAATATTCGCGCATCGCTTTTACGCACAAGCAATGCGCATAAACTACGTGCATTGTTAAGTTTTGAACGCAAAGGATCACCCGTGTTGAACCTTAAAAAATCTGCGAAAAAACCCACCAATTTGTCGCTTAGTGTCAAAACGCTGGAGATGGCCCGCGAAATGGGCATGAACCTGTCGCAGACGGTGGACACCTTGTTGGCAGCAGAAGTGAAACGACGCTACTGGGAACAGTGGAACGAGCGCAACAAGGACGCGATTGACGCCTACAACGAGCGCATCGCTCAACATGGCTTGCCGTTGGCCAAGTACCGCAGCTTTGGCAAAAGCTTGGGCGACGGACGTGCGGAATCCTGATATGGCAAGGTTCGACGTTTACCGCAACCCTGACAAAACTGTGCAAGCATCCATTCCTTTTTTTCTTGACATCCAGAGCGACCACATCAAAGGCTTACAAACCCGCCTCGTCGTGCCGTTGTGGCGCGCTGACGAATTGGTCAGCGGTGCCGAGCAGTTGAACCCTGCGTTTGTCGTCGCTGGCCAGAGCGTGGTGATGGACACCCCTTCTTTGGGTGCAGTTCCCATGTTTGTACTGACTAAAAAAGTGGACTCGCTGGCTTCTGAGCAAATCCAGATTCAAAACGCCATCGATACCATTTTTGGCAGCTATTGACATGCTTTCACAGAACCCCATCCGCTCCCAGTACGAAGACTTCATGCGCGAAGTGGATACGCACGGCGTCTTCAAGGCCGACCGCACGGGCACCGGCACCAAAAGCGTGTTCGGCTACCAGATGCGTTTTGATCTGAACGAAGGCTTTCCGCTGGTCACGACCAAAAAGGTCCACCTCAAATCCATCGTGCAGGAACTGCTGTGGTTTTTAAAAGGCTCCAGCAACAACAACTGGCTGCTCGAACGCGGCGTGACCATCTGGAACGAATGGGCTCGGGAGGACGGCGACCTGGGCCCTGTCTACGGCGTGCAGTGGCGCAGCTGGCCCACCCCGGACGGTGGGCACATTGACCAGATCAGCGACGTCATCACGACCCTGAAAACCAACCCGGACTCGCGCCGCATCATCGTCAGCGCCTGGAACGTGGCCGACCTGAGCAAGATGGCGCTGTTGCCCTGCCATGCCTTCTTCCAGTTTTATGTCGCGCCCGCCACCGAGGCAGGTGGCAAGGGAAAGCTCAGCTGCCAGCTTTACCAGCGCAGCGCCGACATCTTTCTGGGCGTGCCCTTCAACATCGCCAGCTACGCGCTGCTCACGCACATGGTGGCGCAGCAGTGCGATCTGGACGTGGGTGACTTCATCTGGACCGGCGGCGACTGCCACATCTACAGCAACCACAGCGACCAGGTGGCCCTGCAACTGAGCCGCAAGCCTATGGCCTACCCGACGCTGCAGATCCTTCGCCGCCCTGCTTCGATGTTCGACTATGAATTTGAGGACTTCGCATTCGTAAACTATGCGCACCATCCGGCCATCAAGGCCCCCGTCGCCGTCTAGGCCCGAGCACCCATGCAGATCAACCTGATCTATGCCCGCGCCGCCAATGGCGTGATCGGCAATAACAACCAGCTGCCTTGGCAGTTGCCTGAAGACATGGCACATTTCAAACAGCTGACTAGCGGCTGCCCGGTGATCATGGGGCGCAAGACCTGGGATTCGCTGCCTGTGAAATTTCGCCCCCTGCCGGGGCGCAACAACATCGTCATCAGCCGCCAGACGGACTGGTCGGCCACCGGCGCCACAGCGGCGACTGGCTTGCCTGAAGCCTTGCGCTTGTGCAGCCCAGACACACCTGTCTGGGTTATTGGCGGCGCGCAAATTTACGCCCTGGCTGAGCCGCTGGCCCAGCGTATTGAAGTCACCGAAATTGCGCAAAATTTTGAAGGCGACGCGTTTGCCCCGACACTTGGCGCGCAGTGGCTGGAAACAGCCCGCCAAGCCGGTGTGTCGTCCAACGGCCTTCACTTCAGCTTTGTGACTTACTTCAAAAAACCAGATAACAACACAGGGAGCTAATATGTCAGGAGATGGATTTCACGTGCACGGACCCCACGACCACGAGCTGGAGCACGCCGCGCAGGGCGGGCACGGCGATGAAAAAAGCGGTGGCATGATCGCGCAGATTGCTGTCATCACGGCCATCATCGCCACAGTGGGCGCGCTGTTTTCATACATGGGCGGGGCCACCCAAGCCAATGCCGGCTTGTACAAAAACAACGCAGCGATCAAAAAAACCGAGGCGTCCAACCAGTGGAATTTCTTTCAGGCCAAAAGCACCAAGCAGTCGCTGGCAGAAGTCTCCCGCGACCTGACACTGGTCGAGGGCGACAAGGCCAAGTACCAGGCCAAGATTGACCGCTACGAAAAAGAAAAGACCGATATCAAGCTTGCCGCTGAAAAGCTCGAAGCCGAGTCCAGCACCTGGGACAAGTCGTCTGACGAACAAATGCACCAGCACCACCGCTGGGCGCAGGCCACCACCGTGCTGCAGGTGTCGATTGCGCTGGCCGCCATTGCGCTGCTGACCCGCAAGCGCTGGCTTGAATATGGCATGTTCGCACTCGCAGGTGTCGGCCTGATCATTGGCGCTTTGGCGTCGCTACATATTTAATAGCTGCCCAGGCATTAAATGCCTGGGCTAGCGCCTGATTTGATCTAAAAACGGCGCCCTTAACGCACTTAAGCATGAAAATTACCACCTGGAACGTCAACTCTTTGGCTGTGCGGCTGCCACAGGTCGTGGACTGGCTCGCCGCCAACCCGGTCGATGTGCTGTGCCTGCAGGAGCTCAAGCTGGGTGATGACAAGTTTCCAGTTCAGGCGCTGCAGGACATCGGCTACGACAGTGCCTTCATGGGCCAAAAAACCTACAACGGCGTGGCACTGCTGAGCCGCACGCCAGCAACTGGCGTGGTGAAAAACATTACCGGCTTCGCGGACGAACAATCGCGCGTGATCACGGCGACATTCGACTCGCCACTGGGCGACATTCGCGTTGTCAACGGCTACTTCGTCAATGGCCAGGCACCGGGCAGCGACAAGTTTGCCTACAAAATGAAATGGCTGGACGCCCTGCGCGCCCGAGTGCAAAGCGAGTTGGCAGCGCATCCGCGCTTGGTGTTGTTGGGTGACTTCAATATCACCGTGGACGACCGAGACACCTACGACGCCGAAGGCCTGCGCGAAACCATTCACCACACCACCGAGGAGCGCCAGCACTTTCAGGCATTGATCGACAGCGGGCTGACCGATGCGTTTCGCCTGTTCGACCAACCGGAGAAAAGCTATTCGTGGTGGGACTACCGGGAGTTCGCGTTTCGCCGAAACCGGGGTCTGCGCATCGACCACATTCTGGTCAGCGACGCACTCCAGCCCCATGTGGCCAGCTGCACCATCGACAGGCTGCCCCGCAAAAACGAGCGGCCTAGCGACCACGCACCCGTCACAGTTGAGCTGGCCTGATTGGCTAGGAGCCTGGGCAGCGGCTACTCCAAATTGAGCTCCTGAATCTTGCGCGTGATGGTGTTGCGGCCAATGCCCAGCTTGTGGGCGGCTTCAATGCGGCGGCCACGGGTGTTGACCAGCGCGGTTTGAATCAGCTTGGACTCGAACCGGCGGCTCAACACATCCCACACATCGATCCGCCCAGCAGCCAGCAAGGCCAACGCCTCGGCTTCCAGGCCGCCCTCCCAGTCACTCGGCCCCGCGAAAGCACCCGTTGCTGGCTGCACGGGCCCAGCTATGGCGTGTTGGGCAGTGTGTGCCGCGTCTGCACCGCTGCCCGCGGCCATGCGCGATGGCGCCGTGATTGGCACCACAAGATGGCCGCTATTGCCGGTCTCTGACGGCAAGGACCACACGGCGGTTGCAGGATTCGTTGAAGCGACTGCTGCCACAAGTGTTGCTGCAGGCGCTGCCGGCCGAAGGGCGGACGCAAGAGACGCGTCAAGCACGCTTTCAAGCACCTCGGGCGGCAGGTCTTTCGGCTCCACCACCTGGGCAGGCGCCATCACCGACAGCCAGTGACAGATGTTTTCAAGCTGGCGCACATTGCCAGGAAAGCCAAAGGTGCTGAGCTGCTGCAAAGCGGCGTCTGAAATGCGTTTGGGCTCCACGCCCAGTTGCTTGGCGCTTTGTTGCAGAAAATGCCGTGTCAGCATGAAGACGTCCTCGCGTCGCTCACGCAGCGCGGGCAATCGCAAGCGAATCACATTCAGGCGGTGAAACAGGTCTTCGCGGAAGCTGCCGGTCTTGACGCGTTCTTCCAGGTTTTGATGGGTGGCCGCAATCACGCGCACATTGGTTTTAACGGCGCTGTGGCCACCGACGCGGTAAAAACTGCCATCGCTTAGCACACGCAACAGGCGGGTTTGCAGGTCAAACGGCATGTCGCCAATTTCATCAAGAAAGAGCGTGCCGCCTTCGGCCTGCTCGAACCGGCCCCGGCGCATGGTTTGCGCGCCCGTGAAAGCGCCGCGTTCGTGGCCGAACAGCTCGCTCTCCAGCAGGTCTTTGGGAATCGCGGCTGTGTTGATCGCCACGAAAGGGCCGTGGGTGCGCGGTGAATGTTTGTGCAGCGCTCTGGCCACCAGTTCCTTGCCGGACCCGGACTCACCCGTGATCATCACGGTGACCATGCTCTGGCTCAGCCGGCCAATGGCGCGGAAAACATCCTGCATGGCGGGTGCCTGGCCTAGCATTTCGGGCGCTGCAGCCATGCGTTCTTCGGCCACTTCCTCGCGCTGGCTTTCTTCAACCGCGCGGCGAATCAGCTCGACCGCCTTGGTCAGGTCAAAGGGCTTGGGCAAGTAGTCGAAAGCGCCCACCTGAAAAGCGGACACCGCACTGTCGAGGTCTGAAAACGCCGTCATGATAATGACCGGCAAACCTGGCAGCTTTTGCTTGACCTTTTCCAGCAATTCCAGCCCCGAGCCACCGGGCATGCGGATGTCGCTGACCAGTATCTGCGGGCCGTCTTCCTCGGTGGCAATTTCCAGGGCCGCTAGCACCTCACGCGGATTTGTGAAGCTTCGGGTCGGGAGGTCTTCGCGAAGCAGGGCTTTTTCCAGCACAAACCGGATGGATTGGTCGTCGTCCACTAGCCAAATCGGTTTCATGTGTTGTTGTTCCTTGTGTGGAGCCTGCATGGCGGTGTGTGGCGGTTGTGGTCTACCCAAGCTGGCTCTTCACGCACGCCGCAGACTCGAACGAATCAAGGCAACGGAATCAGCAACTTGAAATCAGTGCGTCCTGGGCTGCTCTCGCACTCGATCAAGCCGTGGTGTTGCTGAACAAAGGTTTGCGCCAACGTCAGCCCCAGCCCGGACCCGCCTTCCCGACCCGACACCAGTGGGTAAAAAATACGGTCCTTGATGGAGTCCGGCACACCCGGTCCATTGTCAATGACATGCAATTCCAGTGCCAGCCGGTAGCGCTGCTTGCCAAAGGTCACCTGGCGTGCAATCCGAGTCTTGAAGATGATTTGCGCGTCGCCTGCAGCAATGCGCTCATGCAGGGCCTGCGCCGCGTTGTGGGCCACATTGAGCACCGCCTGAATCAGCTGCTCGCGGTCACCGCGAAAGTCTGGAATGGAGGTGTCGTAGTCCCGCACAAAATCGAGCTGCTTGGGGAACTCCGCCAGGATCAATGAGCGCACACGCTCGCACACCTCGTGAATGTTCACATCACCCACCAGGTGTGGCCTGCGATGCGGAGCCAGAAGGCGGTCTACCAGCGTTTGCAGGCGGTCGGCTTCGTGGATGATGACCTGGGTGTACTCGGTCAGCTCTTTGCCGATTTCCATTTGCAGCAGCTGGGCTGCGCCGCGAATACCCCCAAGAGGATTTTTGATCTCATGGGCCAGGTTGCGGATCAACTCCTTGTTGGCCTGAGCCTGGTCCATCAGGCGCTCTTCCCTGTCTTGTTTGGTCTGCTGCTCCAGTGGCAGCATCTCGACAATCGCCTCGCCTGCAGTGTCGGTTTGTGCCACCACCACATGAACCGGCAATGGCTCGTGGTTCAAACGGCGCAGCCAGGCGTCGTACCGGAGCGTCGCAAACTCGTTGCTACCTGCGCCTTCCAACGCATTTTGCAAAATGTGCGGCTCGGCAAAGCAGTCAGGCAGCCGAGAGCCTTCAATCGTTCGCCGGGACAAGCCCAGCGCGTCTTCCAGCGCCGCATTGGCAAAAACAACCGCACCGTCGGTTCGCACCACGGCAATCAGCGTGGCCAACAGATCGAACGATTGAAAACGCGGCGCCATCACTGGGGCA
This sequence comes from Polaromonas sp., assembly GCA_031363755.1. Classification (GTDB taxonomy): domain Bacteria; phylum Pseudomonadota; class Gammaproteobacteria; order Burkholderiales; family Burkholderiaceae_C; genus Polaromonas. Next base: position 16,813 of record JANLUZ010000009.1, read on the forward strand.
GAAGCCGTTTGACCTGGCACTTTCTGCAGAGAAGCACGCAGCAATTTCGGCGCGCCGGATGTGGCGGAGGTTGGTGAAGCAGACACGTCAACAACGTCACCAGACAGCGGCCCTGACGCTGAAGCAACTCGAAGCGCGGGAAGTGGTGGTTTTTTCACACTTTCGATTTTGACCGAGAAGTCGATGCCCGCCTGAATGAGGCTCGAGTCGCCTGCGCCACATCAAACGGACCACCACCTGCTAACCGGCGCATGTCTAGTTCTGGCTTGGCAAACGAGCTATTTCGCGTTTGATGCCTGCAATATCGCTTTGACTGCGTGAAATGTTTTCTTTGAGTTCAGCCACTCGGTCAAGGTAGCGCTGGTGGTTGCGGCCTTCAACACCCTGTTTGTCAGGCTCACCTTCTTTGTAATCTTTTTGCAAATCAGCCAGACGCGATTCGGATTTTTTGAGCTCTGCCTCAAGAATGGCACGCGAATCGCTGTCTCTGGCGCGCTGCTCGCTGCTACCGTCGGAACGCTGTGGCGCGGGCGACAGCGACGACGACGCGCGTACGGCCGGCCGCACACCCGAACCACCTGCGTTGCCCGTGCCCTGCACCACCGTCACATTGCCACCGGTCATGGGTTTGCACGACCTAGCCTGAGCCTCTTTCAGGTTGTTGATGTATTCGGAGACACCTGCGCCAGACATGCATCGATAAATCTGTTGGGCCGACGCGGATGCTGTGACGAGCAGCAGCGCAATTGCCCCAAGGGCGGTGAACAACGACAAAAACAGTTTTTTCTTCATACGGCAGCTCCTGCAATTGACGCCCGCAGCTTTGGGGCAGACAGCTCACGCGCTGCGGCTTGCAGCGTTTTAAATCGGGTTGGAATCAAGGCTGCGCCGGAAGTTCGCGAATGCCCCTCAGGGGCGAGGCGCGAGAACCCAGCCTACTTCGCAAGTATGCGGCATTTGCACACCGATCGGACATAAAAAAAGACAGCCGAAGCTGTCCTTTCCTGAGCACATGTTGTTGCCGCGCCGCCGATTACAAAGAGTAGTACATGTCGAACTCAATCGGGTGGGTGGCCTGGCGCAAGCGCGTGACTTCACCCATTTTCAGTTCAATGTAGGCGTCCAGCATGCTGTCGGTAAACACGCCACCTTTGGTCAGAAAGCTGCGGCCCACGTCGAGCGCGTCCAACGCTTGGTCCAAGCTGTGGCACACGGTTGGAACCAGTGCATCTTCCTCAGGGGGCAGATGGTACAAGTCTTTGGTGGCTGCTTCGCCCGGATGAATCTTGTTTTCCACGCCGTCGAGACCCGCCATCATCAAGGCCGAGAACCCGAGGTAAGGATTCATCAGTGGATCCGGGAAGCGGGCTTCAATGCGTCGGCCCTTAGGGTTGGCTACGTGTGGGATACGGATCGATGCCGAGCGATTTTTGGCCGAATAGGCCAGCTTGACCGGCGCCTCATAGCCAGGAACTAGGCGTTTGTAGCTGTTGGTGCCCGGGTTGGTAATAGCGTTCAGCGCGCGCGCATGTTTGATAATGCCGCCGATGTAGTACAGCGCAAACTCGGACAGGCCTGCATAGCCGTCACCCGCGAACAGGTTTTTGCCGTCTTTCCAGATGGACTGGTGAACGTGCATGCCCGAACCGTTGTCCCCAACGATATGCTTGGGCATGAAGGTAGCTGTTTTGCCGTAGGCGTTGGCCACGTTCTGCACCACGTACTTCAGCACCTGCGTCCAGTCGGCGCGCTGCACCAGTGTGCTGAATTTGGTGCCCAACTCATTCTGGCCGGGACCTGCGACTTCATGGTGGAACACTTCGACCGGAATGCCCAGGGATTCGAGAATCAATGACATTTCGGCGCGCATGTCCTGCGTGCTGTCCACAGGCGGGACAGGAAAATAACCGCCCTTGACGGTTGGACGATGGCCGCGGTTGCCGCCTTCGAGCTTGGTACCCGAGTTCCATGGCGCTTCGTACTCTTCGATCTTGAAGAAGGTCCCCGACATGTCGGTGTGCCAGCGCACGTCGTCAAAAATGAAGAATTCTGGCTCGGGGCCAAAGAAAGCGGTGTCACCCAAGCCCGACGCTTTGAGGTAAGCCTCAGCGCGCTTGGCAATGGAGCGTGGGTCGCGGTCGTAGGCTTTGCCGTCGGCAGGCTCGACCACATCGCAGCTCATGAAGATGGTGGTTTCTTCGAAGAACGGGTCGATATTGGCCGTATTCGGGTCAGGCATGAGTTGCATGTCCGAGGCTTCGATGCCCTTCCAGCCAGCAATTGACGAGCCATCAAACGCGTGGCCCGACACAAATTTGTCTTCGTCGAAATGAGAAACAGGCACCGTGACGTGCTGCTCTTTACCGCGTGTGTCGGTAAAACGGAAGTCAACAAATTTGACCTCGTTTTCCTTGACCATTGTCATGACGTCTGCGACGGTCTTTGCCATCAAATTCTCCTGTTACTCGAAGCGTGGTTTAAAAAATTTCTGCCAACACAGCCAGTTGCACTTTTTGTGCCAAAACCAGTGTCAACACATGCTTGGCGCTTTACGGCAGCCTGTTGATTGTGCCGTCAACTGTCGGCGTGAGCGCCGCGACATCATGCGCAGAATTATTTGGTGGTCAGCGCAGACGTCGTTCGTTGAAAAAGCTCAATATTGGTGCATACAACGCACTAATTTAATGCACCTGAAGGGCGCACCAATTCAGGGCCAAGGGCAACGTTAAACGGCACCAGGCCCGCGAGCAATTCCGTAAAAGCGGGGTCGACCGCATCTGGTCTACCCTTCACGCCAAGTTCTATGTGACGCCCGTAGCTAGGGTGGTCCACACTGGGAAGGCTGAAAACCTTGACTGCGGGGTGGGCAGATTCGATGTGCAACATCAAAGGGGTAAGCGTCGCTTCCATCGACCCGATGACGATGACCGACTTTTCTGTATAAGCCGCACTTTGGTGCAGATGCGCATACTGCGTGTCGAGCACCCAAGCCATCATGGGCCAGGCCATGACGGGAAACCCGGGCAAGAAGTGCACCGCCCCGGCACCTGCCGGGCAGGTAAACCCCGGAATCTTGTTGTACGGATTTGGAACGATGCCCGCGCCCACCGGGAACATCCCCATATTGAGCCGATGAATGTTGTCGTGGCGGTCGGGGTCAAAGGTCAGACCTTGCTCTGTCGCGGTGTCCTGCATGCGCTCGGTAATCAGGGCTTTGGCTTCGGGGTGCAGCGCCAGCGCGACACCTAGTGCTCGGGCGGCGCACTGCCGCGTGTGGTCGTCCGGTGTGGCACCGATACCGCCGCACGAGAAGATCACATCGCCCGATGCGCGGGCGGCTTCGAAAGCACTGGCTAGCATGGCGGTGATTCGCGCCGGGTCGTCGCCAACGTAATGCGAATAGCTTAGGGACAAGCCGCGCTCAGCCAGCAGTTGGATGGCTTTGGGAAGGTGTTTGTCGGCACGTTTGCCTGACAGGATTTCATCACCAATGATGATCAGGCCGAAGTGAGTGGTCATGCTGAAGTGAATCGAATCAGGGAAGCAAAGAGGGTGTCGCAGCCATTGGCAACTGAGGACTAGCGCTGTCGAGTGCTATCAATTCAGAAGCAACAGATGCAGTCAAATCGACGGCTGCAGCACTGTTCTTCTTTCGAAGTTGCTCAAGCGCAGCCAGGCTGTAGTGGGCAAACCACAGAGATGAAAATGCAAAGACTAGCGTGTACACCCATATGGCGACCGGCACCAGCACGGGGGCCATTGCCACGAACATGGCCCCAGATGCCCAGATCAGGCTGGGAGCAGCGCCCAAATAACCGCTGAGCACACCAATGCCCAGCAGCGCCGCCCGGTTTTCCTTAAGGATTTGCTGCCGCTCTTGGCTGCTGGCGTGGTCCGCCAAGGCGTCGTAAGACATGACGCGGTAGGCCAGCCACCCCCAGATCAGCGGAGGCAAAATCAAAATCAGGGGTGGAATCAGCCACAAAGGCATTGAAATCACCAGTGCAAATGCGGCAAGTACTGTCGAGCCTAAGGACCAGAACAGGCTCGCCACCAGCGAACCACCCTTTTTGCGGATGAGCAATGGGAAGCGTCGTTCGGCCACCAGCGCGACCATGGCAGGGGTCATGAACATGGCCACAAACAGCAGCGACAACATGACGATCACCGGCACCGCCAGAAAAAGCAACAGCGCTGGCGCCAGTACCAAGCGAAGATTGCCCAAGCCCAGCCCTTCGAGCCAACGCAGCGAGGTGTTGACCATCTCGTAGCTGTCCAGATTGCTGCGCACCGCAGCCAGCGCGTTATCCCAAAAAAAGTAACCCAGCCCCAGAGACAGCGCGGTCATGATGACCAGCGGCAGAATCGACAGCGCAATGACGCGGGGGTGCAGGCAATACGCCACTGCACGCCAGAAAGAGTTCAAAAGTTGGCCCATGCGGTAAGGATACCGCGAGGCGTGGTGGTGATACCCCACATCATGACCGAGCCGATGGCGATTTACGCAACTCTCGCGGTTAACGCATGTTTACAAAGGGCAGCCCGCGTGACCATTTATCTCGGCACCATGCACCAACTCAACGACATCGCAGTAGCCGTAGCACACGCCAAGCAATGCCGTTTACCGGAATACTGCCATTCACCCTACCGCGACGAGCTGGCACAGCCGCTTCAGGCGGTCATTAAATTTTTAAATAAATCAGCGTGATAAATTTTTTTAATAGCACTCAAGGCAGTAAACATTTGGGCTAGCGGCCTATTTACCGCTTTTTTCATGTTGCTAACACTCTTTTAGAGGATTCGTGCGGGCGCTTCGTCGCGATCCGAAACGGTTGAAATCGCCAGCAAATCCTGCGCCGTCAACCAGCGCCAGCCGCCGGGTTTTAAATCAGAGGGCAAGGACAGCTCGCCAATGCGTGAACGGTGCAGGCCGCCCACATCCTCCACTCGGTTGCCGACGGCTGAAATCATGCGTTTAACCTGGTGGTATTTTCCTGCTGTGAGCGTCAGGGTAAGTTGATGCTCGCCTGTCTGCTCGCACGCCGCTGCCCTCACCGGTTTTGGATCGTCGTCGAGTACGACGCCGGCCAGCAACTTGCTGATTTGCACGCTGTCAACGGTATGTTTTGTGCGTATCTCGTACACCTTGGGCACATGGTGTTTGGGTGAGCTCATGCGGTGAATAAACTTACCGTCGTCAGACAACAGCAGTAGACCTGTCGTGTCCTGGTCAAGCCGACCGACTGCCTGCACGCCTGCGGCGGCGCCGCCACCGCGCTGGCGAATCGGTGCGGGAAGCAGGGTGTAAATGCTGGGGTACGTGCTCGGTTTTTGAGAGCACTCGTAGCCCGCTGGCTTGTGCAGCATCACGTACGCCTTAGCAAAGTATTGCCACAGCACCCCCTGTACCGTGAATAAAAGACCTGCGGGATCAAATTCGGCGAACGGGTCGGTTACCAGTCGCTCGGCAACATGAACCAGCCCTTGCTGAATCAGTCCGGCGCAAACTCGCCGGGTTCCAAAACCCTGCGAGAAAAGAATATTGTGAAGTTCGTGGCTTGCCATTGCTCTATTGTCGTGGAACGCCGCACGGCAAAAAAACCACATGCGGTGCCAATCGGCCGAACTGTAATTGCATCAAAGGCACCGAGTCGCCTCATTGAACGGTAAAGTCAACAGTTACTGTTAGATCAAAATAATTACAGAAAATTTGGAGATGAGCGTTTTTTCAAGCTTCGACAGCATCGCCCTGGTTTGCGTGGCCGCAATGCTTGGTGCTGGTGCGGGCGTGTGGGGACAAAGTGTCTGGCTGAAACGCGTCGCGCGGCTCACACGCCGTGTTCCGAAGCGCTGGCCGCTGGTACCGCGCACTGTCGCCAATACGCAGGAGCGCGTCGCTTGGCGTTGGATGACACACGCATTTTTCGACCATTCCGTAATGCTCAAAATGCCGATCACTCGCTTCACGTTGCCTCGCAGCCTTGAGCAGGGCAACCGTTGGTATCAATTGTTGAGCAATGCTTACTGTACGTTCACGGTGATCGATACAAGTGGCCGCGTAATTGGCTGTGTTGATGTTGCCAGCCCGTTGACCAACTCCAAAAAGAATCGAATTTTGAAACAGTCGCTGCTTGATCAGTGCGGCATCAGCTACATCGTGGTCGATCCCTCTTTTCTGCCTGACGCCGCTGAAATTCGCGCCGAGTTTCTGGGTGTACAAGCCGAACGCCAACGCGCAGAACATGCCAACGACCGCGCAGCCGTGAGCGCTGCAAGTGACCAACTGCGGGCATCTCTTCACAAGCAACGCCAAACACGACCAAGCGACCACGCACCGTTGTCGACAGATTCGGCATTGATGAGCACGCTGCCTGCCGAACTCGCAAGTGACGACAGTCATGTTCCACACGGTTGGCAAAACAACTCGTTTCTAATGCCGGTGGACAGTCGTAGAGCGGGGCTCACCTGAACAATCCAGCTACAAAAATCAAAAAACAAGAAAAAAGCCGCCGATTGAACTTCAATCGGCGGCTTTTAACATTGTGGTGGTGGAGCTGGGGGGAACGACTAGCGAACCATCCACTTTCACCTAAGTTGTTAAAAATCAAGCACTTAACTACGCTTTTCAACTCCACCATGTAAATATTCGGTCCACCCATCTTGCTATTTGCACAGAAGTGTGGCGAAGTTTTTGCGCAGCGGATAGAGCCAGATGTCTTTGGCTGGAATCAGGCGTTCGTGACTTGTGGACTTCTTCCCCCTGCCGGTGGTGCGCCCGACATTGACCCAATTGGCGGCCTTGTAGCAAGTGCCCTTGTGTCGCTCGTATTCGACAAAGGTCTCCAGCAGCACGGGCTCAAAACCATAGCGCTGTTTCCAGTCTCTTGGCAACTGGCGGGCAGCCAAAGCAAGGATCTTTGAGGCCAGGCCTTTGGATTCAATCCAAGGAAGAACCAGGAAGCGTGCATTGTTGATAACGAGCTGTAAATTCTTTTGCCGCTGCTCTTCGCTCCAGCCAATGAACCTCTCCCTGTGTTTTAACTTCCAGGCGCAGGCGCAAAAACTGATGCATGCCACGAGTTGTTCGCCGGCAAAGACGTTGTAGCGAATCTGGCTGCCCGACATGGCAGCGTAGCCCAAGTAGTGATAGCGCGCCACGTATTCATTCCACAGCAGCGAAGTTGCTTTGCCACTAACCACTTGCAGTGTGACGCGCGCGAGCTCATGTACGGGCTGCCTAATAGGGGTTTGGGCGTCGCTTGCGCCGGTGCTGGGAAAGTGCGCTTTTCTGCGCACCACGCCGATTCTCGATGGTGGCAACTCAATGAGCCCATCAGCCTGCATGCGCAGCAGTGCCACGCGGCACGTCATATCCTTGAGTTCTCCATTAGGCTTGGTCCATCCCCACAGCTGGCAAAGTTTGCGTGACAGCGCTGAGCGCTGAAGCTTTGGGTCCTGCGCAATCAGAGTGCGAATAGTCTGGATGTCATCGGCGTTAAATTCGCGTGCGCAGTAGATGGTCATGAACTGTTCAGTACGTCCTGAGGGTGGCACGCTCGCATTTGCGCCAGACGCTTGGCATCCATCTGCCAGGGAAGAAAGACATCCATCGCGACAGGCGGCGCATTGCCATTATCTGCACAGGCCTGCAAATAGACAGTGAGCCAGGTGCGCAGATTCAGACCCCACAGCTTCATGGTGGCAAACAAGCTGTACATCGTGGCGGCCAATTCTGCGGATCCTTCAGAGCCTGAGCCGTAAAAGTTCTTTCTTCCCACGACCGGTGAACGCATACTCCTTTCGGCTTGGTTATTGTCCATATCGACCCATGGACAAGCGACAAAGACTATCAAGCCAGCCCAGTGCGCCGTCATGCTCTGGAGCACTTTGGCCGCCGGCGGGAAGGTTTCGTGATTGACCACACCAGCCGCACAATCGCTGGCCATCTGTTGCACCGCCTGCTCCAAATCCAGGTTGGCACTCAGGCGTTCAGGACTGTTTATTTGAGCACTCAAACGCACAGCGTTGAGGTGATACAACTGCCCAATCCTGTCCACCCATTGCAACGCCCACTCTGCGCTCTGAGGGTATGCGTTGGCCAAGTCCAGGAAGTCGCGCCTCTGGTGGGCCCAGCAAAAAGCCAGCTTCACCCCAGGGTTTAGTCGCGCAAAGCGCTTGTAGCCCGAGTAACGATCACAACTGATGATGCCCTGCTTGACCCCGGCAAATTCGGCAATGACCACTTCTGCGGCGCGTGATGGGTCGACCACGTAATGAACCACGGAGCTAGACTGAAACACCCACATATACCAGCGGTGTCCAACCTTGCCGATGATTTCGGCAAAGACTGCCCAGCGGGTTTCATCGGCATGCCAATAGGGCTCGCAACGAAGCTTTGCGATCAGCGCATCGTCCAATGGCTTGAACAAGGGCGCTATTGCCTGCAGCCCACCGGCCAGCGTGCCGGGCGCCATGATCAAGCCGTGATCAGCCAGGTCCTGCAGCAGACGCTGGCTGGGTCGGCCATAGGCGAATTTGTCCAGCAGCACACTGACCCACACCGAGATTCCAAACTTGCCCCGATTGATCAGACGTGCAGGGCTCGGTGCCGTGACGATGCCACTGACACAGCCGCATTCGCAGGTCGGCGCGTAGCGATGGCGGTGGATGACACGGCGGTAGGCCTTGACCTCAATCTCCAGTACCTGCGTATCTTCGGTGCCGGCAAACTCTTTTAAGGCTAAGCCGCATTCGGGACACTGCGGCTTCTCCAGCACGATGTCCTCATGGCGCTCGCTCAGTTGGGATTCAATGGTACGACCATGGCCGACCGTGCCGCGCTGTTGTCCGCGCTTACGGCAGGTTGCTGCTCTGGAGCGACTTTCACTTGGGTTGGCTTGCTCGCTCTTGGGGGAGTAGAGGCGCTTTTGCAGGTCACGCACCTGCGCCAGTGCGAAGTCCAACTTGGATTGCAATGCAGCATTGGACTTCAGGGCCTGCGCCTTGAGCGCGCGCACAAGACGGTCGTGGCGCACTACTTGCTGGTCGCATCTGGCCACCGCTTTGCGGTGCAGTCCCTGCCATTGCGTGGCAGCCGTCCTCAATTCGATGTGCTCTTGCTTGGTAATTGTTATGAAAACTTGGGCAAATGGCGGTGGGGGTGCGTCAGCGTTGGCATTGCTGGCGGGGGTTTCGGGGGCGGCTGAGGTTGCACTCACAGTTGCAACGGTAGAGCAAAAAATTGATTGTGTCCAGCGATTTTTGCAACGCCTCTACGGGTTCACCGAATATTTACAACTCGGGAGAACCAATCCAATAATCGCCAGACCGAAGAAAAAACATGAAAAACTTCCAAGTGACGTGAACCACCCACCCTTGAGAAATAACTCTCTATTCATTTTTTTGCCTTGCTAGCTTCAGGCTGAAGAAGCTGATTCACACGTG
>JANLUZ010000015.1:0-32007 GCA_031363755.1 Polaromonas sp.
GCGCGTGCTTGTCTGAGCCAAAGGCGAGTTTGCACGTGACCCCGCTTGGTTTGAGCACCGCAAGGCACCCGCAGCGAAGCGAAGGGACCAGACAGTCGTCTCGCCTTTTCTTTGGTGACTTTCTTTTGGCGAAGCAAAAGACAAGTGAGTCGCCGCCGGGGCGAGACCCGGACTGCTCGCGAGGCGACCAAATCGTCGAAACCAAAAAACCGCTACGAATTAAATAGCACCCCAGGCAGTAAACACCTGGACCAACGGCACTTTCAACACTAAAAGAGCTTCTCCACCACTGGCTGCGCGGCCCGAACCCTCAAACAGCCACCCGACCCGCCGACCAGCGCTTCGCAAGGCGCGGCAACACCAGCACCGCGACCACCACTACGATGAGGATGAGCGACACAGGCCGCTGCACAAACACCATCGCACTGCCCTCGCCAATGGACATCGCATTGCGCAACTGCGCTTCGGCCAACGGCCCCAGAATCATGCCGACCACCACCGGTGCGGTCGGGAAATCAAAGCGCCGCATCACCACGCCCAGCACGCCAATGCCGTAGAGCAAGAACAAATCAAACGCGCTTTGCCGCACGCCATACACACCCACTGTGGCAAAAATCAAGATACCGGCGCACAGATACGGCTTGGGGATTTTCAGCAGCTTGACCCACAAACCCACCATTGGCAAATTGAGCACCAGCAGCATGATGTTGCCGATATAGAGCGACGCGATCAACGCCCACACCAGTGAGGCGGACGTGGTGAACAGCTGCAGCCCGGGTTGAATGCTGTAGTTTTGAAACGCACCCAGCAAAATAGCTGCGGTGTTCGACCTCGGGATGCCCAGCGTGAGCAGCGGAATCATGGCTGCTGTCACGGTCGCGTTGTTGGCTGCTTCTGGCCCGGCCACTCCCTCAATGGCGCCTCGCTTGCCAAACTCAACCAGGTTCTCGCCCTTGGCCAGCTTTTTCTCGGCGGCGCAGCTCAGAAAAGTCGGAATTTCAGTTCCGCCTGCAGGAATGCAGCCGAACGGCATACCGCCGGTGTAGCGGGCCTGGGCCGAGATCTGGTCCAGCCCCACCAGCCCGGCTGCCAGGCCAATGAACAAGGCCTTCATGCCGCGCACCGCGCTTTTGCCCAGCACGGCGCTGATGGCGGTGAATGCCAGCAGCATCAGCATGAAGTACTCCGGCGGGCCCAGCTTGACGGCCAGGTCCGCCACGAGGGGCGCGAACAGCGTGACAAACACGGTGTCAATGGTGCCCGCCACAAACGAGCCCACGGCCGCCGTGGCCAGCGCCGCACCGGCACGGCCGCTTTTGGCCATTTTGTTGCCTTCCATCGCGGTGACCATGCTGACGGTCTCGCCCGGCGTGTTCAGCAAGATCGAGGTGGTGGAGGCAGCACAAACACGTTGTATTCGCTCGACAAACGCGCCAGCGGCGTGGCTTGCGATAGGCTCACGGGCGGTTTGCCGGTGATCAGCCCGCCCAGCATCACAGCGCCCATCACCATCATGGCGTTGCCGTCCCCCTTGCTGCCGTTGACGAACTGCGCCAGGCCCAGCGCCACTGCCGCGCCGCCTTTGTTGTCGAAAGTGACCGTAGCGGCGGCGCCCGACTCTTGCAGCGCCTTACCAAGCGCGCGGCCGGTCGTGTCCCAGCCGCCACCGGGGTTGGCGGGAATCATCATCTTGACGTTGGCGGCAGCCAGCGCTGACAGGGGGAAGCTGCCCCCCACCGTTGCCACGGCCAGGGCGGCAAGAGATTTCAAGAAAGTGTCGCGGTGCAGGGTGTGTCCCGTGGTGTGTGGTGAGTCGGAGCTTGAGACTCTGGATCATGCGCGGTGTGGCTGTCAACCAGCTGTCCTCACGACCTAGGGAAAATGCGGAGGCCCGTGTTTCACGGCGTGCCAGCGCCTCGGGCGGTGCTAACGTGGCGCCATGCCAGCGCCGCTGGACCTTTTGCTCATTGAAGACGATGCGTCATGCAAACCGCCCTGATGCGGGCGCTGTCACGACGCGGTTTTGTCGTGACATCCTGCACCGATGGCGCGCAGGTCGTGGGGCAGTGGCTGCACACCCATCCCCATGTTGTGGTGCTCGACCTGAGCCTGCCCGGCCTTGATGGCCTGCAGGTGCTTGCCCAGACGCGCAGCCAGGGCCTGGTGGCACCGGTGCTGATTCTGACGGCGCGCGGCACGATCGGTGACCGCATCGCAGGGCTGAACCAGGGCGCTGACGACTAGCTGGCGGTGCTGAAGGTCCAGGTGCAATCCGCGTTGCGCGGAGATCACGATGCACTGGATGCGCTCAGTGACGTCAACCAGACGGTAGACCGCGCCACCGTCCTGGCCAACCAGATGCTGACGCTCGCCAAAGTCGAACAACTGCGCCAGCCCAGGCCGGTTTGGCCTGCCACGAGTGGATGCTGGGCGAGCTGACCCGCAATCTGCTGCACAACACCATCAAGTACACCCCTCACGGCGGCGCGCTGTCGGTTCGCGTGCAGGTCAGCGGCGACGATGCCGTGCTGAGCATCAGCGACAGCGGTCCGGGTGTCACCGACGAGTTCGCCAAGCGCCTGTTTCAACCGTTTTCTGCTGGACGATCGGGCACCCGCGGCTCCGGGCTGTGCTTGGCCATTTGTTTTGAAATTACCCAGGCGCTGGGGCACGATCACTTTGACGACCCGCCCCGCCAACTGGGCTGCCAGCCCACACGACACAGCAGCGGCCCCCGGACTGGACGCCGTGGCGCGTCTCCCGCTGGCCTCTTTGTCGGCAGCTGCTTGAAGTTCGGCCGCGAGGCTACAGCTGATGGATGCTGAACCCATGAACTCCCCTCAAACCGACAAGGCGCTGATGGAAAAACTTCGTATCGACAAATGGCTGTGGGCCGCACGTTTTTACAAAACCCGCTCACTCGCAGCCGACGAGCTCGACAAGGGCCGCGTGCACGTCAACAGCGTCGAGGCCAAGCCCGCGCGGGAGGTCAAGGTTGGCGACACCGTCACCCTGCGCCAGGGCCCGGTGACGAGAACCTTGGTGGTGCGCGGCATCAGCAACCAGCGTGGTGGTGCACCGGCCGCGCAACTGCTCTATGAAGAAACGGCTGAAAGCCTGGCAGCCAAAGCCCTGCAAGCCGAACAGCGCCGCCTGGGCTTTGAGCCCGCAACCAGCCAGGCCCACGGCCGGCCGACCAAACGGGATCGACGTGACCTAGACAAGGCGGGTGGACAGTCCAGCTGGAATAGCCGGTGGAGCGCATCGGCTGACTGAGGCTCTGGCTTTTATTCTGATTTGATAGCAGCGCAGGCTGTAAATGCGTGGGCTAGCGGCTGTTTTTATGCATTTTCTTGGCTGGGCGACACAAGCACCGGGGCATAAAAAAAACGCGCTATCGGTGAAGATAGCGCGTTTGATCTTGGCGGAAACGGAGAGATTCGAACTCTCGATGAGGCTCTACACCCCATACTCCCTTAGCAGGGGAGCACCTTCGGCCACTCGGTCACGTTTCCAATCCTCAGATTATCTCACGACTTCATGCGAGATTTTTGGGCCTGCGTCAGCTTGTTGGCTGGTCCAGATCAAACGCCTTGTGCAAGGCGCGCACGGCCTGCTCCATGTACTTCTCGTCGATTACCACAGACGTCTTGATTTCGCTGGTGGAAATCATCTGGATGTTGATGCCCTCTTCGCTTAAAACGCGAAACATCTTGCTGGCAATGCCGACATGGCTGCGCATACCGATGCCCACGATGCTGACCTTGCAGATCTTGGCGTCACCCGCAACTTCTTGCGCGCCGAGCTTTGGCAGCACTTCGGCCTTGAGCAAATCCATCGCCTTGGCGTAGTCGTTGCGGTGCACCGTGAAGCTGAAGTCAGTTTTACCGTCTTTGCTGATGTTTTGAATGATCACATCGACTTCGATATTGGCATCTGCGATAGCACCCAGAATCTGGTACGCAATGCCGGGGGTGTCTGGCACACCGAGCACTGAAATTTTGGCCTCATCGCGATTGAATGCGATGCCCGACACGATGGCTTGTTCCATTTTTTCGTCTTCCTCAAAGCTGATCAAAGTGCCGGACGCGGCTTCTTGTGTGATGTCGATATCCCAGTCGGTGAAGCTGGACAGCACGCGCAGCGGCACCTTGTACTTGCCCGCAAATTCGACCGAACGAATCTGCAAGACCTTGGAGCCCATCGAGGCCATTTCCAGCATCTCCTCGAAGCTGACCGTCTGCAGACGACGCGCCTCAGGCACCACCCGGGGGTCGGTGGTGTAGACGCCATCCACGTCGGTGTAGATCAGGCATTCATGCGCCTGCAACGCCGCAGCGATGGCGACTGCCGATGTATCCGAGCCACCACGCCCCAACGTCGTCACGTTGCCGTGGTCGTCGACCCCCTGGAACCCTGTGATGATCACCACGCGGCCAGCATTCAGGTCAGCGCGCACGCGGGTGTCGTCAATCGATTCGATGCGCGCTTTGGTGTGGGCGCTGTTGGTTTTTATGGCCACCTGCCAGCCCGCGTAGCTGACGGCCTGGATGCCTTCAGCCTGTAGCGCAATCGCCAGCAAGGCACTGGATGCCTGCTCACCCGTGGCGGCCAAAGCGTCCAGCTCGCGCGAATGGGAATCGGTGGGCTTGGAGGGGGCCAGTTCTTTGGCCAGACCGAGCAAGCGGTTGGTCTCACCGCTCATGGCGCTGGGCACTACCACCATCTGATGGCCGGCCCGAGCCCACTTGGCCACACGCTTGGCAACATTGCGAATACGCTCGGTGGACCCCATGGAGGTACCGCCGTATTTATGAACGATCAGGGCCATTGCTTGGTTACTCGGGGACTTCAAGTGGGTTGATGGGGCTCGTTGGGCTGCTTGGACTGGCGGCAACAATCGCGGACCGCCGAACGTCGGTTTAGTCTTCCTCGGCCGGCTTTCAAACAGGGCAAGCAAAGCCCCTGATTATATCCAGCGTCTCAACGCAAGCACCCCACGCGCCCGCCCCACTCAAGCGACTCCAGGCATCGCCTTTTCTGAAGCTGCAACGTACTGAAGTGCATCGCCCAGCCGGTGCACATGGCCCCCCGCCACCCTCAAATGAATGCGGTGACCACGCGTGGTGCAGGCCGCTACCTGACGGACCAGCTGCGCCAGCTGCGCCGTACTGGGTGCTGCCTGATGCGCCTGCGCCAGCCAATGCCTGATCACGTTGGACTGGCGCGCCGACGAGAGCTGTTGAAGCCGACCCAACACGGGTGGGCTGCCGGTTTGCAATAAATCCTGCGCCGCCAGCTCGTCCAGCAGGCCTTGGGCTTGTGCAGCGTGTTGGGCGCTGCGGGCCACGGTTTGCGTGAACTGTGGAAACACCTGGCCCAGCACCGGCAATAACTGTGCACGAATGCGGTTGCGCGTGTAGCGCTCGTCACGGTTGCTGGGGTCGTCTACAAATGCGATGTGCTGCGCTTGTAACCACCCCCTTAGCACGTACGCAGGAACGCACAACAACGGCCGCTGAAACAGCATGCCGCCCCGGCGAAACTGGGCCGGCATGGCGGCCAACCCAGGCAGCCCCGCACCGCGGCTGAGCGCTAACAACACCGTTTCGACTTGGTCGTCGGCATGCTGTCCTAGCAGCACACTGACGAGGCTATGGCTCAGCGCGGCTTGGCTTAGCGCCCGGTAGCGCGCGCGCCGGGCTGCGTCTTCGGGGCTGTCGCCTGATGCAGCCTGGGCGTTGACGCGCAGCACATCCAAGGGAACGCCAAGCCGCTCACAGGTTCGCTGGCACACCACCACAAAGTCATCCGCCGCAGCTTGCAGGCCGTGGTGAATATGCAGTGCCTGTACTCTGCCCGGCCACAAAGCAGTCGCGGCCAACAGCAGCGCGGTGGAATCGGCGCCGCCGCTGTAGGCAACGCCAACCTGGCCAGCACCCGAATCTGCTGAAAACGGGTGGGCTAGTGCGAATGCAGCAAGCGCCTCCAACGCCGGGTTGGTCGCTGCCGATGCGCCGCCACTGGCTCCCCTCGCCAAGCCCGTCGGCCGATGCGCCCTACTTAGCGTCGGCTTTGGTGTCGGTGAATCGGCCAAAGCTCTGCAGCTTGTCATAGCGGCGGTCCAGCAGGTCCTTGACCTTGAGGTCGCTGACCTGGCGAAACGCGTCATTGAGTGCGCGCTTCAAAAACGCGGCCATCTGCTTGTGGTCGCGGTGGGCACCGCCCACAGGTTCGTTCACGATTTTGTCGATCACGCCTAGAGCCTTGAGCCTGTGCGCGGTGATGCCCAGAGCCTCAGCCGCCATTTCGGCCTTGTCGGACGTTTTCCACAAGATCGATGCGCAGCCCTCGGGGCTGATGACGGAATAGATCGAATACTGCAGCATCACGACCTGGTCGGCCACCGAAATCGCCAATGCGCCGCCAGAGCCGCCCTCGCCAATGATGGTGGTGATGATCGGAACCTCCAGCTGCGCCATCTCGAAGATGTTGCGGCCAATCGCTTCAGACTGGCCACGCTCCTCGGCGTCGATGCCTGGGTAAGCGCCCGGTGTGTCCACAAAGGTGAACACCGGCAGACCGAACTTTTCAGCGGTCTTCATTAACCGCAGTGCTTTGCGGTAACCCTCGGGTTTGCTCATGCCAAAGTTGCGCAAACCGCGCTCTTTCGTGTCGCGCCCCTTTTGCTGGCCCAGCACCATGCAGGCCGTGCCATTGAAGCGGGCCAGACCGCCCACAATGCTCAAATCGTCTGAGAAATGCCGGTCGCCATGAAGCTCGACAAAGTCGGTGAAGATGTCACGAATGTAGTCCAGCGTGTAGGGCCGCTCTGGGTGACGTGCAATCTTGGTGATCTGCCAGGGTGTCAGGTCACTGTAAATGTCTTTGGTGAGCTGCTGGCTTTTCTTGGCAAGCTGCTCAATTTCCTCGGAAATATCCACAGCGGATTCAGTTTGAACATACCGGAGTTCCTCGATTTTTCCCTCAAGTTCCGCGATCGGTTGCTCGAAGTCGAGAAAGGTCTTTTTGGCCATGTACGCTCCTTAAAGAGTCTTGAAATATGTTTTGCCCGCACCAAACGCATGGGGCGCAGGCCTTAAACGGCAGGCACGGTGTCCAGCGAGCGCCAAATATACCAAGTTGCCACACTGCAATACGGCGCCCAGGCAGCCGCCACCTCACGTGCGTCGCTGCGGCTCACCGATTCACCCGAAAAATAGTTTTTGCTGATGCCATTGATCAGCCCGACATCATCTAGCGGCAAAACATTGGGACGTGTCAGGTAAAAAATCAGGAACATTTCGGCGGTCCAGCGGCCAATGCCGCGAATGGCCACTAGCTCGGCAATGATGGCTTCGTCGTCCATCGCGTCCCAGTCCTTGACATGCACAGCGCCGGTGTCGAAGTGAATCGACAGATCTACCAAGTATTCGACCTTGCGGGCACTCAAACCAGCCCCACGCATGTCGTCCACCTTGAGCTTGAGAACGGCCGCGGGCGTCATAGTTTTGGGCAGTGCGGCAAAGCGGTGCCACACCGTTTGTGCTGCCTTCACAGAAATCTGCTGGCCAATAATGCTGCGCGCCAACGTGCCAAACGCGTCACCGCGCGACGGAATGGTGGTGTTCGGAAACTGGGGAATCAGGCGTTTCATCACCCGGTCTTTTTTTACCAGATGCTTGCAAGCGTCCTGCCAATAGTCAGGCTGCGGCACGGCAATCAGGGCCTCAAAGATCGCCTCAGCCGCCACCGGCACGCCCATCATTCCGGCAGCCGCCATACTTGCCGTTGCTTCTTTTTTCATAGCGAGATAGGCAGTGGAAACGCCGACGAGCGACCGAAATAGCTCAAAAACCCGAATAAAACCGATATCATTTCCGAACCACCCATGTCGTGCCCGCTGCCGTGTCTTTCAGCACAATGCCCTGCGCCGCCAGGCTCTGACGAATCTGGTCAGCGGCGGCAAAGTTCTTGTTGGCCTTGGCCTCGGTGCGCGCGGCGATCAACGCCTGAATGCTGGCCTCGTCCAGTGCGGCGCCTGACTGCAGATAAGCGGCGGGCGCTGCCTGCAACAACCCCAGGCATCCACCCAGGCGTAGGAGCAGTCCGGCCAACTCGCTGGAGCCTGTCTTGTTGACCTCTCCGGCCAACTCGAACAACACGGCCACCGCCTCGGGCGTGCCGAAGTCTTCGTCCATGGCCTCTTTGAAGCGTGCCGCAAAGCGTTGCGTCCAGTCGATCACCCCATCCGCGGGCGGCACATGGTTGAGCGCGGTGTACAGACGCCTCAAGGAAGCTCTGGCGTCATTCAAATGAACATCGCTGTAATTCAAGGGGGTGCGGTAGTGGGTGCGCACCAGAAAGAAACGCACGGTTTCCGGGTCGTACTTCGTCACCACCTCCTGAATGGTGAAAAAGTTGCCCAGGCTTTTCGACATTTTCTCGTTGTCAATTTGCACAAAAGCGTTGTGTACCCAAAATCGGGCCATCGGCTTGCCATGGGCACCTTCGCTCTGAGCAATCTCGTTCTCGTGGTGCGGAAAAGGCAAATCGGCCCCGCCGCCGTGAATGTCAAAGGTCTCACCCAGCAGGGCGCAGCTCATGGCCGAGCATTCAATGTGCCAGCCGGGGCGCCCTTTGCCATAGGCGCTGTCCCATTGCGCATCGGCCGGCTCGCCCGCCTTGGCAGATTTCCACAACACAAAGTCGAGCGGGTCTTTTTTGCCGTCCGCCACCGCCACACGGTTCCCGGCACGCAGTTCGTCCAGCGATTTGCCTGACAACTTACCGTAGCCTGGAAACTTGCGAACAGCAAAGTTGACGTCACTGCCCACGCCCGAATTACCCGACTCACCGGCGACAGCGCGGTACGCCAGCCCCTTGGTCTCCAGCGCCTTGATCATGTCGAGCATTTGCGGCACGTATTCGGTGGCCCGCGGCTCCAACGTCGGGGGCTCAATGCCCAACAGGCCGATGTCGCGGTGCATGGCGGCAAGCATCTCAGTGGTCAGCTCGCGAATGGAGATGTTGCGCTCAACGGCGCGGCGAATGATCTTGTCCTCGATGTCCGTGATGTTGCGCACATAGGTCACGTCAAACCCACTGATTTTAAGCCACCGCTGCACGATGTCGAATGCCATCATCATGCGGGCGTGCCCGATGTGGCAAAGGTCATAAATGGTCATTCCGCACACGTACATGCGGGCCTGGCCGGGGATCAATGGCGTGAAGTTTTCCACTTCGCGCGACAGCGTGTTGTAAATGCGAAGGCTCATGAGGAAGGGGTGACAGTGGGCAGGGCTGGAAGCCGAAAAAGCACAACGGCCGACGATACGGCTAGAGCAAAAGTGAAAGGGACGACACGACACCAAACGCACAGCGACAAGGGGGGGGGGCATAGCCGAGGCAGACTGCGGGGTGACAGTCTGGGGTATCAACCCGACCCACGCCGCCTGATGACGCGCCTTTAGCCAATTACCGACCCCGCCTGAAGCAGGTCCGCTCACTGGTCATCACACAGATCGAGAACACCGTTCATGTCAGCACACCAAGTACCTGAGCATCCAGCCTGCCGACACCCCTCAGCTACAATCTTTTAGTATATCCAGCCGCAAATCGGCGTTGGGTGTGGCCAGCACAGGCCTGTGAATTTTTGGCATCCGCGTGGCAACTGACCAACGCGGTGCCGCTGAAAACGCAGGCTGGCGCCTCGGCACAAGTGTTAACTTTAGGAGTTGGCGGTCAAAAGGTGGTGATGTCTTATTCAACACCGGTATGCTGGCCGCAATTCATTCAAATCAACTGGTTCGAAGACCGGCGGAATCAAAATTTAGCGAGACGTCCATGCGCATGCCCACCGTGTTTACCCGCCACCCCCTCGCCATTGCTCTACGCTGGGCAGTCGTCGCTGCGATGTTGTCGGCGCCACTGGCCCATGCTGACGATTACTCAGAGGTCACCCGGCTGATGCGCGCGGGCCAGTTGCCGGAGGCGACGGCCAAGGCCGATCAATACCTTGCGGCCAAACCGCGTGACCCGCAGATGCGCTTCATCAAAGGCGTGGTGCAAACGGAAGCCGGCAAAACCAATGAAGCAATTGCGACGTTCACCCAGATCACGCAGGACTACCCCGAGCTGCCTGAGCCTTACAACAACCTAGCGGTGCTGTATGCCGGGCAGAGCCAGTTTGACAAGGCGCGTGCGGCCCTGGAAATGGCCATTCGCACCAACCCGAGTTATGCCACTGCGCACGAAAACCTCGGTGACGTGTATGCACGTCTGGCAAGTCAGGCTTACGGCAAGGCGTTACAGCTGGACAGCAGCAACGCCGCTGTCCAGCCCAAATTGGCGTTAATTCGCAATTTGTTCATTTCGGACACCAAGTCAACGCAAAAGCCTGTCGCAGCAGCGCCTGTGACCACCGCGCCTGCCGCTGTGCCAGCGTCCAAGCCTGCAGCGCCAGCATCCGCACCGGCTGTTGCCGCTGTAAAACCAGCGCCAGCTGTCGCCACGCCCCCAGCCGTGGTGAAACCGCCAACAGTCGCACCAACAATTCCCGAATCCACACCTGCACCCGCACCTGCCAACGCCATCTCGGGCGACAGCAAAGAGGTTGAAGCCGCTGTGCGCGCCTGGGCGCAAGCCTGGTCGTCTAAAGACGTGTCGGCTTATCTGGGCAGCTATGGCGGCAACTTCGACACGCCTGGCAAACAAGCCCGCAAAGTTTGGGAATCAGACCGCCGCGCGCGCATTATTGGCAAGTCCAGCATCAGCGTGAAGCTGTCCAATCTGGCGGTGAATGTTCAGGGCAACCGAGCCACAGCCACATTCAAGCAGGACTACAGTGCCGACGCGCTGAATGTGTCCAGTCACAAGACGCTCGATCTGGCCAAGGTTGGTGAGCGCTGGGTCATCGTCAAGGAATACACAGGCGGTTGATGAGCGAAGGCAACTCGGATCCGACGCTGTCCTGTCGTCGCCCTTCCCCCCAAGTTTCTGGCTTTTTTAGCAACTCTGCGGCGCTTACGCGCGTGGCTACCGTCTGGCTGCTGACGGCACCGCTGCTGACAGCTGGCGCTGTTTCAGCCCCCGCCCATGAGAAGCCACCGCACGCGGTTGACAGCAAACACCGCACCACAAGCACGGCTGTGATGCTCGTGACCGCCCGGGAGAAGGTTCAGCCCCGGGAGGCACCTGGCGGCGAAATCGAAGCGCGCCTGATTGAGGTCTACAAACTGATCGGCCAGGCCAGCAGCCGCCAGGCCCTGCGCAAGGTCGAAGCCCTGGTCAAAGACCACCCCAACTTTCAGCTGGCCCAACTGGTTTATGGCGACCTGCTGGCGGGCCAGACCCGGCCGGTGCGCGTGCTGGGCGACGTGCCCGACACCATCGCCCAGACCGGCGCATTGCAACTGGCCGAATTGCGGCAGGAGTCGCAGTTGCGCATCAAGGCGCTGCGCGAGCGCCCGCCGCCCGCCACCATTCCGTCGCAGTTTTTAGCCCTGTCCCCCCGCAACCGCCACGCCATTGCGGTGGACACGTCGCGCTCCCGGTTGTACCTGTTCGAAAACACCGCCACCGGAATGAGGCTCGTTGCCGACTACTACGTGTCGGTCGGCAAGTCGGGCATCGAGAAATCGGTGGAAGGCGATCAGCGCACACCGCTGGGCGTGTACTTCATCACCAGCAATTTGAACCGCAGGTCGCTCAAGGATTTTTACGGATCAGGCGCGTTGCCCATCAACTACCCCAACCAGCTGGACATCCGGCGCGGCAAGACGGGCAGCGGCATTTGGCTGCACGGCACACCGCCCACGCACTATTCGCGCCCACCCCTGTCGACCGACGGATGTGTGGCCATTGCCAACCCAGACCTCGCGCGCATCGTCAAAACGGTTGAAATTCGCAGCACGCCTGTGGTGATTGCGCAAAGCCTGAAATGGGTGCCGCCGGTATCGCTCAAAGCAGATACACAATCATTCGAGACCGCCCTGCAAGGGTGGAGTAAGGCGAAATCCGCTGGCGACATCATCCAGATCAGCCAGTGGTATTCAGACGACTTCAGCGCGCTGGGCAAAACGCTTGCCGATTGGAAACCCTCGCTGCTGGCCGAGGTTAAACAGCAAGCCGGGCGTGGCGTGGAACTCAAGGACGTGTCCTACCTGCGCTGGACCGACAGCAGCGATACCATGGTGGTCACTTTTTCCGAGCTGATCAAGGGCACCCGAACCGGGCGCACCAAGCGCCAGTACTGGAGCCGCCAGGGTAGCCGCTGGACCATATTTTTTGAAGGGATGGTGTGATGCTAATGTCTAATTTGTTCTCAAGAGGTGTTGCCCGCCGGGCGGCGCTCGCCGCTGCCGTAGTCGTCATGGCGGGCAGCGCCGGGCTTGCCCTGCCGGTGTTCGCGCAATCAGGCGCAGCGCCCAAGGTGAAATTTGTCACCACGGAGGGCGATTTCGTAGTCGAGGTCTACCCCGACAAAGCCCCTAAAACCGTCGAAAACTTTCTTCAGTACGTCAAGGACAAACACTACGACGGCACGATTTTTCACCGCGTCATCAGCAATTTCATGGTGCAAGGCGGTGGCTACGATGCCAACTACGCCGAAAAACCCACCCGGCCCCCGGTAGCCCACGAAGGCCGCGAAGCGCTTGAAAAAGGTGGTTCTAAAAACGTTGAAGGCACGTTGGCCATGGCCCGCACCAATGACCCGAACTCGGCGTCATCCCAATTTTTTATCAATGTGAAAGACAACGAGTTTCTAAACCCCACCCTGATTCCGCCCGGCGACCCGGTGCCTGAATTCACCTTCCAGGGCCAGACCTACAAAAACACCCCGCGCGCCAAATTGCTGGGGGCAGCGCAGCTTTATGGCTACACCGTGTTCGGCAAGGTCGTGAGCGGCATGGACGTGGTCAATAAAATCAAGGCCTTGCCTACAGGTGCGGGTGGCCCGTTTCCCAGCGACGTGCCCAAAACACCGGTCGTCATCAAGTCGGCCACGCTCGTCAAATAATTCGTTCCCATCCTTTTTCACTCCTAATCACCTCAAGGACCCCTCATGAGCAACCCAAAAGTCGAACTGCACATCAAAGACCACGGCGTCATCACACTGGAACTCGATGCGGCCAAAGCGCCGAAAACCGTGGCCAACTTTTTGAGCTACGTCAACAACGGCCATTACAGCAACACGGTATTCCACCGCGTCATTCCGGGCTTCATGGTGCAAGGCGGTGGCTTTGAAATTGGCATGAAACAAAAGCCAACAGCGGCCAACATTGAAAACGAAGCCACCAACGGCTTGAAAAACGACAAATACACCGTGGCCATGGCGCGCACCAACGAGCCGCACTCAGCGAGCTCACAGTTTTTCATCAACGCGTCGAACAACGGCTTTCTTAACCACACCTCGCCAAGCGGTTCAGGCTGGGGCTATGCCGTGTTCGGCAAGGTCGTGTCAGGAGCCGACGTCGTCGACAAGATCGAAGGCGTCAAAACCGGCAACAAGATGGGCCACGGCGACGTGCCTGTGGCCGATGTGATCATCGAAAAAGCCTTGGTGCTGTAACGCTTCAGCGTCCTGTAGCCCTTGACCACGACCGTGCCCCAGTTGGCGGAGATTAACGCTCCCGCCAGCTGGCGCACGGTCGATTTCATTTCAGACCTGCATTTGCAAGCCAGCGAGCCCGCCACGGTCGGCGCCTGGCAGCATTACCTGCAGCACACGCCAGCCGACGCGGTGTTCATCCTCGGCGACCTGTTCGAGGTGTGGGTGGGGGATGACGCAGTAAACGTCAGCGCCACCGATTCGCAGCCGCCTTTTGAAGCCTTGTGTGCTGACGTCATGCAACTGGCTGCGCAGCGCTTGGCGCTGTTTTTCATGCATGGCAACCGCGACTTTCTGGTCGGCGACGCGCTGATGGCACGCTGCCACGCCCAGTTGCTGCACGACCCGTGCACGCTGGCGTTTGCAGGCCAGCGCTGGCTGCTGTCGCACGGCGATGCACTGTGCCTTAACGATGAGCCCTACCAGCAGTTTCGCCGTGTAGTTCGCAGCGCACCCTGGCAGGCCGACTTCCTTGCCAAGCCCCTGGCCGAGCGCCAGGCCATGGCACGCCACATGCGACAGCAAAGCGAAGCCAGCAAGCAGACCACGCCGTCATTTGCCGACGCCGACACCGCCTTGTCACGCCAGTGGCTGCATGAAACCAACGCCCACACGTTGATTCACGGCCACACCCACCAGCCGGCAGACCATGTGCTCGGCCCCGCAGAAACGCGCGTGGTGCTCAGCGACTGGGACACGAGCGCGACGCCACCGCGCGCCCAAGTGCTGCGCCTGACTGCCAGCGGCTTGCAACGCATTGACCTGCTGGCACCAGCACCGGTTTAAGCTGACGCGTCAGCCACTGGCAGGTCGCCGCGCGTGGGCGTGCCGCAAGCCCAAAGCCAGCAACGCCAGCACGCAAAAGCCCGCACCCCCGTAAAACGTCCACTCGGCACCCGCCTGGTCCCACACCAGCCCGGCCAGGCCACTGCCCACCAGCATGGCCAGGCCGCTCACCAGATTGAAAACCCCAAAGGCAGTGCCCCGCAGGTCAGCGGGTGCAGTGTCGGCCACCAACGTGGCCAGCAGCCCCTGCGTCATGCCCATGTGCACGCCCCACAGCGCCACACCTGCCAGCAGCACGGCCCAGTGGGTGCTGGACGCCAACACCAGGTCTGCCCCGAGCAGCACCAACAGGCCCAGCGCCAGCAGCGCGGTGCGGCTGACCCGGTCTGACAGCTTGCCAAACGGGTAGGCCGACAGCGCATACACCGCGTTCATGGCCACCATCACCCCTGGCACCCAGGCCAGCGGCAACCCACTTTGCGCGGCGCGCAGTACTAAAAACGCCTCACTGAACCGCGCCAGAGTGAATACAGCCCCCACCGCCACTACCCACACGTAAGGCGCGCCCAGGCGCCGCAAGTTGGCGCGGCTGATGGGGTTGGTGCGCGCTGCGCCACTGGGCGCTGGCGGCTCGGTCAGCCCCCAGGCCAGCAACGCCACCGCCAGCACGCCAGGCACCACCGCTACCCAAAATACCGCCCGAAAGTCGTTGGCCCACAGCAGCATCAGCGCCACCCCCATCAGCGGGCCGACAAAAGCGCCTACCGTGTCCAGCGACTGGCGCAGGCCAAACGCCGCCCCCCGCAAGTGCGGCGGCGCTAGGTCAGCCACCAGCGCATCACGCGGCGCGCCGCGAATGCCCTTGCCCACCCTGTCCAGCAGCCGCGCGGTCACCACCAGGCCCATGCCAGGAGCCAGTGCAAACAGCGGCTTGCTCAGGGCTCCCAGCGCGTAACCCAGCACCGCCAGCGCCTTGCGCCGCCCCAGGTAGTCCGACAACACGCCCGAAAACACCTTGACAACCAGCGCGGTCGACTCGGCCAGCCCTTCCAGCAAGCCCACCGTCAGTGCACTCGCGCCCAGCGTGCCCACCATGAACAGCGGCAACAGGCTGTGAATCATTTCTGACGAAATATCCATCAGCAGGCTCACGAAACCCAGCAACCACACGCCGCGCGGTATTTGGCGCAGGGTGGCGAAGGGGAGCGCTTTGGGAGCTGCCAGTTCAGGCACTTTCAGGTCGGGCATGGTCGGAGTTTCCGGGCGGCCTGGGCCGCGAGTTGAAAATGATGGAGCAATCAGCACAAGGTAATCAACAACGCTGGCCGACGACGCCGACCAACGCTTTGACAAACGCATGAAAGGGCGCAGTTGATATTCTGAGGGCAACGCCTCATCTGCGGCAATAAGGCTAGCGCGTTTGCAGCGCCGCTTGCTGCCTTGCTTGACCTTTTATTTTTTCTGAGCGCTCAAAGCCCACCTCGTATGCAGCAACGACACCAAGCCCCACGGCGACGCCCCCTGGCGCGAATTGCCAACGCGCTGGGCAGGTGGTTCAGCCGCAGCCCCCCACCCATTCCCGCTGCGCTGTGGCAGCGCACGCTGGCTGAATTTCCCTTTCTGGCAGTGCTTCGCCAGGCCGACCGAATGCGGCTGCACCGCCTGGCCAGCCGGTTCTTGGCGCAAAAAGAGTTCAGCGGCGCCCGCGCGCTGGTGGTGACCGACGCCATGGCGGTGGCGGTGGCCGCGCAGGCGTGTTTGCCGCTGCTGCACCTGGACGGCTCCGAGGCGTCGGCGCTCAAGCTGTATGACGACTTCACCGGCATCGTGCTGCACCCCGGCGCCATGCTGGCCCGGCGCGAACGACGCGACGCCGCAGGCGTGGTGCACCACTACAGCGAAGCGCTGGTCGGCGAGGCGATGGCTGGCGGGCCCGTCACCCTGAGCTGGCAAGATGTGCAGGGCGCCGGGGCGCTGGCGCAGCGCGGCCACAATGTCGTGATTCACGAGTTCGTCCATAAGATCGACATGAAAACTGGCACCGCCAACGGCTGCCCGCCCCTGCCCTCACGCGTGGCTAAAGCCCAGTGGCAGCAGGCGATGCAAGCCAGCTTCGAGAGCTTTTGCGACCAGGTGGCGATGGCCGAGCGCTTCGGCGCCGAAGCGCCTTGGCTCGACGCCTATGGCGCAACCAACCCGGCGGAGTTTTTTGCCGTGGCGGCAGAAGCCTACTTTGTGAACCGGGCCCGCTTCAACAAAGACTTTGCCGCCCTCACCGCGTTGTTTGACGCTTTTTTCCGGCCTGCAGCGGCCGCCCATTCAGGCATGAGCCGCGTAAAACCATGAAAGCACACCATGACCGCCCGATTGACGACACTTGCTGGTTTCCTTTTCACCTTAGTATTGGCAGCCATGTCACCTGCAGCCCACGCCATTGACGAGCCCACGTACACCGTCTTGCAAAAAACTGACGTTTTTGAGGTGCGCAAATATGCGCCCTATCTGGTAGCCGAAGTGTTGGTACCCGGCCCGGCGAGCGAGGCCGGCAGCCAGGGTTTCAAATTGTTGGGCGGCTACATTTTTGGTCGCAACAAGGGCGAACGCAAGCTGGCCATGACAGCTCCCGTGACCCAAACGCCCGCCAGCGCACCGCCGGTGGCCACCAAGCTGGAAATGACCGCCCCCGTGACGCAGGCAGCCGCACCCGGCGGCTTTCTGGTGCAGTTTGTGATGCCCAAGGACTACACCCTGGCGACGTTACCCGAACCGCTGGACGCCGCCGTGAAACTGCGGGAAGTGCCGGGTAACACCGTCGCCGTGATTCGCTTTTCAGGCACATGGGCGCAAAGCACTTACAACGCGCAACTTGAAACCCTGCGCGGGGCGCTGGCTGAAGCAGGCATTGCCACCCAGGGTGAGCCCATTTCATCACGCTACAACAGCCCGTTTTCACTGCCGTTTTTGCGCCGCAACGAAATTTGGCTCCATGTGCCGTGACGGCGATAAACACAATCGATCGCGCAGGGTGCTCAAACTGAGTGGGCGCTGGCCCCCAAGGTAGCCTTGCAACAGTTTTTTAATCCAAATCGGCCTGTAGTCCAGGTACTGACTGCCTCGACAGCTACAACTTAGATAGCAGAGAGCAGTTAGAAATTGGTCAGGCCCACCACCCCCCGTCAGCTACCGGCAGACGCACAGCGCAACGTGCTACTTGCTGGCGTTTTTTCTGTCATTTTTTCTTGAGTCAGGCGCCCCACCCGCAAAGCTCGCCCCCCGGGCTCACCGTACCGCACGCGCCAGGTTCAGCGCCAGCAGCCGCTTGAGCAGTTCGTCGTCCGCCATGTTGGCGCTGTAGTCAACCCAGCCGTAAGCGGCGGCCACCGCCGCGTCCAGCGTGTGGTGTGCTGCCGCCAGCCACGCCGGGCGCTTGTTGTAGAGCTTGGTCAGCGTGCGCTCGGCCAGGTCTTTGTCGTGGCCCGGTCTGGCGACGATGCGGTCAGGGTAAGCGCTGCTGGCCATGCCCAGGGGAATTACCTCAGGCAGGCGCTGCGTCCATTCCGGCGGGTTGAGCCAGGCCTCACGCAGCGCATTCAGCCGGTACGCCGCCTGTGCGATGCGGATGGCGTGGGTGCGAACATCCGAGACCTTCACTACTTTTTTGATAGCTGCCCCGGTAGTAAACACATGGGCTAGCGGCTGATTTGACGCTAAAATAGCCTCAATTGATGGTCCAGGGAGCCCCGCAGGGATGATTTCACCGCCCGGCAGCGTTTCGGTGGTCTGGTGCGCCGTGTCGGCAGGGGTCAAGCCGCTGGGGAAAGGGAAGGTTTCAAAGCACGACTTGGCGTTGTAGGTCGGGTCATTGCCGACGCCGTGCATGGACGCATTGGCCAGCGACCAGACTTCGTGCAGGCGGCTGGAAAGGATGCCGAAGGTGGTGTCGTCTGCACGTGCTATGACATTGAGTCGCGTATCTGGCAACACGGTCGCGTCTAAAAAAACAAAAAAACGGTGTTTGGCGACGCGAATCGTCGCGATGTAACGGTGCAGCGACGCGACGGCTAGGCGTAGTGCAGGCCTCGGCCGTTCATGCAACCACCACAGTTTGCGGGCCGGCCCATCGGGCAGAGCGGTTCTGGTCGGTTTCACGAAGCGTTGCAGCCACGCAAACGGAAGTTCAAAAAGGGCAGCGTCAGCCTCTGAATGCAAAACCCCAAAATCAACAATCCACGTGTCACTGAGCCGCGCGGAGATGTCCTGCCCGTTCCGCCAGGGCTTGACGACGTCGGAATTGGGGCGACCGTGCGGATTAGGCAGGCTCAGCCAGTGGCGCGCCAACTGCCCGGACACGTCAAAGTCGCCATATTTTTTTGTGCCCTCAAAGCTTACGTTGCGGTTTTCTTTCAGCGACATCGCCAACGACATATCAGCGGCGAGCGACGACCCCAATTCGGCGTTTACGCCATCCACTGGCTCGCCATTCAAGAAGCAGCACGCGCCCCAGCCAAAACTCACCAGAGACACTCGAACAGCCGCCCCTTCATTCACCCAGGCTTCGTCGCTCCAAGCGTCAAAAATAGCGACCTTGCGCGTGATGGCCTCCAGCACGACCCGATTGGAACCACTGCGAATGCTCTGCGTTGCAACGAAACCTGCGGCGCCCAAGCCACTACGCTCAATCGCCAAACGCGCCTTGTCAAACCAATAACAGACCAGATCAGCGCCGCCGGGCACACGGCCCTTGAACACGCTGTCCAGCGCCTCGAAGTACGCATCCCCGAGCTCCCGCCGCTTTTTACTCCCACCCAAAAACGGCGGATTCCCCACCACCACACTCGCCCAGGGCCAAGCGGCTTCCACCGCACGGGGCGCTGGCTCGTCGCCGCCAGTGCCCCGCCCCGGTGGCGCGGGCACCCAGTCGATCAGCGCGTCGCGGCACTCGATGTGGTCCAGGGGTTCCAGCACGGGGTTGGTTTTGAAGTCAAAGCCGTGTGTCAGCCGCCACTGCAGCTCGCCAATCCACACCGTCACGCGGGCTAGTTCAGCGGCGTATTCATTCAGCTCAATGCCCAGCAGGTTGTGCGGGCCGGTCACCAAATCTGCCTCGCGGTCCAGGCCCAGCGCGGCGGCTTCGAGGTGGCTGGCCAGTTCGATATCTTTGAGCGCTTTGAGTCCGAGGAATAAAAAGTTGCCGCTGCCGCAGGCCGGGTCGAGCACGCGGAAGGCTTTGAGCTGGTCAAGCCAGCCGATGAAGGCGGTGCGGGCCAGTAGGTTGTTTTTATCGCCTTTTCGCTTACTTTTGGCCTGTAGTCCATGTATTTGCTGCCTGCACTGCTCCCATAGTTGTAGCAACGGGCGCTGCAGAACGGGCTCGATGATGCGCATGATGGTGGCGGGGTCGGTGTAGTGCGCGCCGAGTTGGCTGCGCTTGCTGGGGTCAAGCCCGCGCTCAAACAAGGTGCCGAAAATCGACACGTCAATGGCCGACCAGTTCAGCGCGGCGGCGTTGCGCAGCTCGGTCATTTCCAGCACGCTCAGGGACGGCACATTAATGCGTTTGAACAGGCCGCCGTTGAACCAGGGAATGTCGTCGTTGCCGTACAGGCCGCCGTCCCGCATGGCGGTGAACAGGTTGCCCAGGGCAAGGGTGAATTTGTCGCTGGTGAAGCGGCGGTTGTTAACCAGGCCCTCAAACATGCGGCCGGGCAGCAGGCCCACGTCTTCGGCAAAAAAGCAAAACAGGCACTGGGTCAGGAAGTGGGCCACGTCGTCGGCGTGGGCTTGAAAATGCGGCGACGCCGGGCCTAAAGCGATGCTGGGGCCAGCGCCTGGGGTGCCTGCGGGGGGCTTGTAGTTGCGGCGCAGGCTGTCGGCCAGAGTGGCAAAGCTTTTGGCGGCGGCCTCGGTGATGTCGCGGCTGGTTTTCTTGGGGCGAAAGCTCTCAGGGTCTAGCCAGATGCGGCGCAGCCTTGCGAGTTTTTCGGGCTGGTCCGGCTCGGCCAGCAGGGTGTCAAACGTTTCGGTGGGGTGTCCGTTGAACTGGCTGTAAACACGAATCACGAGCCGGTCACACACGACCAGAATGGGCGGGTTGTTCAGCGCCAGGCTGTAGTTTTGCAGCTGCCGCAGCGCGTCGATCAGGTTTTTGCCGGGGGCTTTGTTTTCCCAGGCGAAGGTTGCGCTTTTGAACACGTCGGCGTAGCCGGTGCGCCCACCAATCACGGCGCTTTTTTCTTCAAAGCGGTAGCCCGCTTCGCTGCCGGGTTTAGGCACGTCCAGCAGGTCGCACAGATCCAGAAAGTGGCTTTGTGCGCCCTGCTCTTCGTTCAATTCAAAGGCGGGGCCGCCGGGGCCCCACTTGGCGATAAAGGTTTGGGGGGTCATGGGTGTGGG
The DNA here is from genome assembly GCA_031363755.1 of Polaromonas sp. Taxonomy (GTDB): domain Bacteria; phylum Pseudomonadota; class Gammaproteobacteria; order Burkholderiales; family Burkholderiaceae_C; genus Polaromonas. Next base: position 20,792 of record JANLUZ010000015.1, read on the forward strand.
GTGCGGGGTGCCGAGTTGGGGTGTTAACCGTTCAGTAGCCGTGCACGGCGTAGTCGAGCGCGGCCCAGATGGCATCGGCGTCGTGGGTCAGATTGACCACCGGGCGGCGCAGGTCGCTGGGCTCGAACGAGGTGATGCCCAACACCTCCAGCAGAACCTTCTCGCCAGCCACTTCAAACACGGGGTTGAGTCGTTCGACCGATGACGTATCGGGCACCAGGCGCGCCAGCGGGATAACGATCACGGCCACTGGGTTCTTTAAAAAACCACTTTGGATTTGCAACACATAGGGGTGCGATGGCCTGAGTTCTTCAACCGGATTGGGGTACACGTCAAACTGCGCCATGGGGCCCTTGCGGTGCATCTTTATTGCCAGCGTCTGCCGCTGTACGGGCCAGCGCCTGCTTTTTGGCCTGCTTCCAGGCATGAACACGGTGGCCCATGGAGCCTATTTTGGCCATGCGCTGGTTCATGGCCTCGATCGCCTCCTTGTTCTCAAGCTCCCACTGATCGCGGGCGGCCTCGACCTCCGCTGGGCTGCGGGCATAAGCGGCCTCGCGTGCGGCAAGCCTCTCCGGGGTTAACCAGCCGTCACCGACTCGGTAGGCGGCGCGCTCTTCATGCACCGCGTCCTGCGGGGCGTCTTGCACGGCGGGCACGGCCTTCATCGGCACCAGCTCGACCCGGCCGTCCGGGTAGAACACCATGTCGAACAGGCAACCGGCGTACTTTTTACCCAGCGAGATCTGGCCGCTGGCACCAACTTCCTTGAGCATAGCGCTTACCTTGTATGTGTTGAGGGTTGAGGTCAAAGCGGCTGAGCGCACTTCATGCCATCATGCAGCATGAAGTTAGCGGTGTCAATTTCTCAGGGCTGCCTTACCCCCGCAGACAGACTACCGCGCGTAATAAAACACCGCCACGCAGTGGCAAGCTGTGCCAGCGGCCACGAACAGATGCCACACGAAGTGCGCGTATTTCACGCGCTCGTCCAACACAAAAAACACCACGCCGCCGGTGTAAGCCAGCCCACCGGCCACCAGCCAGAACAGGCCCCAGCCCGGCATGAGCTGCCACATCGGCTTGACGGCGATCACGGCAATCCAGCCCATGGCCAGGTACAGCATGGTTGACAAGCGCGGCCAGCGAATGCCTGCAAACGACTTGGCCAGAATGCCACCTAACGCCATAGCCCAGACCAGGCCAAACAGCGTCCAGCCCCACGGGCCGCGCAGCACGCCCAGCGTGAATGGCGTGTAGGTGCCGGCAATCAACAGGTAAATGGCGCTGTGGTCGAGCACCTGAAACAACTGCTTAGCGCGCCACGCCCGCACGGTGGGCAGCGCGTGGTAGAGCATCGACGTGCTGTAGAGCAGCACCATGCTGGCGGCAAACACACTGGCACCCACCACATCGGAGGCATCGCCGCGTCGGGCCGCGTGCACGATGAGAAAGGGCGCCGCCACCAGCGCCGCCAGCAACGCCCCGCCGTGGCTGATGCTGTTGGCGATTTCCTCGCCCAGGGTTTGGGGGCGGTCTTGGTGCGGGCTGGGTGGCGTCATGGGCAGCCCGATAACGGCCGCCTGACGATCAGCGCAAGGCACGCGCAGGCGCTCGTCCGGCTGCACACCGTGCACTCCCTGCACCCGTGAAGGCTCATCGTTTGAGCAACACCTTCAACACGTTTTGCACGCGGCGTGCGTTGCCCGCGTCAAAGTCGGCGGCCAGGACGGTGGCGGTGTCGTCACCCCAGGTCTCCAGCGGCGCTGCGGCGTTGCGCTTGGTCAGCAGTTGCAGCTGCAGCATGCGGCGCGCACTGATATGTTCAGCCGGTGTGGGCACGTCAGCGGCCATTTCCAGGCGCAGCAGGGACTCGGCCGCGTCTTTGCCCGACGGTGTAGTCACGGCCTGCACCCACTGGCCACGCACGGCGGGGGTGATGGTCTTGTTTAAATCCTGCACGGTGGGAACCAGCGACGCATCGCGCTTTTCCCAGGCGCTAAGCAGGTTGGTGAGTACCTCGCCGTGGGCATGCATCTGCAGCCTCTTGAGTGCCGTGTTGGCGGCTTCAAACGCCTCGCGCTGGGCGCGGAAGGCGGCGTCGCCCAAGCGCGGACCGCGTTCTTCAAAGGCTGGGCGCTCGTTGCGATCGCTGAAGCGCGGGCGGTCTTCGCGCTCGGCACGGTAGGGCTCGAACTTGTTGTCAGTGCTTTGGCGCGCGCCGCCGGGTTTGCCGCCAGGGCCACTGCGAGCGTCCTTGCGGTCGCCAAACTTGCCGCCACGGCCTGGGGCTGCAGGCTCGGCCTTGCGCATGCCGGGGCGGTCGTCGCCGCGCATGGCAATGACAGGCTTGGGCGCGGGCTTGGGGGGCTCGACCGGCTTGGCGGGCTCTTCAACTGCGGCGTCGACGGTGTCGGCAGCCTCAGCGTGGTCAGCATCCGGCTCGCCGGGCGGCGTATCGGTCGCTACGTTTTCAGGAGCGTCCCCGGCAGTAACTACCTGAGCTAGCGCCTCGTTTGACTCTGAAACAGGCGTATTGTCAGCCGCAGGGGACTCGTCAGACGCATCGGCCGCCACGGCGGTGGTGGGCGCATCGCTCTGCGACAGCGTGGCGGTGGCCGGTGTGGGGGTCGGCACCGGCACCTTGCCGCTCACGATGGCTTCAAGGGCTTTGGCGGCAGCGTGAATTTGCTGCGCGTCGCCGCTGTCGTTGGCGACTTCCAGCGCCTTGGCGGCGTCGAGCACCATGCGGTCGAATTCACCGAGCGCAGAGGCAGCTTTTTCGCGCTCGAGGGTTTTGCGCTGGAAAGCGTCGTCGATCGGCTTGCGGAACGCGTCCCACATTTTTTGCTCTTGCTTGCGTTCAATGGGCACGCCCTGCGCTTCATGCTGCCAGCGCTGCTGCACCGACTTGACGGCGTCGATGCGCAGCACGGGCTCGGCGCCCAGCGCCACAGCTTCTTCGATCATGGCTTTGCGGCGCGCAATGCTCTCGGCGCGGGCGGTGGTCAGCTGGGCGTCGGCCAGTTCCATCGCGGCTTTCCAATGCGGCTGGATTTCAGCGAACACTTTCTCGCTCAGGTGGCCCGCATTGGCCCACTTGTCGACAAAACCGTTCAGGCTGCGGATTTGCATTTTCCAGTCGGTGCTGGTTTTGTTGGCTTCGGCCCAGGCCAGCACTTCATCGATGAGCACCTTGCGCTCAGCCTTGACAGTATCAAGCTGCGCCTTAACGGTCTCGAGCCATGCCTCAACCACTTTGTAGGCTTCATTGCAGGCGTCGTCAAAACGCTTCCACAGCGCGTGGTTGGGCGTGCCGCCCTGGTCGCTGGTCTTCCATTGCTCACGCATCACGCGCAGTGCGTCTTGCTGTTTTCGGCCACCCATCGGCTTGACCAGCAAGCCTTCCGCCTTGACGACCAGCTCTTCGCGGATCTGGTCGGCGCGCCAGCGCTGCCAGCCTTCGAGTTCGCCCGCATTGGTCAGGGCGGCGTGTGCGGCGGCCTCGAGCTTGCTGTCGATGTTGCGGATGTTTTCTTTCAGGGCCTGGCGCAGGTCCGCAGCGACCTTGGGCGTGGCCTTGCCGTGGCCTTCAGTCACTTCGTGTTCGAGGCGAGCCACGGCATCCTGGACGACGGCAGTGGCCTTCTCGCGCAGGTCTTTCAGCACGGCCGGGTCCATCTTGGGCCTGGCCGTGCGGCCCGTTGCATCACCCGGGGCCGCAGCGGTCACCTCGCCGCGCAACTTGCGCAGCTCGTCGGCCCACACCGGCACGGCTGGCAGCGGCGCCGACTTGTCGTCCGCTGCCTTGACGGCCACGGCGATGGCGGCCTGGAACGCATCCCACACGGCCAGCAACTGGCCGCGCGAGGCGTCCAGGAGGGGCGGAAATTTGACATCAACGCTGGCCCAGTTGCTGTCAGCGGCAATGTCAGCGGCCTGCGACTGCCAGTTCGCCACGTCGGCGCGCAGGGTTTCAAGCGCGGCTTCGGCATCGCGCCACGGCTTGATCGACAGCACCTCGATGCGCTGGGCAATCAGCACCGCTGCTTCGCGCTGCACCTGGGTGCGGTGCTGCAGGTCTTCAATCGTTTTAACGCGCTCGGCCAGTTGCACTTTCAGGCTGGCCAGGGGCTCTTTGGACAGCGGCGCGCCCGCCTTGGCGGCATCGCGCTGCCAGGCCAGCGCGTCCGCCAGGTTGAGCTTGCTGGCGCTGAGCAGGGCTTGCGCTTTTTCGGCCCACTCGGCGGCAACCAGTTCCTGGCCCTTGCTGCGCTTGAGCTCGTCGAGCTTTACCTTCAAGGGCTTGGCCGCGCCCTTGTCGCGGTTGGCCAGGTCCTTGTACACCTCGCTCATTTGCTCGTAGCTAGGGTTGGTGCCCAGCCACTGCCGAATGCGGGATGCACGCTCGCCCGACGTGGCCGCTGAAAACGCGCCGCCTGTGAGCGCATCCATCGGATGGGGCTCTTGCGACTTAGCAGTCGTCTTGGGCGCTGGCGTGGCAGCTGCAGCGTCGGTTTTGGAGGATTTGGACATGGGAAAGCGCAGCATAGGAGTGTTGACAGTCTGGTCAGAGTGAGCACGCCGCTGGCCGCAAAAAAAGATGCAGCACACAAGGCGGACGAGAAAGAAGGGCTTTGGCGACCGGGGCAGCCGCTGGACAAGCCAGCTAAAAGCAAACGCGTATTTTCGCTGTTTTTAGTGCGGGAGCCAAACAGATGCACCACCAGCGCTGAAATTCAAGTCAGGAGCCCCAAAAATGAAGCCCCGGCCAGACGAGCTGAACGGGGCTGGCGGCGAGCCTAAAAGCCCATGCCGTCGGGGTCTGCACGGGAGAGATGAATCGTCTCGTCGTGCAGTGAAAGCAATAGATTGCTTCCGGTTTGAGCCAGGGATGCGGCGAAGCGGGTTCACAGCAACGATCCGGCAATGCTCACCAAGGCAAGCACTTTCACGGTAGGCCGACGAAGTCGGCAGCGCAAGATGTTTGTTTCTATCACAGGCAATGATGTGATTAATTTGGGCTTGGAACGCCCACCCGCGCCACCGGCATTGCACAAAAAGGCCGAGTTACTAACTTTTACAATGCTCATCTTGACTTCGCGCAGCCCATCAAAAAAATCCTGCAACTCTCTGAGTTCACTCGGATTTTGAGCTGAACGCGCTCTTTAATGTCTTTAATTGAATATCAAATCGATTTTTTATTATTGACAGGTTATTTAGACGACTCATAGAATCCGTCAGCTCCCGAAAACCAGCACGGGGAGCCACCCGAGGCGCCCGGCTTTTGTCATCAAAAGCAGCGTCACTCCAGGGTTCAGGCCACGCAGCTCCGAGTCTTTGAAGATCGGATAGCGTCACACAAGGCCATCCCTCAAAGCCTGCGCCTGACCGACATCGGTCGGCGCAGACCTGAACAAGGAAGCCATGACCATGCCGGACAACGCAGCCACTGCGGGCAACACAGAGTTTGAACTGCACTTCAAACAGCAACTGGCGCGCATGCGCCGCAGTGCCACCCATGTGGTGAATGACATTGCGCAAGGGTTTTTTGAAATCACTCACAACGGCTTCGCGTTTCTGGGTCTCGCGGTGATGTTTTGCACTATCACGCTGGTTGCCAGGCCAGACCTGCGCGAAGGTGGTGAAGTCAAGCTGATGTCCTGGCTGCAATCGCGCCAGCAGGCAGTGGTGGGTTTTACCGAACCGACAGCGGTAGACCGTGCCACAGCATCCAACCCGAAGAACCTGCCCGCGCAGCAAGCGTCGATCACTTATTGGTTGAGTAAAAAATACGGCGTGGCGCCTGAGCCGCTTAGCGTTCTGGTGTCGCATGCGTTTGAAATTGGCCAAGAGGCCAAGCTTGACCCGACGCTCATTCTGGCCATCATGGCAATCGAATCGGGGTTCAATCCGTTCGCGCAAAGCCCGGTCGGCGCGCAGGGGCTCATGCAGGTCATGACGACTGTGCATGAAGACAAATATGAAAACTTTGGCGGCCACTTCGCCGCTTTCGACCCTGTCACCAATCTTCGAGTTGGCGTGAAGGTGCTGCAAGAGTGCATTCGCCGTGCCGGGTCGGTGGCGGGCGGCTTGAAGTTCTATGTGGGCGCTGGAAATCTTGAAGACGACGGCGGTTATGCCGCCAAAGTGATGATGGAGCACGCTCGCCTTCTGGCCGTCGTGGCTGGCAAGCGCCCGCCCACCACACCCTTGATGGCGCTGCCGGGCATCGCCGGGCCAGTGCCCGTTTCTATGCCTGCGAAGTCACCGGCTGAAAAATTACCTTCAACGCCAGCTGAGAAGAGCGCCGAAAAGTCGTCAGAGCAGGTCGCGTCGCTAGATATCGCGAGCTAAAACACCACCTGGCAGTCTGTCAGCTACACTGCTGCGGTGCGCAACTGGCGATAAGCTGGCGGTTTCAAGCAAACCCCTTGGCTGACGTGGGACACCACTGGGAAGCGCACCACGGGGGCCATACGGCCGATGTGTTCCGCCGTTCGCCTGGGCAGCCCTTGTTTCATTGTTTGCAATGACAAGGATTCAAGTCTTGAAGGACTGCCATGACCACACCTGCATTTGACCGCCATATTCTGGTTGAACAAGCCGACCCTGAAATCTTTGCCGCTATTCAGGCGGAAAACGCCCGCCAAGAGCATCACATCGAGTTGATCGCCAGCGAAAATTACACATCGCCCGCTGTGATGGCCGCCCAAGGCTCGCAACTCACCAATAAATACGCCGAAGGCTATCCAGGCCGCCGCTACTACGGTGGTTGCGAGCACGTGGACGTGGCCGAGCAACTGGCGATTGACCGCTTGAAACAGCTGTACGGCGCGGACGCCGCCAACGTGCAACCGCACTGTGGTGCATCGGCCAACGAAGCAGTATTTTTGGCTTTTCTTAAACCCGGCGATACCATTTTGGGCATGAGCCTGGCCGAAGGCGGCCACCTGACGCATGGCATGCCCTTAAACATGAGCGGCAAGTGGTTTAACGCGGTCAGTTACGGCTTGAACGACCGCGAAGAAATCGATTACGACGCGATGGAGCGAAAAGCTCACGAAACCAAGCCCAAACTAATCATCGCCGGCGCATCTGCCTATTCCCTCCGCATCGACTTTGAGCGCTTTGCCAAAGTCGCCAAAGACGTCGGCGCCATTTTCTTGGTCGACATGGCGCACTACTCCGGTTTGATCGCTGCTGGCGTATACCCTAACCCTGTTCCGTTCGCTGACGTCGTCACGTCCACCACGCACAAGAGCCTGCGCGGCCCACGCGGTGGCATTATTTTGATGAAAGCCCAACATGAAAAGGCCATCAACAGCGCAATTTTCCCCGGCTTGCAGGGGGGCCCGCTGATGCATGTGATCGCTGCCAAGGCGGTGGCCTTCAAAGAGGCCTTGGCGCCTGAGTTCAAAATCTATCAACAGCAGGTGTTGAAAAACGCCGAGATCGTGGCGCAAACCTTGACGCAGCGCGGCCTACGCATCGTCAGCGGCCGCACTGAAAGCCACGTCATGCTGGTGGACTTGCGCGCCAAAGGCATTACCGGCAAGGAAGCCGAAGCCATTTTGGGCAGCGCCCATATGACAATCAACAAAAACGCCATTCCCAATGACCCAGAAAAGCCAATGGTGACCAGTGGCGTTCGCATCGGCACACCGGCCATGACAACGCGTGGATTCAAAGACGAAGAAGCGCGCCAGACAGCTCACTTGATTGCCGACGTGCTCGACAACCCCCGCGACACTGCCAATATTGAGGCAGTACGTGCGAAGGTTCACGCTTTGACCAGCCGATTCCCGGTTTACGGCTGAGCGCTACGCTGAACGTGACAATCAAGCCGACTAACGCGCTGTGAAGTGCCCGTTTTGCAGTCACGCCGACACGCAGGTGGTTGAAACCCGCATTTCCGAAGACGGTGACTCCATTCGCCGCCGTCGGCAATGCGCGGGCTGTGAAAAGCGCTTCACTACCTATGAGCGACCTGATGTGTCTTTCCCCGCCGTCGTCAAAAAAGACGGCCGACGTATTGACTACAAGCGCAGCAAAATTTCAGGCTCCATGAGCCTGGCTTTGCGAAAGCGCCCTGTGAGCATGGAACAGGTCGACTCCGCCATCGAGCGCATTGAAGAAAAGCTTCTGACCCTGGGACTAAAAGAAATCCCGTCAAACCGCCTTGGGGAGTTGGTTATGCGCGAACTGAAAAAACTCGATAAGGTCGCGTACGTCCGCTTTGCCAGTGTTTATCGCAGTTTTGAAGACATTGACGAGTTCCGGGCGCTTGTGGATGAGGTTCGTCGGTAGGTCGATTTACAGCCCAAAGGCTGACATAGGCGGACAAACGGTCGTTGACACAGTAGCCACGGCACTGATGCATTTTTATACTTGGGTTATGAAATTGTGTCGTCACACCCCAAATGCGTCCCGAACGTTTGCGTTCGGCGAAAAATCCGACATTGCTGGCTTCTCACTGATTGAAGTGCTCATTTCAATCATCATTTTGTCGTTTGGCCTGCTCGGTATGGTGGGCCTTCAGGCAGCCGCACTTCAGGCCAACAGAGATGCCCGCCTGCAATCAGTTGCGACCACCTTAGGACGAGAGCTTGCAGAAATGATCCGGGGCAACAAGGCAATTGCGATGTTGGTTGTCAACCCTTATCTTGGAGCGTATTCAAATCCGGCGGGTACGTCCCCATTAACGCACTCGTCGCCCTCATATTGCCTGAACGCGGGCGCTGCTGTCGTGGCTCCTGCGACGTCGGCCTGTGCGGACGCAACGGAAATTGCAAGAGCTGAAATGACGGGCTGGCTGGCCAAAGTCGACAACACGTTACCGGGTGCCAGAGTTGAAGTGTGCGTTGACCCGACACCTTATGAAACTACTACTGGCCTGCCGCAATGGAGCTCATGCAGCAGCACTGGCGGTGGGGCTTTAGTAATCAAAATTGGATGGACACGCAGTTCAACCAACCGCGACAACACAGGAGACCAGGCTTTCAGCCGCGCCGCTCGCCCGTCTGTGATCTATTCAGTTACTGCGGGGAGCCTGTGATGAACAACACAAATCAACGATTTGGCACTCAACAATCTGCAGCTGTTTCCCGCCAAAGACGAAAAAGTCAACTCGGGCTGACACTGGTTGAGTTGCTGGTGGCACTGGTGATAAGCACGGTCGTGGTCGTGGCAGCATTTTCGGCACTTATCGTCAGCCGCCAGGGGTTTACCGCTACGGATAGTGCCTCGCAACTTCGGGACAATGCACGATTTTTAACCGATTTAATTCAACGCATTGGCGTTCAGGCAGGTTATCTGGATTATAAATTTGCAGTGACACCAATAAGCAATGCCAGTTCGGTTGCATCAATTCCTGAGCCCGATGTCAAAGGCTTCAACAATGCGTTAGCAAACGCCACCGCGCCAGATATTAACTTCACTTCGCGCGGAGCATCCTCCGTCGACGGCAGCGATGTTTTAGTTTTACGCTATCAAGCGTCCGAGACTTATCCAGGGTCGGGTGTACTGGACAACTCAATGGTTAGCTGCAATGGGTCGCCCGCCCAAAGCCTGCCTGTCAATAGAAATGATCGGGTTAGGAACGTATTTCATATCACGGTCTCTACTACTGACAACGAGCCATCGCTGATGTGCAGCACCTACAACACATCAACGGGTGCAATAGACACTCAACCGATCATACGTGGCGTTGAAACGTTTCAAGTTCTTTATGGTGTTGACGGCGTGACACCCAACACGGCGTTGCCAGCAACTTTAGCCAATACTTCAAATATTCCAACACGTTATCTGCGCGCAGACCAAATGGTGGTTGCAGGAAATGCAGATGAAACGAATAGAAATTGGGGACGCGTTCGCAGCCTGCTTGTTGGAATGGTTATCAGGGGCGCAGCGGGTTCAGCGCCAGAGAACGCGGCGATGACATATTACCCCTTTGGCCCTGCACCAGGCTCATCAACTGGCGGCAAAGGCTCGGCTATGGCATCTGCAAATGATCCTGGAACGGAATTTAAACCTCCGAGCGACAACCGTTTGAGACAGGTCGTGACTTTTGTTGTCCATTTACGCAACGGACAGGATTAAGACTATGCAGGAAAATTCAAAAAATAAATTTAACACCTCAAGGTACTCGCAATATCGAGGTGTTTCGTTGATCATTGTGATGATTGTATTGGCTGTTGTTTCTGTACTTGGTATCGCAGGAATACAGATTTCAAGCCTTGGTGAGAAAAGCGCCCGAAACGACAGAGACTTGCAAATTGCATTCCAATCAGCAGAAGCTGCTTTTTTAGACGCTGAATACGATATTCGAGGACCAGTTCCGTCTACACGTCGAACAAAATTTGGCGATGACCTGTCAAACTTTCAAACTGGCTGCGGCACTGGAGACAATGCCGGACTTTGCGACTCGGTCAGTTCGGGGCTACCGCCATGGCTAACAGTCGACTTCACGAAAACTGATGCGACAGCGGCCAGTGCGTTTTTCGGCCAATTTACGAAGCAACCTTTTACGGCAGGCGGCCAAGGAATACAGCCAGCTCGCCTGCCAAGATATGTGATTGAGCCCATACAAGACTCGGCGGCTGGCGGCACCGCGCGAAACCGGTCAGAAGAAAACCCGAGCATTTCTTATCGCGTCACCGCCATTGGCTATGGTCCGCGTGACGACATTCAAACTGTGGTTCAAGGCTTGATACGGCCATGAATATCTTACCCTCACAGTTAATTCCTACAATCAAATCGCCAAAGAATCAAATGTACAAAGCAAAACTATCCACTGGTTTTAGGAAAGCATGGGCACTGATGGCGCTGGCTGTCACTGCTGCAACTGTCGCATTGGTGGCAGGTGCGCAGGTTTCAATTCCCAAAATTCAGCTTTCGTCAGATCCGCTCTATGCAGCATCAGGTGGCGATAAACCCACATTGGCTCTAGCTCTGTCGGTGGAGTTCCCGACGGTTGGCGCCCAATATGTTGCAGAACCAGGCTCAACTACTGACGGCACCTATGGCAATACTAAGGAATATTTGGGTTATTACGACTCAGAAAGCTGCTACAACTACAACGACAAGCCGACGGAATCCCCCGCTACCGGTTTAACGGCTACCGACTACAAACGATTTGATATCATTGGCAAAGCTACAAATCGTATGTGCAGCAATTCATTCAGTGGCAACTTTCTCAACTGGGCCTCTAACTC
>JANLUZ010000022.1:0-6527 GCA_031363755.1 Polaromonas sp.
CTGGCGGGTTTGGCACTGGCGGCAGCGCTGGCGCCGCTAGCGCCCCGGCGGGCACCAGCAGCCGCGCGGCAGGTGGCGCTGCACCCGGCGGCGGTGGCGGTGGTGGACCTGGCGGGCCGGGCGGCGCGCGTGGTCCCGGTGGCCCGGGTGGCGCCACCACCGTGGGCGTGGCGCGGGCCGAGCGCGCCAACATTCCCGTCACGCTCGATGCTTTAGGCACGGTCACGCCGCAGGCCACCGTCAAGGTGCGGCCTCAGGTGTCGGGTGTGCTGGAAAAAGTGCTGTTCACCGAAGGCCAGATGGTGCGCGCCGGTGAGCTGATGGCCACAATTGATGCGCGCCAGTTCCAGCTCGCGCTGCAGCAGGCCACCGGCCAGCGCCAGCGCGACGAAGCCCAGCTCGAAAGCGCCCGCGTCACGCTGGCCAGGTACAACACCCTGCTGGGCCAGGACTCGATTGCACGCCAGGACGTGGACACGCAGGCCGCGCTGGTCAAGCAGCTTGAAGGCACCGTGATGATCGACCGCGCCAATGAGGGTGTGGCCAAACTCAATTTGAGCTACAGCCGCATCACCGCGCCAGTCAGCGGCCGCGTGGGGTTGCGGGCGGTGGACGTGGGCAACGTGGTCAGCAGCGGCGACGCCAACGGCATGGGCACCATCACGCAGCTGGCCCCGATTGATGTGGTGTTTTCCGTGCCGCAAGACCGCGCGGGCGACCTGCAGCAAACATTGCTGGGCCAATCACCGGCCAGGCCAGCCAGCGCCGTTGGTGGCCTGCGGGTCACTGCGCTGGACCGAACCCGCGCTGTGACGCTGGGCACCGGGACGCTGTCGTCGCTGGACAACCAGGTGGACACCACCACCGGCACCGTCAAAGCCAAGGCGCGTTTTGCCAACACCGATTTGACGCTGTTCCCCAGCCAGTTTGTCAATGTGCAGCTGCTGCTGAGCACCATCGAAGGGGCTGTGACAGTGCCCGTGACAGCGCTGCGTTTTGGCGACAAGGGAAATTTTGTGTATGTGCTCAACCCCAGCACCCGCACCGTGGCGCAGCGCCTGGTGAAAGCCGGGCAGGCCACAGTGGACAAGGTGGTCATCACCAACGGCCTGCAAGCGGGCGAAAGCGTGATCACCGAAGGCGCTGACCGCCTCAAAGACGGTGCCAGCGTGGTGCTGCCAGGTGACGCCCCGCGCGGCGCACGACGCCCCGCCAGCGGTGCCAGCGGTGCAGGCGGTTCTGGATATGGGCCTGGCGAAAGGCGGCCTGACGGTGCTTCGTCTGGCGCGGCTGCCGGCGCGTCGTCGGGTGCCCCGGCTGGCGCGGTAAGTTCTGCCACAGGATCATGAATACGCCTGAGCCCGCAGGCCCCGCCAGCCCGTCACGGCCGTTCATTCAGCGGCCCGTGGCCACGTCGCTGCTGATGGTGGCGATTGTGCTGGCCGGTCTGGTCGGCTTCAAGTTCCTGCCGCTGTCGGCGCTGCCACAGGTAGACTACCCGACGATTCAGGTGCAAACGCTGTACCCCGGCGCCAGCCCCGAGGTGATGGCGCAAACCGTGACCGCCCCGCTGGAGCGGCAGTTCGGCCAGATGGCGGGGCTGACCCGCATGGGCTCGACCAGTGCCAGCGGCGTGTCCATCGTCACGCTGCAGTTTGGGCTGGGCCTGGCCATCGACATTGCCGAGCAGCAGGTGCAGGCCGCCATCAATGCCGGGAGCTCGCTGTTGCCAGCCGACCTGCCCGCACCTCCGGTGTACGCCAAGGTCAACCCGGCGGATGCGCCGGTGCTCACGCTCGCCATCACATCCGACAGCCTGCCGCTGACCGAGGTGCAAAACCTCGTCAACACCCGGCTGGCGCTGAAAATCAGCCAGGTCAACGGGGTGGGCCTAGTGTCCCTGAGCGGTGGGCAGCGCCCCGCCGTGCGCATTCAGGCCGACACGCGCGCCCTGGCAGCCAACGGGCTGGCACTGGACACACTGCGCACCGCCATCACGGCCGCCAACGCCAACGCGGCCAAGGGCAGCATTGATGGACCCACCCGCGCCTACACCATCAACTCCAACGACCAGCTGCTGGCCGCCAGCGACTACAAAAACCTGGTGATTGCCTTTAAAAATGGCGCCGCCATTCGGCTCAGCGATGTGGCGCAGGTGGTGGACGGCGCCGAAAACATCAAGCTGGGGGCCTGGAGCGGCACCGCCTGCCCGCCCACCGCAAGCGGCGCAGCCTGCACCACCAACGACCAGCGCGCGCTCAAGCCTGCCATCATCTTGAATGTGCAGCGCCAGCCCGGTGCCAACGTGATTGCCACGGTAGACGCCATCAAAAAACAGCTGCCCGAGCTGCAGGCCGCCCTGCCCGGCTCGCTGCAGGTGGACGTGCTGAGCGACCGCACCACCGGCATTCGCGCCTCGGTACTGCATGTGGAGCTGGAGCTGCTGCTCGCTGTGCTGATGGTGGTGGTGGTGATTTTTGTGTTTCTGGGCAGCCTGCGCGCCACGGTGATTGCCAGTCTGGCGGTGCCGATCTCGCTCGTCGGCACCTGCGGGGCCATGTATTTGTTGGGCTACAGCCTGAATAACCTGAGCCTGATGGCGCTGACGATCGCCACCGGCTTCGTGGTGGACGACGCCATCGTGATGATCGAGAACATCTCGCGCTACATCGAGGAAGGTGAAGCGCCCATGGCCGCTGCGCTGAAGTGCGCGTCGCAAATCGGCTTCACCATCATCTCGCTGACCGTCTCGCTGATCGCGGTGCTGATTCCGTTGCTCTTCATGGGCGACGTGGTCGGCCGGCTGTTCCGCGAGTTCGCAGTGACGCTAGCGATCACGATTTTGATTTCTGCGGTGGTCTCGCTCACGCTGGTGCCGATGATGTCAGCAAGATGGCTCAAGCACACGCCGCCCATCCAGCCCGGTGAGCGTGGTGTCGACGCCCGTATGCATCATTTCTTCGAGCGCGTGATTGCTCGCTACGATGTGTCGCTAACCTGGGTGCTCAAGCGCCAGGGTGTCACGCTCATCGTGGCGGTGAGCACCATGGCCATCACGGTGCTGCTGTATGTGCTGATCCCCAAGGGCCTGTTTCCGACGCAAGACACCGGGCAGCTGCAGGCGCGGATCGAAACCGCGCAGTCCGTGTCGTATGCCCGCATGGCCGGCCTGCAGCTGGCGGCTGCCGACGAGATTTTGCAAGACCCGGACGTGGCCACGCTGTCGTCTTTCGTTGGTGTGGACGCGGCCAACAACACCATGCTGCACACCGGGCGCATGCTGATCAACCTGAAAAAAGACCGTTCTACCAATCAGGAGGGCACCATGCAGCGCCTGAAGGAACGGGTGAGCCGGTTGGCCGGTGTGACGCTGTTTTTGCAGCCCACCCAGGACCTGACGATTGACGCCGAGACCGGACCGACGCAGTACCGCGTGTCGCTGGAAGGCTCGGACACTGCGGTGGTGACAGAGTGGGCAGGCAAGCTGGCGCGGCAGATGGCCACCTTGAGCCGCGTGCGCCATGTGTCGTCAGACGCGGGCTCAAGCGGGAACTCGGCCTACATCAACGTAGACCGCGACACCGCTGCGCGCCTGGGCATCACCACCTCGTCGATTGACGACGCGTTGTACAGCGCTTTCGGCCAACGCATCGTCTCGACCATCTTCACCGAGACCAACCAGTACCGCGTCATTCTGGAAGCCCGGCCGGGGCAGGTGACTAGCGCCGCGTCGCTGGGCGACCTGCCCCTCAAAACCGGCGCTGGCGGCACCACACCGCTCAGCGCCCTGGCGAGCGTGACAGAGCGCCCCGCGCCGCTGCAAATCACCCACGTGGCGCAGTTTCCCGCCACCACGCTGGGCTTCGACACCGCCGCCGGGTCTTCCCTGGGCGGCGCTGTGGACGAGATCAAGCAGGCCGCCAAAAACATCAATCTGCCCGCCAGCGTGAGCTTGACATTCCTAGGCGCAGCGGGCGCGTACCAGAACTCGCTGTCGAGCCAGCTATGGCTGATTCTGGCGGCTATTGTGTGCGTCTACATCGTGCTGGGCGTGCTGTACGAAAGCTACATCCACCCGCTGACGATTCTGAGTACGCTGCCGTCGGCCGGGGTGGGCGCGCTGTTGATGCTGATGATCAGCGGCTCAGACCTGGGGGTCATCGGCATCATCGGCATCATCTTGCTGATCGGCATCGTCAAGAAAAACGCCATCATGATGATCGACTTCGCCATTGACGCGGAGCGCAACCAGTGCAAAGGGCCGCAAGAGGCCATTCATCAGGCAGCGCTGCTGCGGTTCAGGCCGATTTTGATGACGACGATGGCGGCACTGTTTGCGGCCGTGCCGCTGATGCTGGGCTTTGGCGAAGGCGCTGAGCTGCGGCGGCCGCTGGGCTTGGCGATTTTTGGCGGGCTGATCGTGAGCCAGGTGTTGACGCTGTTCACGACGCCGGTGATTTATTTGGCGTTTGATCGGATGGGGCAGCGGTTTGGGCGGCGGGGTTCATGAGTGCCGGTTTTGTGGGTAGCTGGTCAGCGGTAGTTGGCAGTCCGGGTCTCGCCCCGGCGGCGACTCACTTTTCTTTGCTTCGCCAAAGAAAAGTAAGCAAAAGAAAGGCGACCCGACTGTCTGGTCCGCTTCGCGGTGCCTTGCGGTGCTCAAACCAAGCGGGGTCACGTGCAAACTCGCCTTTGGCTCAGACAAGCACGTGCCCTGATCCGCTTGATTCTCCGCTCCTCAGCCCAGCCACACGGGATTTTTTGGGGACGGAGAAATTCAGACTTCACCGTGAATACGAATACGAATCCGAATCTGTATCTGACCCCTTTCCCCAAACCACTTCTGTCCGCGCTGAGCAGCGCAGTAAAACGGGGAATCAGAAGCGTGCTTGTCTGAGCGCAGCGAGTTTGCACGCTTCCCCCGTTTTGCGAGCAGCGCAAGGTGCCCGTAGCGAAGCGCAGGGTCGCGGACAGCAGGGTCGCCTTTTCTTTGGTGACTTTCTTTTGGCGAAGCAAAAGAAAGTTACTCGCCAGCCGGGGCGACTCCCGGCCTGCCAACTAGCGCTAACAGCCAAGCAAGGTCGCACAAAGCCAGTGGCAAGAGGGACAACATGAACCTCTCCGAACCCTTCGTCCGCCGCCCAGTCGCCACAGTCCTCCTCACCATCGGCTTGGCCCTGGCCGGTATCGGCGCTTTCTTCGTGCTGCCCGTGTCGCCCCTGCCCCAGGTCGACTACCCGGTGATCTCGGTCAGCGCCTCACTGCCCGGTGCCAGTCCCGACACCATGGCGTCGAGTGTGGCCACGCCACTGGAGCGTAGGCTGGCGGTGATTGCGGGCGTCAATGAAATCACGTCGACCAGCAGCAGCGGCTCCACCCGGGTCACATTGCAGTTTGACCTGAACCGTCAGATCGATTCAGCCGCCCGCGAGGTTCAGGGCGCCATCAACGCCTCGCGCGCCGACTTGCCCTCCACCCTGCGCAGCAACCCCACCTACCGCAAGGCCAACCCAGCGGCGGCCCCGGTCATCATTCTGGCGCTCACGTCAAAAACCAAGACGCCGGGGCAGGTGTATGACGCGGTATCCAACCTGCTGCAGCAAAAAATCGCGCAGGTGCCGGGCGTTGGTGATGTGGAGCTGGGCGGCGGTACGCTGCCTGCCGTGCGGGTGGAGTTGATTCCGTTCTCGCTCAACCGGCTGGGGGTGAGCATGGAAGACGTGCGGGCCGCGCTGCAGGCGTCGAACGCCAACCGGCCGCGCGGTGCCATCGAGGACGACGCCGACGGCAAGGGCACGCGGCTGCAAATTTACTCAGGCTCCAGCACCGCCAACGGCGGACTGCGGGCTGCTGACTACAGGGGCTTGGTGGTGGCGTTCCGCAACGGTGCAGCCGTGCGGCTGGAGGATGTGGCAGAGGTGGTGGACGGCGTGGAGAACGCCAACACGCTGGGCCTGTTCAATGGCAGCCCAGCGGTGATTGTGCTGGTCACCACCCAGCCCGGTGCCAACGTGATTCAAACCGTCGACGGTGTGCGCAAACTGCTGCCCGAGTTGCAGGCGCAGCTGCCGGGCGACATCACGCTGCAGGTCGCGTCGGACAGCACCAGCTCGATCCGCGCGTCGCTGCTTGAAATCGAGATCACGCTGCTGATCTCGATTGCGCTGGTGGTGCTGGTGGTCAGCGCGTTTTTGCGCAGCGCACGGGCCACGTTCATCCCGGCTATTGCCACCATCGTGTCATTGCTGGGCACCTTCGGCGTGATGGTCCTGCTGGGCTTTAGCCTGAACAACCTGAGCCTGATGGCGCTGACGGTCGCCACCGGTTTTGTGGTGGACGACGCCATCGTGGTGCTGGAAAACACCAGCCGCCACATTGAGGCCGGCATGGACCGCTTCAAGGCCGCGCTGCTGGGGGCCAAGGAAGTCGGCTTTACCGTGCTGTCGATCAGCGTCTCGCTGGTGGCGGTGTTCATCCCGCTGCTGTTCATGGGTGGGCAAACGGGCCGCCTGTTCCGCGAGTTTGCG
>JANLUZ010000072.1:0-13706 GCA_031363755.1 Polaromonas sp.
CGGCGCGCCGTCAGGCCTGCCAGAACGCGTTTTTCGCTTCGCCCAGCGGCCTCGGCAGGGGTCAATAATTCAGTTGCAGCGGGGTGCTTGGACGGGGTCATGGCTTGCCTGTTGTTAAAAAACGTGAACGCATGGGTTGCCTTTGAGTCCGGGCGGGCGTGCCGCTGACCAGTTAACCCCGCGCGATGCGGTTGCCAATGCTCCAGCGGTGCACTTCAGACGGGCCGTCGTAAATCCGGAAGCCGCGCATGTCGGTGAAAATGCGGCTGACGATGGTTTCATCCGTGATGCCGCTGCCGCCCAGCACCTGCACGCTGCGGTCCACTACGCGCCATTCGGCCTCAGAGCAGAGCACCTTGGCCACGCTGGATTCATGCCGGCCTTTGGCTCCGGTGTCCAGCAGCCATGCGCAGTGCCACACTGTCAGGCGGGCGGTGTGCAGATCCATTTCGTTGTCGGCCAGCATGAAGCTCACGCCTTCATGCTCGGCCAGCGGCTTGCCGAAGGCCTGGCGGCCCCGGGCGTAGTTGGCAGCCACTTCGTGCGCCCGGCGGGCCGCGCCCAGCCAGCGCATACAGTGCGTGAGCCGTGCCGGGGCCAGCCGCACCTGGGCGTACTTCAGACCCTGGCCGGGCTCGCCCAGCACATCGGCTACCGGCACCCGCAGGCCGTCGAACCGCACCACCGCATGGCCGCCAGTGAAGCAGGCGTCCATCGCGTTCATTTGCCGCTCGATGCGAATGCCCGGCTGGTTCATGTCAGCCAGAAACATGGTGGGGCCAGCGCCAGGCGCGTCGCCGGTGATTTTGGCCATGATGATGGCAAAACCAGCGCCCACTGCGCCGGTAATGAGCCACTTCACACCGTCAATCACATAGGCGTCGCCGTCCAGCCTAGCGGTGGTTTGCAGCATCGACGGGTCCGAGCCGGAGCCGGGTGCGGGCTCGGTCATGCAAAAGCACGAGCGCACATGGCCTTGCACCAGCGGCAGCAACCAGCGCTGCTGCTGGGCGGGCGTGGCCACCAACTCCATCAAATGGACGTTGCCTTCGTCCGGCGCGTGAATGTTCATGGCCACCGGGCCGAGGGGCGAATAACCTGCCTCTTCAAACACGACGGCTTTGTCGACATGCGACAAGCCGAGCCCACCGTGGTGCGTGCTGGCGTGTGGAGTGAGCAGGCCCGCCGTGCGCGCATGGCTCACCAGCTCTTGCCGCAGCTCGTCGCTGGGGCCGTGCGGCGTCTGGCGCGCGTCGTGCTCGTAGGGCATCACCACATCGTTGACAAAGCGCTGCGTGCGCTCTTGCAGGCTGCGCTGATCAGGGGTCAGGCTGAAATCCATGGTGATGGCCTTCTGGTTTGGCGCGGCTGCGCACGGTCGCATCAGCCGGGGATGAACGACGCGCCCATGAAAAATGGCGCGGTGCGAACGATCGCACCGCGCCATTATCCGGTCGCAGCATCCTGCGCTGCCCCGCCGCTCATGGCTGCGTCAGTCCCGCATCAGGACTTGATGAAGTCCAGCAGGTCTTTGGTGAACCGCTCTTTGTGCGTGGCAAACAAGCCGTGCGGCGCGCCGTCATATTCGATCAGCGTCGCGTTGGCAATGCCTTTGGCGGCGGCGCGCCCTGCAGCATCAATCGGCACGGTTTTGTCTGCCGTGCCGTGAATGATGAGCGTGGGCACTTTGAAATGCGCCAGATCAGGGCGGAAATCGGTGGTGGCAAAGGCTGCGGCGCAGGCCAGCGTGCCTTTCAAACCGGCCTGCATTGCCACGTCGCAGGAGTTTTCAATCAGCGTCTCGCTGACCGGGTGCGACAGCAAACTCACGCCGTAAAAGTCTTTGAAAAAGCTGGCAAAGAACTTGGTGCGGTCTTCCTTCATGCCAGCCGTCATGCCGTCGAAGGTTTCCTTGGGGGTGCCGTGCGGGTTGTCGTCGGTTTTGAGCATGAACGGCACCACGGACGCAATCAGCGCCGCCTTGCTGACGTTTTTGCCGCCGTGGCGCGACATGTAGCGGGCCACCTCGCCGCCGCCCATCGAAAAGCCAACGATGACCGCGTCTTGTGCGCCGGTCTGCTCGATAACCGCTGCGAGGTCGTCGGCCAGCGTGTTGTAGTCATAGCCTTCGAAGGGCTGCGAGGAACGGCCGAACCCGCGGCGGTCGTAGGCAATGGCGCGGTAACCTGCGTCCGCAATGGCCATAGCCTGGTCGTCCCAGCTGTCGGCCGACAAGGGCCAGCCGTGCATCATGATCACGGGGCGGCCGGTGCCCCAATCCTTGTAATACAGCTCGGTTTTGTCAGCGGTTGTGATGAAGGGCATGAGAAGGCTTTCGAAGGTTGTTGATGAGAACCCCCGAGTGTTCGCCACGCCCACAAAAGCGTCTGTCAGACCATCCGATACATGCCTGTGGGCAAGAGCCTACGCACTGTAGGGAAAGTTGATAGGGCAGACCCTGCCACCGCGCACACTCCTGATTCGATAGCATCGCAGGCAATAAAAACATGGACTAGCGGTCGATTTGACTCATTTTTAAGCATCACGATGTCCTGCCGACCGTTGCGCCGCGCACCAGGTGTCTGGACAGCCAAAAACTGCTGGGGCCGGCGCAAGCAGCGTGCACCGCGTGCAGGCAAAGTTATGCTGTGCCCGTGAGTTCGCCCGCCCTGCCGTCCCCCGCCATCCGCCGCATTGCGCACCTCGACATGGACGCCTTTTTTGCGTCGGTCGAATTGCTGCGCTACCCGCAGCTACAAGGTCTGCCAGTGGTGATTGGCGGCGGCCGCCGGCGGGCTGACGATGCGCTGGGGCAAGTACACGCCGGGCGCGCGCTGCGTTTTATTCCCGTTGCCGACTTTCCCCTGCTCAAGGACTACGTGGGGCGCGGCGTCATCACCACGGCCACCTATGCGGCGCGCCAGTTCGGCGTCGGCTCCGCCATGGGCATGATGAAAGCCGCCAAACTGTGCCCGCAAGCCATCGTGCTGCCGGTTGATTTTGATGAAATACGCCGATTTTCACGGCTGTTCAAAAGCACCATCGCGGGCATCGCGCCCATTGTGGAAGACCGCGGCGTGGACGAGGTGTACATTGACTTCACCGACGTGCCCGGCGGCCAGCGCGAGGGCGGGCGCGTGCTGGCCCGGCTGATTCAAAAAGCCATTGAAAGCTCCACCGGCCTGACCTGCTCGATTGGCGTGGCACCGAACAAGCTGATCGCCAAGATGGCCAGCGAATTCAACAAGCCCAAAGGCATTTCCATCGTCTTTGAAGCCGACTTGCAAAGCAAAATCTGGCCGCTTGCCTGCCGAAAAATCAACGGCATTGGCCCCAAAGCCGATGAAAAACTGCAAGCGCTGGGCATTCACACCGTGGGCGAGCTGGCGGCGCAAACCCCCGAATTTTTGATTGCCCGCTTCGGCAAATCTACGGGGGCCTGGATGCATGCCGTCGCCTGGGGCCGAGACGACCGACCCGTGGTTACGCACAGCGAGCCGGTCAGCATCAGCAGGGAAACCACCTTTGAGCGCGATCTCCACGCGGTGCGCGACCGCGCGGCCCTGGGGGCCATCTTCACGCAGCTGTGCGACAAGCTGGCCGACGACCTGGCGCGCAAAGGCTACGCGGCCAAAACCATCGGCATCAAGCTGCGCTACGACGACTTCAAGCAAGCCACGCGCGACCACACCGGCCTTGACGCTGTGCAGGACGCCAAGGCCATTCGACATGCAGCGGGCCAGTGCCTGAAACGGGTGCCACTGGACAAAAAACTGCGCCTGCTGGGCGTGCGGGCCAGCTCACTCATCAAAACAGGCGCTCAGCTGCCAGAAATGGAAAATTTGACGTCAAATGAGCCTTTAGCCCCGGCTTTTACTGCCTCGAATGCTATTGAATCAGTAGCACATTCACCGCCAGCCAGCCCGCAGTTGTTTTGATGCTGTTACCCAGTGCCCACTACTTCAGCGTGGCGAGATAGGCAATCAAGTCCGACCGCTGCTGCGCGTCATCGACCTGAAAGCCCATGCGCTGGCCGGCCACCAGTTCCTCCGGGTCTTCCAGCCAGACATTGAGTGTTTGGGGTGTCCAGCGCAGCCGGGAGCGGGCCAATTCGTCCGAGTATTTGTAGCCGGGAAGACTGCCAATACGCCGGCCCATGACACCGCGATGGGCAGGGCCGATTTTGTTGCTGTCAATCGCGTGGCAGGCTGTGCATTGCGCCTGGTAAAGCGCTGCACCGCGCATCACGTCGCCCGGTGCGGGCGTTATCCATTTGCGCGGCGCAGCCTGCGTTTGAGCGTGGCCGGCAAACGCGAACAATGGCAGGGCAATGCCCACGCACAACAGGCGTAGTCTGGTCATGCCTCGTAGCGCTTGGGTGAAGGCGAGATGGCTTTTTGTCAAAAAATTCCCCAACAATTTGTCATAAAGTCTAAATTCAATTACAACTGATAAAAAATTATTTACCGTCAATATTTTGATGGAATCAAATTTTATTGAACGCTCGGTCGAAGCGGGCCAGCCTCCGAATACGTGACAGATTTCACCTTTGAATTCATTTTGACCGCGCAAATGTTGATCAAGCCTGTCAGCGAGCCCGACCTGCGCATCTAGTTGTAAAGCAAGCTGCGTATAGTCGTTACAAAAATACCGCTGCGGGTATCTGCGCCCATCCCCCCTTGTCTTGGAGACCCGATGAACCATTTTCTTTGCGCTGCCGCCGTGACCAGCGCCACCTGTGCCGCCATGCTGTCGCCTCTGGCGCATGCTGACACTGGCAAGCTTTTGCTGACCGGCGGCGTCAGCAGCATTGACGGCGCGGCCGGTGGCGGTCTCACCCCGTGGGCTGTCATCGGAACCAACGCCACCGACGATGAAATCGGCGGCAGCGCTTTCCTCACTCATGTCGGCACGCGCGACTACGGCCTGAACGGTTACGGCGCGGCGCTTGGCGTGAAAGACCGGTTTGAATTCTCAATCGCCCAGCAAGACTTTGACACCAAAGGCACCGGTACGGCGCTGGGCCTTCCGGGACTGCGCTTGAAGCAAACCATCGTCGGCGCCAAAGCAAGGGTGTACGGAGACGCGATCCTGGACAGTGACACGCTGACACCCCAAGTCGCCGTGGGCCTGGAGTACAAGACGCTGGGCTCCACCGGGCTTGACGGCACGCTCAACGCGCTGGGTGCCAAGCGCAGCGGTGTCGATGTGTACGTCAGCGCCACCAAGCTGCTGCTCAAGCAAAGCGTGTTGCTCAACGCCACACTGCGCGCCACCAAAGCCAACCAAAACGGTTTGTTGGGCTATGGCGCCACGCTGGGCAGCAGCGAGAACAAATACAGCCTTCAGCCCGAGTTTTCAGTGGCTTATTTGCTCAGCAAAAACGTGGTGGTTGGCGCCGAATACCGCTTCATGCGCAACAAACTCCAGTCGGCAGGCCAGGCCGCTGGACTGGGCGATGGCCTTCGCGCATCAGACTGGAAGGACATCTTTGTGGCCTGGGCACCGACGAAAAACTTCTCGCTGACTGCTGCGTATGTAGATTTGGGCGTGATTGTTCCGGCGGTTGCGCCGAAAAAGCAAACGGGCTTTTATGTGTCAGGCCAGTTGGCGTACTGACCCCTGACCGACAACTCACACCTTTGAAGGACTTGACATGAAAAAAACATTGATGGCGTTGACGCTGGTCACCGCAAGCCTGCTGACGGTAGCGAGTGCCACTGCCCAAACCGCGCAGAAAAACGATCAGCTGTACAAAGCCTTTGGCGAAAAAGCCGGTCTGATCGCGCTGATGGACGATTTCATGGTGCGCCTGCTGGCTGATCCGCGCACTGGTCCGCATTTCCAGCCGGCCAATCAGCAGCGCATCAAAGAACAACTGGTCGACCAGCTGTGTGATCTGAGTGGCGGCCCTTGCCAGTACAAGGGGGCAGACATGCAAAGTTCGCACTCGAATCTCGACATTAAAAAATCAGATTTTCATGCACTGGTCGAGGTGCTCCAGCAAAGCATGGACGCCAAAGACATCCCCTTTCGCAAACAAAATGAAATGCTGGCGCTGCTCGCTCCGATGAACCGCGACATCATCACTCCGAAATAAGCATGAAAAACCCGTTTCACCTCTTAACGCTGGCTGCGTTGCTTGCCGTGTCCTCGCTGGCGCACGCTGGTCGCTTGACTGTGGTGGTCACCGACAAGGAAGGTCGCGCCGTGCCCGACGCCGTGGTGGTCGTGCTGCCCGCCAACAAGTCCGTGCTGCCCAAGTTACCTTTGCCGCGAGAGGCCGTCATCAATCAGGAGAAGATGCAATTCGTCCCGATGGTGTCGTTGGTAGGTGTGGGCGCAAAAATAAGGCTGGTTAACAACGACCCTTGGAACCACCACATCAAAAGCACACCTGCCGGATTGGATCAGTTCAACACCACCAAAGTGGGTTTTGAAATGATTCTGGAAGGAAAACCTGAGGGTAAGGCCGCCAAGGCTACTGACATCAGCCTGGACGGTCCCGGCGTGGTCGCCGCCAATGTGTTGGGCTGCTACGTCCATGGCTCCATGCGTGGATTCTTGTTCGTCAGCGACGCGCCTTGGACTGTCAAGACAGGTGCCAACGGTGCAGCCAGTTTTGAAGACTTGCCCGAAGGTGCTGCCCAGATCAAAGTCTGGCAGGCAGACCAACTGATCGATTTGGCTCCGCAATCCGTGCAGATCAACGCCACACCAGCCATCAACACGTTTGAGTTGAATGTGACACCTCGCAAACGCCGGACCTGATCCGTTCCAAGCTCTCAAAAAAAACCTCCGTCAGGCGGTTTTTTTTGCGCCGTGTGAACTTTGTACTGAGCCCACAAAAAAATCCCCTCAACACCAACGTATTGAGGGGATCAGGTCGATCAATCACGACCAAACAGGATGAAGTCGATCAGATCGCGCTGGGCTCCCCCGTGTCGTCAGTAGCCAGCTCCAGACCATTGATGTCCATAGGGTCGGTGGTGTCCGAAGTACCAGCAATCAATTCCTGAAGGTAGGAGACCAACGCGTTGACGGAGTTGCTGGGCGTTGGGGCGACGCCCACTGTTGGCTCTGACAGCACGTCGCTGCCACCGCCGCCGCAGCCGGCCAGAACGGCTGACGTCAGCAGGGCTGCTGAAAGCAGTTTGAAGGTCATTTTCATGATGTTTCCTTGATGCAATAAAGTGCAATGAGCTGATTACTGTCCGCCACCGATGGCGCCGGGATTCGGCGTGTTCAGGTACGGGAAGGTGGTCAAGAAAGGTACCGTGGCCTGGTCCACGGCGTCGTGGATGTTGGCGGCATTCGGCAGGCCGTTCGGGCCAGTGGCTGCCATCAAAGACGTCAGCGCAGTGCCGTCGCACTTGGAAGTGAGCGATGGAACGCCAGGCACCGAGTTCAGCTTGAGCGAATCGTTGCTGCCGTTGATAGCGCACAAACCGCCGACAGTCGCCACCAGAGCGATGTCCACCACGTCGTCCTTGGGACGGCGACCGTTCGGGAAACCAGCCAAGTCCTTAGCATTGGCCAGGTTGGCAGTTCCGCCGACACGCAACACTTCGCCGGCTACACCCAAACGGTTCTGGTCCGCAAACGCCACAGCAGCCACCGCCGTGTTCAGACGCAGCATTTCAGACGGCGTCGGGGTGGTCGGCTTGTTCACGCCCGTGATACCTGTCAGGAAGGTGGTCAACAAGTCGGTGCGGGGCAGGTTGGTTGGCGCCACCGCTTTGGTGTCGCTCGCCAGCACCAGTCCCAGCAACGCTGGCAGGGTGGGGTTGGACACATAGGTCAGGAACTGGGTGTCGTCTTTCGGTGACGAGGCGTTGAACTTGTCCTTGTCTGGCAAACCGATGACCAGCTCGTTGACCAACGGATTACCCAGGCGCGACACCTGGGTCCACGCGCCACCCTGCTTGGCCGCGTTGTTGTTGCCCGAGCCGGGTCTGCCATTGAGCAAACGGGCCTGACGCAGGCTGGCCGTGGTCCAGCCGCCGATCACCGGGTCGGTGCCAGCGGTCAGGCAGTCTTTGTGAACTTCGATGGCCAGGGAAGTAATGTTGGCCTTCTGGATGACGTGTTTGCCGCCTTGGCCTACCGCGTCTTTGTTTGCCGGGTCCAGGAGCACCCCAGCCGGTGCGTTGACCAGATCAAACACGGGGCCCAGGTTCACTGCAAAACCTTCTTGGCGCTGACCCACAAACACGCGGCCTTGGTCCTTGCCAGCGGGGCAGCCCGGGATGGTGATGGTGTGAATGTGTTTGGCGGCGTAGGTCGGGTAGTCGGCAATGGTTTTCATGCCGATGTTGTCGACTGGTTTTTCAAAGGTCGTACCGCCGCCAGTTTTGCTGATGGCCTGCACCGCACCCTTGCGGCGATCACCCCGCACCACACTGACTTCGTACGTCTCGTTGACGTTGAGGTTGGCGTCACCCAAGTTGGCCACGGCACCGGACTGAACCAGGGGGATCGCCACTTTGGCGGTGCCGATGTCCAACGCCGTGGATTTCAGCGTGTTCTTGAAACGGAACTGGAAGGTGATGTCTTCCACCGCGTTGCCGTCGTTGTCGATGTGGATTTCATACAGCGCATTCGGGTCCAGCTGGAAGTAGTTGGGGCCGCCGTACGGAGCCTGCAGCGGCTGGTAGTTGGCAATCATCGTCACGTAATCGGAGCGGCCTTTGGAATCAGCAGCGGTAATGCCTTCGTAGCTGCGGAACATGTAGAAGTCGGTACCGTCAACCCGTGGGCTGCCAGCGGTGCCCGGGGCTTCACGGTGGCTGGAAGCAAAGGCGCTGCTGGCAGCGACGAGGAGCAGGCAGGCCTTGGCCAGGGTTCCTAATTTCATCTTCATGGTATTTCTCCAGTGGGTGTCGGTTGGGGTTGTCAGAGTCGGGGTACAGCAACTGCTGTGTGAAGAATTACGCTGTTAATGTGGCGTTGGATTCAACTAAAAATCGAATCCGTTGCATCTTATGAACGGCGTGCTGCGTGCAGTCATATCTGGCGCCCGCGGATGACAAACCCATTCCGAAACAACTGACAGGGAAAACCCGGATACGATTTTTTTCGGCGCCGACGGGGTTGAACGCACCTTCGCCCCGCCTGCCGACGAGATACATTCCAGACACGATGCAACGATTCACCATTTCACTTGACGACACACTGGCCGGGCAATTCGATGCGCTGATTGCGTCCGCCGGGTATGTCAATCGCTCGGAAGCAGTGCGCGACCTGATTCGCCACCGCATCGACAGCGACCACCTGGACGGCGCCAGTCACTGGTGCGTGGCCACCATCACCTATGTGTACGACCACCACGACCGCACCGTCTCAAGCCGGGTGCAGTCGCTGCAGCATGACCACCACGACCTGGTCATCACAAGCCTGCACACCCACCTGGACCACGACCATTGCCTGGAAACCGTGGTGCTGCGCGGCCACACCGAGCGGGTGAGCGCCTTGTCACAGCAGCTGATTGCGCTGCGCGGTGTGCGCCACGGGAGCGTG
The DNA here is from genome assembly GCA_031363755.1 of Polaromonas sp. Classification (GTDB taxonomy): domain Bacteria; phylum Pseudomonadota; class Gammaproteobacteria; order Burkholderiales; family Burkholderiaceae_C; genus Polaromonas. The sequence goes on from JANLUZ010000072.1 coordinate 9,520, forward strand.
CACCTGGTGCCGCTCGGTGAAGACAAGCCCCACACGCATGATGACCCACCGGCGGCAGCGCATGGGCACGCCCATGTCGCGGCGCACAGCCATCTCAAACCGCTGAGTTAAGCGGGCTGGTACCGAGTCGCCCAGCCCAGGGCGAGCTGGCGCGTCGGCTTCAGAAGTTCGCGACCAGCGTGACGCGAAAGCTGCGGGACTCGATGGGGTGGAAGTGCACGTCGGCCACGGCGGCGGCTTCGCCCTTGAGCCGCGACGCGTAGTAGTAGTCAATCGCCGAGTCGCGGCGGTTGGTGAGGTTGAACCCTTCCAGCTCAACCTTCAGCTTGGGGCTGAATTGGTAGCCAATGCGGCCATTTAGCGTGGCGGTGGCTTTTGAGCGCACAGAGTTGTCCTCCAGCAGCGGACGCGGGCCAAAGTAGCGCAGCTGCACAGCCCCAAACCACGGCCCGAGCTTGTCTACCGCCAGCGCCACAGACGCCACGCCTTCGACAGCGCCGGGAACGCGGTCACCCACCGGGTCAGATTCCCGAAAACGCGCCTTGGCAAAGGCAATGTCGGCGTCAATCGTCAGCCAGCGTGTGGGCTTGTAGTAGTTTGAAAACTCGAAACCGGTGCGGCGGCTGGCCCGGCCCGCTTCTGTGGTGCCAGCGTCGCCCGCAAACGTCAGTTCGGAGTCAAAGTCCAGTTGGTACACCGAAAACGCACTTTGCAGCCCGGCAATCGCCTCGGTACGAACGCCGATTTCAACGCCTTTGGAGCGCACCAGCGGCGGCACCTTGTCGGCGGGCAAGCCGGTTTTCGGGTCGACCGTGAGTGTGGTGCCGCGGGCGTCGTTGCTGTGAAAACCGTAGCCTGCGCTGGTGTAGAGCTCGGTTTTGTTGAAAGGCCCAAAAATCAGGTTGAGCTTGGGGCTAACTTTGGTGCTTGATGCGCTGCCGGAGTTGGCAGCGTTGTCGCTGTCCACCTTGAAGTGAAAGTTGTCGGCACGCACACCCGCAACTGTGCGAAAGCTGTCGCTCCAATGGGTTTTGTTCTCGGCGTACAGCCCCAGGCTGCGCTCCCGGATGTGGTCGGCCCGGGCGGACGACACCAGCTGCCGCGCCACCGTGTTGTTCAGACCGTTCGAAATGCTGTCGTTCTGGAATTGCGCGCCCACCGTGAAGTCAGACTCACGCCCCAGCAGCGTGGTGGTCACTGTCTGGCTGGCGTTGATGCCTAGGGTAGTGCGCCGGTCTGGCTGGCCGAACTGGTCGCCGTCCACCGGGTTGTCCAGAAAGTAGGTGAAGTTGGAAAAGAGGTCGAGCTTTTGCCGAATCACGTAGGCGTTGACTTCGGTGGTCACATGGCCGTCCGATTTTTTCCACGCGCCAGACAGGCTGTAGCGGCTGGCCTGGCCGCCGTCCGTCTGGTCCACCGCGTCAAAGCGGCCCAGATTGCCCGCTTGCACCGCGCGCAGGGGAATCTGGTCGGTGGCATGCCACTTGGCGCTGTAGGCCATGGCGGTGACGTTGAAGCCGTTGGCCTCCGTGCCCTGGCTGTAGCGCAGCACGCCGTTTTTCTTCTGGTAGTTGTCGCTCACCGCGAAGGGGCCGCCATTGTGCGCCAGCTCCAGCGCATACAGCAAATGCCCATCGCCGAACGCAGGCGAGTCGGCCAGCAGCGTGCGGGCATAGCCGTTTTGGCCCAAGCCAATGCTGGCAATGCCCGAGGGCAGCGTGTTGGCGTACTTCAGGCTCACGGCGCCCGCTGCCGAAAAATCGCCTTCTGCCGCGTAATACGGACCTTTGCGGTACTCCAGCAGCGTGCCCAGCTCGGGAATCATGAAGTTCACATCCGTCCAGCCCTGGCCGTGGGAATGGCTGCGTTCATTGACCAGCATGCCATCGACCGTGGTGCGCAGGTCGGTGCCGTGGTCGAGGTTAAAGCCGCGCAGGTAAAACTGGTTGGCCTTGCCTTCGCCGCTGTGCTGGCTGACCACCAGCCCGGGCACAGCTTCGAGCACCTCGCCCGGGCGGTACACGGTGCGTGCGTCGAGTTGCTGCTTTGTCACCACGCCTTCGTTGGCGGTGGAAGCCTCACCCAGCACGCTGTTGCGCGAGCCCAGCACCTCGACGGGTGGCAGGGTGTTGGCGTTTTGCGCAGCTTGCGCAGCTTGCGAAGTAGCGGTTTGCGCCAGGGTCAACCCCGGCATCAACAGCATGCCCGCCGCAAGGCACGCCACAGCTGCCGCGCACGACGACAACTTGAACATCACGGCAAGAGTAGTCCTTGAAGGCGGCATGAGGTGATCCATCGTGGTGCGGGTTCGGAGTCGGTTACAAAACATAAGAATACTGAAATCTTCACACAATTCACTCTGTTTTACGTCACGCACGATGCAGCAGATTCAACTATTTATGCGAAATTCAGAATTTGTCTCACTCCTACAACCGCTGTAGCGGCTAAAGGAGATGAATGGTGCTTATTTGAGCTGTTTTTATGCCGAAAAACGCTTCTATCCCAGGTATTTACTGCCTGAACAGCTACTGTTTCAATAGCATTCCAGGCGATGGCCGCCGCTACTGCCGCGCGGTGCGCACATTCGGCGGCAGCGCCTGGGGGTAGCTGGTGCGATAAGGGTTGATGTCCAGCCCGCCGCGCCGGGTGTAGCGGGCGTACACCGACAGCCGGGCCGGTTTGCAGCGCTGCCAGATGTCCATGAAGATGCGCTCGACGCATTGCTCGTGAAACTCGTAGTGATTGCGAAAACTCACGATGTACTGCAGTAGCCCTTCCTGGTTGATCTGCGCGCCTGAGTAGCTGATGCGCACGCTGCCCCAGTCGGGCTGGCCGGTGACCAGACAGTTGCTTTTGAGGAGGTTGCTGGTCAGCGTTTCGTCGACCGGCGGCTCGCCCTCTTCCGCAAACAACAGCTCGGGCGACGGTGTGAAGTGCAGGCATTCCACGTCGAGGCGGTCCAGATTCAGGCCGTCCAGCTCGTGCACGGGCTCGCGGTCAAACAGCTCCGGGCCTACAGTTTTGATGCCGATGCCCGTGCCTACGGCAGCATTTACGTCGGCCCGGATGCGTTCGCGCACGTCGCGCGCGTCGGCAAAGCGGCTGTTGTTGAAGCTGTTCAGGTAAAGCTTGAGGGACTTGCTTTCCACGATGTTGGGCGACTCGCACGGCACCGTGAGGTGGGCCAGCGCCACCTGCGGCTTGCCGCGCAGGTTGAGCCAGCTCAGCTCGAACGCGGTCCACAGATCGGCTCCGAAAAAAGGCGGTGGGTTTTCTGGCGTCAAACCGAGTTCAGCGCGCTTATCGGCGCGGGGAATTGCGAACAGCAACGACGCGTCGTACTGGTCAGCGTAGGCAGAAGACTTGCCGAGTTGGGATTGGTCTGGAGTGGTCATAAATCTTGGGGTGGGGTCAAAAGCAGGCAGCGTATGGCCTGGGTGGCTCGGGTCATCTCAGGCGGCGCTCGAAGGCACGGCGCGCAGCGCGGCAGCCGCCCGAAAATGCAGCGGCAACGTCTCGATCAGCCGCGTCACCACACCAGCGGGCAAATCGTGGCCCATGCCGTCAATGCCCAGCAGCGTGGCACCGGGAATGCGCCGGGCAGTGTCTTCGCCGCACACAAAGGGAATCAGTGGGTCTGCCTTGCCGTGCACCACCAGTGTGGGCGCGGTGATGCGGTGCAACTCGGCGGTGCGGGCGCTGTCAGCCACCACTGCGACCAGCTGCCGTGCGGTGCCGGCCGGGTGGTAGCCGCGCCGCGTGGCGGCAAGCACCTGCTGGTGCAGCAGGGCCGCATCGCGCGCAAAACCGGGGCTGCCAATCAGCGTGAACAACTTGACCCCGTGGTCGATGGCTGCTGGCTCCGAGTTCCCCGCAGGCCGGCTGAGCAGCACGCGCGCCACATGCGGCGCCGGGCCAGGCAGGTGGCGGGCGCTGCTTGAGCTCATGATGCTGGTCAGGCTGCGCGTGCGCTGCGGCGCGCTGAGGGCCACGCGCTGCGCAATCATGCCGCCCATGCTCACGCCCACCACATGCGCTTGGTCAATGCCCAGCGCGTCGAGCACGCCAAGAGCGTCCAGCGCCATGTCGTGCACCGTGTAGGGCGGCTTGATGCGCCAGCCGAATTTGTACTTCAGGCTGGCCATGAGCAGGTTGGGCGTGCCGAGGGCGCCGAACTGCTGGCTCAG
>JANLUZ010000087.1:0-5883 GCA_031363755.1 Polaromonas sp.
GATGAGCGCGTCGTTTGAAGGCCTGCAGACCCGACTGGAGCGTCGACTCAACCGCAGCTACCGGCGGTGACGGCTGGGTTTTCCATACCTATTGCCGCATCATGTATCTGCGTCAATTTGCTATTATTTTTGTAGCTACTCAGGCAATATACACCCGGGCTAGAGGCCTATTTCTCTTAAATTTCACCGTTTGAGCTGCCTCGCATAGCCTTGTAAGACTTGCGCCTAGGCCGCACCGCCGGGGCCTGTTCCACCCAGCGATAAAGCAGGCTGCCTGCCGTCAGCGACAAGGCTATGGCAGCGACAAGGCCGAGCGCGTTCGGCCAGGCGCCCAAGGGCCAGACGGCCGCCATGCCGGCATTGACGAGCAGGCACACGGGAAAGTGAATCAAAAAGACGCTGTACGACATCACCCCGACGCTTGCCAACCATCGCACTGAGGTGTCGGCCAACCGCCGCCACACCGGCGCGCGCTGTGCCTGATCACAAGCGCGACGCGGCGCCTGAAAGCGCAAACGAAGCACTACCAGCGCGAGCGCCACCGCCCAGGCGAGTGCCACGCGCCCCCGAAATGCCACCGCCAGCGCAATCACGCCAAAAACAACCAGCAGCCCCAAGCGCTCTCGGTCCAGACGACGCGGCGCAGCATCAGCAGTCAACGCTGGCTCTGGCACGGCCCAATACGCCAGCATGCCCAGCACGTAGGCGCCCACAAAATAAAACGCGGTGACGTCCAATGCGGTGTAGCGGTTGAACACCAGTAGCGAGGCCGCGCCGATCACCAGCATGACCGTGTCAGCGCGCGGCAGAGCCTGGCCTGGCCAGCGCCGCGCCGCCGCGGCTGCAGCGAGGAAGACCAGCACGCTCAGCGCGTAGAGCTGGAAATCAATCGCAACATACCAAAGCCCGGCTGACAGCGCTTCAAAACCGAAAACATCCTGCAGCAGCAGCGCGTGGGCCAGTGCCTGAGCCAGCGACGGCACGTGCGGCACCGACGGATGCACAAACCAGGGTCTGATCACCGCAGACACCAGCACGCTGGCCAGCACGGCTACGCCGTAGGGCAGCACAAGGCGGCAGTAGCGCCGCCAGATCAGACTGCCAGCGCTGCGGCAGGCTGGCAGCAGCCGGCCGGGGTGTGGCGCCAGCGACGCCGCTGCGAGGTATCCCCCAATGACCAAAAACACCTGCACGACCCACCGGCCATAGTCATACAACCAACCCGCCGCACCCGGCACCAAGGCGCCAACCTGGTCAGACATGGGGCTGTACACAGACAAGTGATGCGCCACGATCAGCAGGCAAGCAGCGCCTTTCATGGCGTCAATCGCCAGGTCGCGGCGAATGGGCGCGGCTACGGGCGGCACCGCCGCAGGGCGGTGTGGGCTTGAAAGCTCTTGCGGCTGCGGCGTTGGCCCGATGGGTTTCAGCACCCGATGCGCTGGCGGGCTTCCTGGTACTGCTGGCGCAACTGGGCCACGTAATCTGCCGTGGTCTGCACCTTGCTGATGGCGCCGATGCCCTGGCCGCAGCCCCAGATGTCTTTCCAGGCCTTTGTTTTGTCACCGCCAAAATTCATGGCGCTGGCGTCGCTTTCGGGCAGATTGTCGGGGTCCATGCCTGCCGCCCGGATCGACGGGGCGAGGTAATTGCCATGCACCCCGGTGAAGAGGTTGCTGTAGACAATGTCGTCGGAGCTGCTGTCGACGATGGCCTGCTTGTAGGCCTGGGCAGCGCGGGCTTCCTGCGTGGCAATGAAGGCCGAGCCGATGTAGGCGAAGTCGGCGCCCATGGCCTGCGCCGCGAGCACCGCACCCCCGGTGGAAATGGCACCGGACAGTGCCACCGGGCCGTCAAACCACTGACGGATTTCCTGAATCAGGGCAAACGGGCTTTTGACGCCCGCATGGCCACCGGCGCCAGCGGCAACTGCCACCAGGCCGTCGGCGCCTTTTTCAATCGCCTTGTGCGCAAACTTGTTGTTGATGATGTCGTGCAGTACCACGCCGCCATAGCTGTGCGCGGCGGCGTTGATGTCTTCACGCGCACCCAAGCTGGTGATGTAGATGGGCACCTTGAACTTCACGCACATTTGCATGTCGTGCTCCAGCCGGTCGTTGGACTTGTGAACGATCTGGTTGATGGCAAAGGGTGCTGCGGGTTTGTCGGGGTTGGCCGCGTTGTAGGCCGCCAGGGTTTCGGTGATTTCGGCCAGCCAGTCTTCCAGCTGGGCGGCCGGGCGGGCGTTCAGCGCGGGCATAGAGCCCACCACACCGGCCTTGCACTGTTCAATCACCAGTTGGGGATTGCTGATGATGAAAAGCGGCGCTGCAATGATGGGCAGCGGCAAATTAGCAAGGATGGCAGATAATTTTGACATAAGGTCTCGTATTTTTTAACTTTTTAACTCTTTTAGGGATCAAATCACGCGCTAGCCCATGTATTTACTGCCTGTATAGCTACAACAACAATAGCAACCGGGCTGGCGTGAACGCGAGTTTAAAACGCGTCAACCGCCAGCGCTGTCACACACTGGGCACCTTCCACGATGCTGTCACGTGCACCGGTTGCCTTGGTCAGCAAGTGGTCGGCATAAAAACGGGCGGTGATGATTTTTGCATTCATGAAGTCCGCTTCCACCCCGTCGGCCAGCAGTTTTTTGGCGGCCAGCAAGGCTCTGGCCATCTGCCAGCCCGCCACCACATTGCCGGCCAGCATCAGGTAGGGCACGCTCCCCGAAAACACCGCGTTCGGGTCGGCTCTGACCTGGCTGACCACGAATTCGACCACGTCAACCAATGCCAGCCGAGCGGCTGTCAACCGCTTGGCGACCGCCAGGGCGTCGCCGTCGCCCAGTGCGACCAGCTCAGCTTCAGTCGCTTCGATCTGTGCAGCAATGGCTTTGGCGGTCTGGCCGCCATCACGCGACGTTTTGCGACCCACCAGGTCGTTGGCCTGGATGGCGGTGGTGCCTTCATAAATCGTCAGAATCTTGGCGTCGCGATAGTACTGGGCCGCACCGGTTTCTTCGATGAAACCCATGCCGCCGTGCACCTGAACGCCCAGCGAGGTCACCTCCAGGCTCATCTCGGTGCTGTAGCCTTTGACAAGGGGGACCATGAACTCATAGAACGCCAGGTTTTGCTTAGCGATGTCGGCATCCGGGTGATGGTGCGAGGCGTCATAAGCCGCAGCCGCCACGGACGCCATCGCGCGGCAGCCCTCGGTGTAGGCGCGCATCGTCATCAGCATGCGTTTGACATCCGGGTGATGAATGATGGGCGCACTGGCCTTGATCGAGCCGTCCACCGGCCGGCTTTGCACGCGGTCTTTGGCAAAGGCCACCGCCTTTTGGTAGGCGCGCTCAGCAATGGCAATGCCCTGCACACCGACCGCGTAGCGCGCCGAGTTCATCATGATGAACATGTACTCCAGGCCGCGGTTTTCTTCACCCACCAGGAAGCCAACGGCTCCCCCATGGTCGCCATACTGCAGCACAGCGGTAGGCGATGCTTTGATGCCCAGCTTGTGCTCAATGCTGACGCAGTGCACGTCATTGCGCGCACCCAGTGTGCCGTCGGCGTTCACCATGAACTTGGGGCACACAAACAGGCTGATGCCCTTCACGCCTTCAGGTGCGCCCGTGACCCGCGCCAGCACCAGATGGATGATGTTTTCGGCCATGTCGTGCTCACCGTAGGTGATGTAGATCTTGGTGCCGAACACCTTGTAGGTGCCGTCACCTGCAGGCTCGGCCCGGCTGCGCACCATCGACAAGTCAGAGCCAGCCTGCGGCTCGGTCAGGTTCATGGTGCCCGTCCACTGGCCGCTGACCAGTTTTTCGAGATACGTGGCGTTCAGCGCGTCTGACCCGGCGGTCAGCAACGCTTCAATCGCCCCGTCGCTGAGCAACGGGCAAAGCGCAAAACTCATGTTGGCCGAGTTCAACATCTCGCCACAGGCCGCACCGATGATTTTCGGCAAGCCTTGGCCGCCAAAATCCACCGGGTGCTGCAAACCCTGCCAGCCGCCTTCTGCGTACTGCTTGAACGCGTCCTTGAACCCCGGGGTGGTGGTGACCACACCATCCTTAAAGCTCGATGGATTCTTGTCACCTTCCCAGTTCAGCGGCGACAGCACGCCCTCATTGAACTTGGCACACTCTTCAAGAACGGCCTGCGCCGTTTCCAGACCGGCATCAACAAACGCAGGAATCTGGGCAATTTGCGCAATACCGGCCAGATGTTCAATGTTGAACAGCATGTCTTTGAGGGGGGCTTTGTAGGTCATGACGAGAAGATCCTGTTGCAAATAATCAAGGCGCGACAGCGATGTCAGCGCAGGCATTGAATCGAAAAAAAGAGGCCGTGAGGACCTCTTTTATTTGGGCACTTTTTAGGCAGTGTCTTGCGTTGTTCGCTACCTGACCAACGCCGACATGTTCATCAGATCGCAGCAGTCAGCTCGGGCACGGCTACAAACAAATCAGCCTCGAGGCCGTAATCTGCGACGCTGAAAATCGGCGCTTCACCGTCCTTGTTGATGGCCACAATGACCTTGCTGTCTTTCATGCCGGCCAGGTGCTGGATGGCGCCGGAGATACCCGCCGCGATGTAGAGCTGGGGCGCCACGATTTTCCCAGTCTGCCCGACTTGCCAGTCGTTCGGGGCATAACCCGCGTCAACCGCCGCGCGGGAGGCACCGAGGGCTGCGCCGAGCTTGTCCGCCAGCGGCGTCATCACGGCGTCGAACTTTTCGGACGAGCCCAGGGCGCGACCGCCCGAGACGATGATCTTGGCTGCTGTCAGCTCCGGGCGGTCGCTCTTGGCGATTTCTGAGCCCACAAATTTCGTTTTGTCACTGGCGGCTTCACCTGTGACTGCCTCCACAGCAGCAGAGCCGCCGGTGGCCGCCGCAGGGTCAAACCCGGTGGTGCGCACGGTGATCACCTTGGTGGCGTCCAGACTCTGGACCATGGCGATGGCGTTGCCCGCGTAAATCGGGCGCTCAAACGTGTCAGACGAATCAACTTTGGTAATGTCCGAGACCTGGCCGACGTCCAGCGTGGCGGCCACGCGGGGCGCGATGTTCTTGCCAGACGCGGTGGCGGGAAACAGGATGTGCGAATAGCTTGACGCGATCGACAGAATCTGCGCGGCCATGTTCTCGGCCAGGCCGTGGGCAAAGTGCTCACCCTCCACGTGGATGACCTTGGTCACGCCAGCGATTTGGCCGGCAGCCTGGGCGGCGGCTTGCGCGTTGTGGCCAGCCACCAGCACATGCACGTCGCCGCCGCACTGGGAGGCCGCGGTGACGGTGTTGAGCGTGGCGGGACGGATACTGGCGTTGTCGTGTTCTGCAATGACTAAAGAGGTCATGATGTGTGGCTCCTTAAATGACTTTGGCTTCGTTTTTCAGCTTGTTGACCAGTGTGGCCACGTCGGGCACCTTGATGCCGGCACTGCGTTTGGGGGGCTCGCTCACCTTGAGGGTCTTGATGCGCGGCTTGACGTCCACACCCAGCTCTTCAGGCTTGATGTTGTCGAGCTGCTTTTTCTTGGCCTTCATGATGTTGGGCAGCGTGACGTAGCGCGGCTCATTGAGGCGCAGGTCGGTGGTGATGATGGCTGGCAGGGTGAGCGCCAGGGTCTCGAGCCCGCCGTCGACCTCGCGGGTGACGGTGACGACATCGCCTGAAAGCTCGACTTTTGAGGCGAACGTCGCCTGGGGCCAGCCCAGCAACGCCGCCAACATCTGGCCGGTCTGGTTGCAGTCATCGTCGATGGCCTGCTTGCCAAGAATGACGAGCTGAGGTTGTTCTTTGTCAACCAATGCCTTGAGCAGCTTGGCCACCGCCAGCGGCTGCAGTTCTTCGGCGGTCTC
>JANLUZ010000088.1:0-6424 GCA_031363755.1 Polaromonas sp.
CAACGCCGTCAAGTTTCAAGACGAGTTGCAACCTGACAGCTGCCGACCCTGGGTAGCGCTGGAGCGCCGCGAACTCACCGTCACCAGCGGACGCCCCTACCGGTTTCGTTTTGAGGTCAATGTGCCGGCAGATGCCAAGCGAGGTGAATGCCGCTTTGCCGTCATGCTGGAAGGCCAGGAACAAATCAGTCGAGACGAGCGTGGACTGGCGGTGCCTTTTTCTGCCCGATTGGCAGTGGTGGTGTATTTGGCCGTCGGCGGTGCGACACCCGAGCTCGGTGTGGTGGGCTCGGATGTCAAGACGATTGATGGAAAGTCGACACCTGCGCTGCAGGTGCGTAACAGCGGCACAGCACATGGGCGGCTGTTGGGCTTTTTGTCCGGAACTGACGCGGCCAACACCGCGCTTGAATTTACTCCGGTCAACATGCCAATATTGCCCGGCGAGACACGGACCATTGCCCTCACGGCGACCCGGCCGGGCGATACCGAAACTGTCGTACAGGTGAAGTTTCCAGTCACTGTCAGCGGCAAACTCGAGTGGGGCAAAGACCGCACACAAAACATCGAGCAGCGCTTCGCGCCATGAAGCGGCACGGTCGGCAGACACCAGCTTTTGCCGTTTCTGCTTTGATATGGCGTTGCCAACGCCTCTTCCGCTTGGCAGGCGGTATGGCCAGCCTTGTTGCCACAGTGGCACTTGCCCAGGCGCCCGCCCCCCCCCCATCCGACGGTTACATCGACAAGGTGATGCAAGATGTACCGCCAGACGACGCCCTGCAATTGAAAGTCAGCGACTACAACGCTGCAGGCTGGCCTCGAAGCTGGCGCGTTGACTACTCGCTTTTTTCCCAGAAGGGAGTCAGCAGCAACCAGTCGCGGGCAGTCGGCTTGGGTGGTTTCCTCGACACTCCGAACTATGGCGCGCTGTCCGTCAACGCCAACCTTGTCAACCAGCGGTTTGATGTTTCGGGCAGCCCAGTCGGCAGCTCCAGTACTTGGCGTATTGACCAGCGCGCCATGCCGCTTGACGGGGGCTGGTTTGCCAACCACAGCGCAGGTGATATCAACACCGTCAACACGCCTTTGGGACGCGGTCTGGGGCGGATTTCGCTGCCCACGACGCCCCTGCGCGGTGTGGGTGGTCGGTGGTACCTGGACGACACGGTCGACCTGAACGCCTCAGTCGGCCGCACCGGTTTGTTTAACGGGCTCGATGTTGCAGGTTTCGAGACGTCCAGCGGCCGCGTTTCTACGGCTGGCGGACAGTTCAAACTGCCAACGGCGCTCGGCGCAGGCCGCAGCGACTTTGCTTTTCAAGCCATCGACGGGCGCGATATTGCTGACAGTGGCGGCAGTGGCAACAAGCAAAACACGCAGGGCTTCTGGGCATCCGCCGCATGGGAGGGTCAAGCGCCCTGGGCGTCTGCCCTGGCACCCGGTTCAGACCTGGTCAACGACCGTCTTGGCGGTTTTCGCGTTCTTGGCAATGTGGTGCAGAGCACCAGCTCAAGGGATGGCAGCGCCACAGGTTTGTGGGCCGATGCCGCCTGGCGTTCCGATCGCTGGAGGAACACGGCCGGCGTGTTTCGCTTTGAGCCGAAACTGCGCTGGGCAACGGTGGCGCTGGCCAGCGACTTGCAGGGCGTTTACTGGCAAGCCGACACCTCGACCCGTCAGTGGCAGGCCGGCTTTACCGCTGAGCTGAGCGACAGCGTCAGCGGCGCCAGCACCGGTGCGACAGGTCGCAGCGCTTACCTCAACCTCAACGGGCGCTATCGACTCGACACGCGCAACGCGGTCGGTTCTGCGCTGAGCCTGCGCACCATCACCAGCCCTGGCCAGGCGGTCATGCTGAGCTGGGACCGAACGACGGACTGGGGGCAGACTCAGTGGCGCAGCGACCTGGCCAATACCGGCGGTAGCCGCACCACGCGCGTCAGTGTTGACCAGAGTTGGCCGGTGATGTACCCGGCGTCTTTCAACACCTCCCTGGGCTGGGAACGTGTGGCGGGCGGGCAGGTTTTACCCACCAACGGCTGGATCTGGGGCGTTTTGGGCAGTGTTTCACCCTTTTCGCTGTGGTCAATTGATGGCACGCTTCGGGGGGCCCAACGCAACGATGGCGGCAACTCGCTGAACGCCAATGTCGGCGTGGTCTGGCAGCCCTACAACGGCTGGTCGCTCGCACTGCGCTACACCGAATCGCGGGGTCAGGAGCCGCTGTCTGCCCTGGTGGTCTCGTCACTCACGGCGGCCACTCTGCAAGCGCTGCCCCTGACGCAGGCCAGCCGCAGCGTGCAGTTGTTGCTGCGCTACGAGGGTCGAGCCGGCTCTTCGAAAGCGCCCCTTGGCGGGTCTCCAGGAACCGGCGCCGGCAGCTTGAGCGGCACGGTGTTCTTTGACAACGACGCCAACGGACGGCGCGAAGCGTCAGAAGGCGGAGTGCCCGGCGTCACCGTGATTCTGGACCGCCGCTACGTGACCCGAACCGATACGCAGGGTCGATACGAATTTCCGTTGGTAGCGGCAGGCCATCACGTGGTGGAAATTTCGTCTGACAACGTGCCCCTGCCGTGGACTCCCGCGCTCCGAGAGCCGGTCAACGCCACTGTTTTCGTGCGACAAATGTCCCTGCAAGATTTTTCAGTGCAGCGTGACCGCTGATTTTTAACCGGCCACCCGGCTTCTGCACGGTTCAAAAAGACACGCGCAGCACGGAGAACAGAGCCAAACCGGTTTGAAATGATTTTTTCGACAACAAATTTGTCTAAATTCGATAAATTTAACTTGCTAACAAAATGCATTGGTTTTATCATTTTAATTACATTTTGGTAATTTGGGATTTACACCATGCAAGCTTTCAAAGTGGCCTTTACAGCGCAGCTTGCAGCACTCAGTTTGTGCGTTGGCGTCTGGGCGCCGTCCGAAGCGCAAGCCAATGAAGCCTTGAGCCTAGACGGTTACCCGACCAGCGTTGCGACGAATGTAGGCATCGTCATTCCCGCAATCTTGCGGATACTTGAGAACAGCCATCCGTCCTCCTTGCCTATTGCTGTAACAGTGACAGCCGACGTGAAGGCTCCACATGTTTCCGCCTTGCAACGCCTGGTTCTGATGTCGACTTTGGGAAAAGGTTTTTGCATGGACTTGCGAATGACGCAGCAAAACGTCATTGGCTGGAAACTTCAAATCAGCGGCAGCGCCGGCGTGCGAATTGAATCTGCCGAAGACGGTTACCGCCTGTGCACCGGCCGTGCAGGGCGCTACGACGTCGCGCTGCAGCATGATTTCAATTTAAAAGACATGCCACGCAGCAACACTGCGGCGCAACTTGACTGGCCCATTCACGTGAGCTTGGCAGCGCCCTGAACGCGATCGCCTCACTTCATACAGCGAAGCATCGGCCTGAATTGCCACGTTTGACCCGTTGGTGGTTGGTCGCGGCAGGCTCTTAAAACTGCTCGTGCGGCATCAAGTACCGCCACTGCCCGACCGGCAAATGACCCAGGTTCACGCGACCAATGCGCACGCGCTTCAGGCCGGTCACAAACAGGCCGACCTGCTCGCACATGCGGCGAATCTGGCGCTTCTTACCTTCTTTGAGCACAAAGCGCAGTTGCTCGGGGTTCTGCCAACTGACTTGCGCGGGCCGCAGCGTCTGGCCGTCCAGGCTCAAGCCGTGGCACAGCAGGCGCAATTGGTCAGCGGGGAAAGCGTCTTGTACGTTCAGCGTTTCACGGCCCCCAGCTCCCAAGTACGTCACGCGCACCAAGTATTCTTTTTCCATCTCCGAGTCTTCGCCAATCAGCTGGCGCGCCACGCGGCCGTCCTGCGTGAGCACCAACAAGCCAATCGAGTCGATGTCGAGTCGCCCGGCCGGGGCCAGCCCACGCAGTTGCTCAAAGCCCCAGCGCATGCGGCTGTTGCACTCGCCCCAACGGTTTTGCGGCTGTATCAGCGCCACCGCCGGTTCATGCCCGTCTTCGGCCTGGCCGCTGACGTAGCCGACCGGTTTGTTGATCAGGATGGTGACTTGCTGGCGCTGCTGCTGCTCGGCCTGGCGGTCGATGTCGATGCGGGCGTTCGCCGCCACGGGCTGGCCCATCACTGCGGCCTGGCCGTTCACGCGCACCCAGCCGCGTGCAATCCAGTCGTCGGCTTCGCGGCGCGAGCACAAGCCCAGCTCGGCCATGCGTTTGTTCAGGCGAATCGTCTCAGGCGCGGCCCCCGGTGCCGCCACGGGTTTGGCAATGCGCACCGCCGCGCCTGGTTTGAGGGGAAGCGCTGCCACTACTTGCCCGTCCCGCTGGCGTACTGCTTGAGGAAGGCCAGCACTTTGGGTTTGTCGTAGTCGTTGCCTGATTCCAGCGCGCCGGTGTCCTGCGACTGCAGCAGCTTGCCGTCAGCGTCCAGCACAAAAAGGTGCGGGTAGCCCGCCACTTTCGGCCAGCGCGACAACACGGCTTCGTTTTTGTTGTCGGGCGAGTAGTTAACCTTCACCCCCACGTAATGGGCATCCAGCAGCTGCTTGACGTCGGCGTTGGCGGCGATGAAGCGGTCCAGGATGTGGCACCAGGGGCACCACTCGCCGCCCACGTCCACCAGCACGCGCTTGCCCTGGGCTTTGGCCAGGGCGGTGGCCGTGGCCAAGTCCTGGGCGGCGTCGCGCTTCGGCTCGAACTTCGTTGGCAAGCTGGTAGCGGCCGACGAACCGGCAATGGGTGCAGTTGGCACGCCGGTGGGCTGCGCTGGCGCGGCGCTTGCCCACAGGGCCAGAGCGATGGTGTTGATCAGGCGTTTCATGCGCGCGATTGTACGGAGGCGCTGCTGCAGATCTTGAACGCCCCACCGCATCATCGCCACCCCAGTACTCCTGAATTTATAGCAATTTAGGCAGTAAATACATGGGCTGCCGTGCTATTTGTCTTGAAAACCGTCCCCAATATGCCTGTAAAGGCCCAAAATGCCGATGGATGCGCGCTGGAACGCCTCGCCAGACGCCGTGGCGAAAACCCGGGCGGCTATATTCAACACGCCGTGATGCTGCAGCCCAGCCCATTTCGGGCCGCCAGCGTCATGCATTGCCAGCCAAGGTTCATTCGCGTTCAAGCACGCCCGGCAGGGTGCAAAGCTATCTACCAGCAAAAGCAGTACCAGCAGCAACAGCAACCAGGAGGTTTCCCCGTGAAACGCAGCCCCAAAGCTCACCCCAGCCCGTCTGCGTTGCCCGCACGTGCTGATGCGTGCAGGCGCACGGCAAGCATGGCCTGCACCGCCCTGACACTGTTGGCAGGCGCCGCGCAGGCGCAAACGGCCAGCACGCTGGACCCGGTCGTCGTCACAGGCAGCCGCAGTGAGCAGCGCAGCTTTGACGCGCCGGCGGCGATTCAGGCGGTGGGGCGCGACGTGATCGACAACGCCGGGCCGCAGGTCAATTTGTCGGAATCGCTGAACCGCGTGCCCGGCCTTACCATCCTGAATCGGCAAAATTATGCGCAGGACTTGCAGCTGTCGATTCGCGGGTTCGGCTCGCGCGCATCGTTCGGGCTGCGCGGCATCCGGCTGCTGATTGACGGCATTCCAGCCACCACGCCCGATGGCCAGGGCCAAGGCTCGTCGGTCAGCCTCACCTCCACCGACCGCATTGAGGTGCTGCGTGGCCCGCTGGCGCTGCTATACGGCAACTCGTCGGGCGGTGTGGTGCAGGCCTTCACGCGGGCTGCACCCGACACTTCCGAGTTCGGCAGCCAGCTCTACACCGGCTCCTACGGCCTTCGCCGCACCGACTGGCAGTACGCCGGCAAGCTGGGCAACACCGGCGAGGTGGGCTTGGTGGCCGACTACGGCACGTTCGAGACCCAAGGCTTTCGCGCCAATAGCCGCGCCGAGCGCCAGCAGTTCAACGGCAAGCTCAGCCTGGCACCCAACGATGAGCTGAGCGTGAACCTGGTGTTCAACCACTTCGAGCAGCCGCTGGCCGAAGACCCGCTGGGCCTGACCACCGCGCAACTGGCCGCCAACCCCGCGCAGGCCGGCAGCAGCGCCAGCGCCGCGCGGGTGCGCAAAATCACGCGGCAGTCGCAGCTGGGCGGCACCGGCACCTTGCGGCTGGACGCCGACCAGAGCGTGAAGGCGCGCGCCTATGTCGGCACCCGCAGCAACCTGCAGTACCAGGCCAACAACAGCTGGGTGGGGCTGGAGCGTCAGTACGAAGGGCTGGCTCTGCAATACAACGCCACCACGCGCGTGGGCCACTTTCCCGTGCGCTGGGTGGCGGGCTACGAGTTCGACCGCTCCCGCGAGACGCGCCAGGGCGGCGTTGCGGCCCTGGGCGAAAAAACATCGACCACGCGCAACGAGCTTAATCAGGCCGAAAACAGCGATCTTTTTGTGCAGGCAACCGCCCGGATGCTGGAAGATG
>JANLUZ010000093.1:0-5578 GCA_031363755.1 Polaromonas sp.
GTGCTGGACAACATCATGTCGGGCCGCAACCTGAAGATCAAAAGCAACCTGCTGTGGCAGGCCCTGCGCATCGGCAAAGCCGAAAAAGAAGAAATCATGCACCGGGAGGCGGTCGAAAAAATCATCGACTTTCTGGAAATCCAGGCGTATCGCAAAACCCCGGTTAGCCAGCTGCCCTATGGTCTGCAAAAGCGCGTGGACCTGGGCCGCGCCCTGGCCATGGAGCCGCAGGTGCTGCTGCTCGACGAACCCATGGCCGGCATGAACGTCGAGGAAAAACAGGACATGTGCCGCTTTGTGCTGGACGTGAACGACGAGTTCGGCACCACGGTGGTGTTGATCGAACACGACATGGGCGTGGTGATGGACATCTCGGACCGCGTGGTGGTGCTGGACTACGGCAAAAAAATTGGCGATGGCACACCGGACGAGGTACGCAGCAACCCTGACGTGATCAGCGCTTACCTCGGCACGTCCCATTAAGTAGCAGGGTTTCAACACATGGCATTCTTTTTAGAAACTCTGCTGGGCGGCCTGATGGCCGGCATGCTGTATTCCCTGGTGGCCCTCGGCTTTGTGCTGATCTTCAAAGCCTCGGGCGTGTTCAACTTTGCGCAGGGCGCAATGGTGCTGTTTGGCGCACTGGCCATGGCGCGGTTTTCCGAATGGATCCCGCAGTGGACGGGCATCAGCAGCCTGCTGTTTGCCAACGGGGTGGCCTTTGCCATCGCGGCCGTCGTGATGTTCATCGTCGCCTGGCTGATCGAGGCGCTGGTACTGCGCCACCTCGTCAACCAGGAAGGCGCCACGCTGCTGATGGCCACGCTGGGCATTGCCTACTTCCTTGAAGGCCTGGGCCAGACGCTGTTTGGCAGCAGCATCTACAAAATTGACATTGGTATGCCGAAAGAGCCGATCTTCATCCTCGAATCGACCTTTCAGGGCGGCGTGCTGATCAACAAGGAAGACCTGATTGCTGCGGCGATTGCCGCTGCGCTGGTGGCATTGCTCAGTGTGTTCTTCCAGAAAACCGCCACGGGCCGGGCCCTTCGCGCCGTGGCCGACGACCATCAGGCGGCGCAGTCGATTGGCATTCCTTTGAGGCGCATTTGGGTGATTGTGTGGTGCGTGGCCGGCGTGGTGGCGCTGGTCGCCGGGATGATCTGGGGCAGCAAGCTGGGGGTGCAGTTTTCACTGGCCACGGTGGCCCTGCGGGCGCTGCCCGTGGTGATTCTGGGCGGGCTGACGTCCGTGCCCGGTGCCATTCTGGGCGGGCTGATCATCGGCGTCGGCGAAAAGCTGTCGGAGGTCTACCTCGGCCCGTTTGTCGGCGGCGGCATCGAGATCTGGTTTGCGTATGTGCTGGCGCTGGGGTTCTTGCTGTTCAGGCCGCAAGGGCTGTTTGGTGAAAAGATCATCGACCGGGTGTAGATATGACGCCCCCACGTTCACTCACAACGCGCAAGCTCTCCGCCCCCGAGGGGGCCGCTGCCCTTGCAGGGCGCCTCGCTGCCAGAGGCAGCGCCTCTGGAGGCTGTCCAACCGCCCTCAAGGGGGCTTGGAGCCGCAGCCTCCAGCCTACGGTCTGGCAAAGCCAGTCCCGTGGCCCTTGCTTGCAGGTCAGGGATATGGTGATCGCTATGCTTTCAATAGCTACACAGGCAGCAAACACCTGGGCTACAGGCCGATTTCTATCTAAAAACCAGGTTTTTTCATGATTTACAGAGAAAACGGCCAGTTCAAAAACCAGCTACCGGGCCGACAACCAGATCTTCCCGATCCTGCAGGACCGCGTGGTAGTGCTGCTGTTTCTGCTGTTCGCTTTTGCGGTGGTGCCCCTGCTGGCCAGCGACTACCTGCTGCGCGCCATCGTCATTCCGTTTTTGATCCTCTCGCTGGCAGCCCTGGGGGTGAATGTGCTGGTGGGCTACTGCGGCCAGATCTCGCTGGGCTCGGGCGCTTTCATGGCGGTGGGGGCGTATGGGGCCTACAACTTTTTTGTGCGCGTGCCCGGCATGCCGCTGGTTCCGGCGCTCATTCTGGGCGGCCTGTGCGCCACGGTGTTTGGCATCTTTTTCGGCCTGCCCAGCCTGCGCGTGAAAGGCCTGTATTTGGCGGTGGCCACGCTGGCCGCACAGTTCTTCAGCGACTGGATGTTTCTACGCATCAAGTGGTTCACGAACGACTCGCCCTCGGGCTCGGTGTCGGTCTCTAGCTTGCAGGTGTTTGGTTTGCCCATCGACAGCGCTGCGTCCAAATACTGGCTGTGCCTGGCGTTGCTGGTGTTGATTGCGCTGCTGGCCAAAAACCTGGTGCGCGGCGCGGTGGGCCGGGAATGGATGGCCATTCGGGACATGGACGTGGCTGCTGCCGTCATTGGCATTCGCCCGATGTACGCCAAGCTCAGCGCGTTTGCCATCAGCTCGTTCATCATCGGCGTGGCCGGGGCGCTGTGGGCCTTTGTCTACCTTGGCGCGTGGGAGCCGGCGGCGTTTTCGGTCGACATCTCGTTTCGCCTGCTGTTCATGGTGATCATCGGCGGGCTCGGGTCCATTCTGGGCGGTTTTTTGGGTGCCGCCTTCATCACGATTTTGCCGATTGCGCTGAGCCAGGCACTGCCAGCAGTGGCCGGTCTGTTCGGGTTTCAAATTTCCACAGCGGCGGTCTCGCATGCCGAGCTGATGATTTTTGGCGGGCTGATTGTGTGGTTTCTGATTGTGGAACCGCACGGGCTGGCCAAGCTCTGGGCGGTGGCCAAACAGAAGCTGCGCTTATGGCCCTTCCCCCATTGAACATGCGGCCCCCACGCTTGTCACTACGTGTACTGCGCTGCCCCCCGAGGGGGCCGCTGCGCCTGCGGCCCGGCAAAGCCGGTTCCGCGGCCCCTACTGGCTTTGAGATTTGGCATTGCCACCCGGTTTCCCGTTCGCTGTAGGTTATTGAAGATTAAATCTAAGGAGACAACCATGAAAATTCGACATTTGATTTTGGCCGTTGCCGCTGTTGCAGTAGGCGCTTCTTCCCTTG
Organism: Polaromonas sp.; assembly: GCA_031363755.1. Lineage (GTDB taxonomy): Bacteria > Pseudomonadota > Gammaproteobacteria > Burkholderiales > Burkholderiaceae_C > Polaromonas. The sequence goes on from JANLUZ010000093.1 coordinate 3,028, forward strand.
TAAGTACCGCTGCGTACGCACAGGCTAAGGAACAATTTTTCCCGCTGCTGTCATACCGCACCGGCCCGTACGCGCCCAACGGCGTGCCATGGGCCAACGGCAAGCAGGACTACATCAAGATGATCAATGCCAGAGACGGCGGCGTCAACGGCGTGAAGATGACATTTGAGGAATGTGAAACTGGCTACGCCACTGACCGGGGCGTGGAATGCTATGAGCGCATGAAGGGCCGCCCTGGCGTGGCGCTGTTTGACCCCCAGGCCACCGGCATCACCTTTGCGCTGACGGAAAAAGTGGTGGCCGACAAAATCCCGTTGCTGACGCTGGGCTATGGATTGTCGGTGGCGCAAGACGGCCAGGCGTTCAAGTGGAACTTCCCGCTGATGGGCAGCTACTGGACGGGCGCTGATATTTTGATTCAGCACATCGGCAAAAAAGAAGGCGGCCTGGACAAGCTCAAGGGCAAGAAAATTGCGCTGGTCTACCACGACTCCCCGTTTGGCAAAGAGCCGATTCCGGTGCTGCAAGAGCGCGCCAGAATGCATGGTTTCGAGCTGCAGCTGATTCCGGTGACCGCGCCGGGTGTGGAGCAAAAGTCGGCCTGGTTGCAGGTGCGCCAGAGCAAGCCCGACATGGTGCTGCTGTGGGGCTGGGGCGTGATGAATTCCACCGCCCTCAAGGAAGCGCAGGCCACCGGCTACCCGCGCGACAGGATGTACGGCGTGTGGTGGGCCGGTGCCGAGCCCGATGTGAAAGACGTGGGCGAAGGCGCCAAAGGCTACAACGCGCTGGCGCTCAACACCTCGGGCCAGCAGCCCAAAGTCATTCAGGACATCCTGAAACTGGTGCACGACAAGGGCCAGGGCACCGGTCCGAAAGATGAAGTCGGCCAGGTGCTGTACACGCGCGGCGTGATCATCCAGATGCTGAGCATTGAGGCGGTTCGCCGTGCGCAAGAGCGCTTTGGCAAGGGCCAGGTCATGACCGGCGAGCAGGTGCGCTGGGGTCTGGAAAACCTGGCGCTGGACCAAAAGAAGCTCGATTCGCTGGGCTTTGCGGGTGTGATGAAGCCGTTGTCAACGTCTTGCGCTGACCACATGGGCTCTACCGCAGCGCGTGTTCACACCTGGGACGGTGCCAAGTGGAACTTCAGCTCTGACTTCATCCAGGCGGACGAGCAAATCCTCAAGCCGATGGTCAAGGCCGCTGCCGACAAGTACCTGGCGGACAAAAAGCTGGTGCGGCGCACGGCGGCAGACTGCCAATCTTGATCCCCCGGTGGCGCGTGCACTGCGCACGCGCCACCGGCTTTCCCACTTCAATTTTCACTGGCACGCCATGAGTGACCCCACCCCCATCGTCCTCAATGTCAACGGCATTGAGGTGATTTACAACCACGTCATTTTGGTGCTCAAGGGCGTGTCCTTGCAGGTACCCGAAGGCAAAATTGTGGCCATTCTGGGCGGCAACGGCGCCGGCAAAACCACCACGTTGCGCGCCATTTCCAACCTGCTTAAAGGCGAGCGGGGCGCGGTCACCAAGGGCTTGATTGCGCTGCGCGGCGAGCGCATTGAAAACCTCTCCCCGGCTGACCTGGTGCAGCGCGGCGTGGTGCAGGTGATGGAAGGGCGTCACTGTTTTGCGCACCTGACGATTGAAGAAAATCTGCTCACAGGCGCCTACACCCGCAAGGACAAGGCCGAAGTCGCGGCCACGCTGGAAAAGGTCTATGCCTACTTTCCGCGTTTGAAAACGCGGCGCACGTCGCAGGCGGCCTACACATCAGGCGGTGAGCAGCAAATGTGCGCGATTGGCCGCGCGCTGATGGCCAACCCGACCATGGTGCTGCTCGACGAGCCGTCGATGGGGCTGGCCCCGCAAATCGTCGACGAGGTGTTTCACATCGTCAAGGATTTGAACGAGAAAGAAAAAGTCACCTTTCTGGTGGCGGAGCAGAACACCAACATGGCGCTCAAGTATGCCGACTATGGCTACATCATGGAAAGCGGGCGCGTGGTGATGGACGGCGCGGCCAGCGACCTGGCCAACAACGAAGACGTCAAGGAGTTCTACCTGGGTGTGGGTGGCGGGGAGCGCAAAAGCTTCAAGGACGTGAAGAGCTACAAGCGCCGCAAAAGATGGCTGGCCTAGAGATGGCCCCGACGCTTTCCCACTGCGTGTGGACGCTGCACCTTGCAGGCCGCCGCTTGCCAAAGGCTTCGCTTCTGGCGCCTGTCCGAACCTGCTCAAGCAGCTTCAGAGCTGCAGGCACCAGCCCTGCGGAGGCGCTGCGCCTGCGGTCTGGCGGAGCCGGTCCCGCGGCCTCTGCTGGAATAGAGAAAAACCACACGGTTTTGCAGCCCGGACTGGTATTTGAAAGACAGACATGACTTCATTTTTTGACGCGCTGGAAACTCGCGAGCCCACTGTGCGTGAAGCCGCGTTGATGGCGGCGTTGCCTGCCCAGATCGCCCACGCACAGGCCCACGCGCCGGCATTTGCCGAGATTTTTCAAGGTGTGGATGCGAAAGCCATTACGACCAGAGCCGCA
>JANLUZ010000094.1:0-1719 GCA_031363755.1 Polaromonas sp.
CCATTAAAAATGAGTTGACGGCCTACGCGGGCTGGGGGCGCCGTCTGGGTTGAACGCTTCACCAGCGTTCTACGATAGTCGGAGGCAAGCGGTCTGTCGTCATGCAGGTGCTGCCCGAAAATAGCCAGACCACGCAGGAGACAGGCCATGGACACCCCAACATTCAACCCATCGTGTGGGCGCTTCGGTGGCCGATCAAGGCTTTTCGTTGGCATCATCGGCGCGCTGGGGATTGCCGGCCTTGTTGCTGCGCTGGTGTGGGTGCTTCAGGGGCAGGTTCAGCGCTCGGAAGCGCTTAGAGCCCAGTGGCAAAGCGCGCCTGCGAGGCTGGCAGCACGCCAGAAACCGATATTGCCGCCTGCTGGCTTCGAGCCTGAAGAAAACCACCCTGTGCTTCTCCGTCAGAGTGCCGTGCTCGCCACATCGTTCAGCCGTCAATGACGCGGTGGTCAGCGCGCGGGGTGGGTGTCGTCAAAGCGCAGGCCAGGGCTTCTCGCAAACCGACGACGACACTGGCCCACGGCAGGTTGGGCTCCTCTTCCGACTGCAAAAACGGCATCGGAATGAAGCCGTTGTACGTGTGGGCGAGCCGTGGTTCGGTGGTCAGCGCACGCATCACGCGGTAAAACCACTTGGTTGCTCAAAAAAGTGCCTGCCGACATTGACAAGTCGGCGGGCATTCCGGCGTCTGGTGGCGCCTACTGCATAACCAACACCGGCAAGTTGTTGAAGCACGCCGCGCTTAAGAGCGCTGACGCCGGCACATTGCGCGGCTTTGCAAGCGGTGGGCTTGAACGGTTGGCGCAGACTATCATTTGGGCAGCATATTTTGCACAGGAGTCAGCGATGAAATGGGAAGGCAACCGCGAGTCAGACAACGTTGAAGACCGACGCGGCGACAGCGGCGGTGGCGGTGGCGGATTTGGCTTCGGGGGGCGCAGTGTGGGCGTGGGCACCATCGTGGTGGCGCTGCTTGGCGGTTGGTTGTTCGGCGTTAATCCACTGACGATTTTGAACCTGCTCAGCGGCGGCGGTGCGCCGCAGGCCCAGGTGCAGCAGGCGCCCCAGGGGCAAGCCCAGCGTCCGCCCGCTGACGACCGTATGAAGCATTTTGTGAAAACCGTCCTGGCCGATACTGACGACGTCTGGAAGGATGTTTTCGCCAAGGCGGGTGGCACCTACAAGGAGCCGCACCTGGTATTGTTCGAAGGCCGGACCGGAACACAAGGCTGCGGCACAGGGCAATCAGCCATGGGCCCGTTTTATTGCCCCGCTGACCAGAAGGTCTACATCGACCTGGCTTTCTACGACACCTTGACCAAGCGTCTGGGTGCGCCGGGTGAATTCGCGCAGGCCTATGTGGTGGCGCATGAGGTGGGTCACCACGTGCAGAACCTGCTGGGCATCAGCGCCAAGATGGACCAGATGCGCAGCCGCGTCAGCAAAACCGAGTACAACGCGCTCAGCGTGCGGCTTGAGCTGCAGGCTGACTGTTTTGCGGGCCTGTGGGCCAACCATGCGCAGAGCTCCCGCCAGATTCTCGAAAACGGCGATGTGGCGGCGGCCATGAATGCAGCTGCCAAGATCGGCGACGACGCCTTGCAGCGCGCTGGTGGCGGCGTGGTCGTGCCTGAAAGCTTCACCCACGGCACCAGTGCCCAGCGCCAGCACTGGTTTGACACCGGGCTGCAGTCGGGCAGTGTCAAGGCGTGCGACACC
>JANLUZ010000095.1:0-3251 GCA_031363755.1 Polaromonas sp.
CAGCGCAAACAACACCAGCCCCTGCTGGTCAAACGCGCCCCACACGGTGCGTCGGGGAATGAACGCGCCAATCAGCAGCGCATACACCGGCAGCCGGGCCGAGCACGTCATGAGCGGCGCGATCATGATGGTCACCAGCCGGTCACGCGGGTTGGCAATGCTGCGGGTGGCCATGATGCCGGGAATGGCGCAGGCAAAGCTTGACAGCAGCGGGATGAACGAGCGGCCCGACAGCCCCACGCCGCCCATGATGCGGTCGAGCAAAAACGCCGCGCGCGGCAAGTAACCAGACTCTTCCAGCACCAGAATGAAGAAAAACAAGATCACGATTTGCGGCAAGAACACCACCACGCCGCCGGCCCCGGCAATCACGCCATCGACCAGCAGGCTTCTCACCCAACCTTGCCAGCCCATTACGCCGCCTTCAGGCAGCAGGCCGCCCACGAAGTTGCCCAGCCACAGCGTGGCATTTTTGATGGCGTCCATGGGCACCACCGACCAGCTGAACACCGCCTGGAAAATCAAAAACAACACCACCGCCAGCAGCACAGGCCCAGCCACCGGGTGCAGCAGCACGCGGTCGAGCCGGTCGCTCAGGGTGTGCGGCACCAGGTCGTCGAGTGCGAGGCGTTTGAGCATTCCCTGCACCACCACGTGGTCGCCGTCGGTGGAAGGCGCGTCCGGCAAGGGGGCCGGTACAGCATTGGTAGAGGCCGACGGCACCGCGCTACGCCGCCACAGCGCAGCGTCGTCCAACAGCGCCCGCAGCGCGACGTCACCGCCGCCCTTGATGCCGACGGTGCCCACCACGGGCAAGCCGAGTTCGCGCGAAAGCGCGTCCAGGTCCAGGTGTAGGCCGCGTGCGCGCCCCAGGTCTTGCATGTTCACGGCCACCACGCAGGGCAGGCCCAGCCGCTTCACACTGAGTACCAGGCGCAGGCTGCGGCGCAAATTGGTGGCGTCCACCACGCACACCACGAGGTCGGGGCGTTTTTCACCGATGGCGCGGCCATACAGCACGTCGTGGGTGACGCGCTCGTCGGGTGAACGCGGGTGCAGGCTGTAAGTGCCCGGCAAGTCCAGCACCCGCAGGGTCTTTCCGGCTGGTGTGGTCAGCTTGCCTTCCTTGCGCTCGACGGTGACGCCAGCGTAATTGGCCACCTTCTGGCGGCTGCCAGTGAGCAGGTTGAACAGCGCGGTTTTGCCGCAGTTCGGGTTGCCCACCAGCGCCAGTAACGGCCCACCGGGGTGAAAGTGAATGATGGATTCGGTCATGCGGTGGCCGATGCATTCGCGGCGTTCGCCAAGTTGGCCACGTCCGCCAGCACCGCCGGGTCCGCCACGGCGGCGTTGGCCACCACCGGCTCGATCTGCACGCAAGCCGCTTCAGCCGCCCGCAAGGCAAAGGTGGACATGCCGATGCGCACCACCAGCGGGTCATTGCCAGGCATGCCGCGCGTCATCACAGCCACCCGTTCACCGGGCAAAAAGCCGATGTCGGCCAGCTGCGACGGCCAGTCGGGGGCGTGGTCGGCGGCGGTGACGGCCCGCACGGTGAAGGGGCGGCCCACGGGGGCCGCAGCCAGCGTGAGGGGCGCAGCGTTTGCCGCAGCCAGGGTGGCACCAGAGTCCATGAAAACAGCTACCGTTTCAAAAAATGCGGGGGCGCCGACGAAAAGTAGGTCAGCAAGATGGCATCTTAAACGATAACCATTCGCATGTGCAGACGCCTGTCAATGGCTGGGAATGAGCCCTTTCGCCACGTCACCCTAGATTCGGCTGGGTCGCCTTGAAGCTTTCAAGCGCCTGCACCCGCTGCCACCAGTCGGCAAAACCTTCCGCGGCAAACACGGCAGGTGCGTCCGGCGTCATCGCCACATAGGCGGCGATAGGCGCCACGTACAAGTCAGCTAGGCTCAAGTCCCCCGCGATGAAGGGAGAGCTGCCTTTGGTCTGCATGAGAAACGCCAGCAGGGTGCGGCCGTTGTCAATGCCCGCCTTCAAGGCCGCGTCGTTCTTGCCGCCGACAAAATCAGGAAACAGGTGGTAGCCCGCCACGCCAGCCAGCAAAGCGCCGTAGCCGTACGAATCAACCAAGCTCATGGCCATGTCCATGCGCGCACGGTCTTTTGTGGCCGCTGGCACCAGGGACGTACCGGGCAACACATCGTTGAGATATCGGGTGATCGCCGAGGTTTCCAGCAGGCGCAGGCCGTCGTGGTCCAGCACCGGCACCTTGCCGAAGGGGTGGCGCGCCAGGTGGTCGGCGCTTTTCGGCTCCCCCGCCAGCACGTTGAGAGGCACTTGTTCAAAGTCAGTGAAGTGCTTTTCAGCCAGCAGCATTTTCACGGTGCGGACGTAGGTGGAGCCGTCAAAGCCCCAAAGAGTCATGGTGGACATGGTGTGGTCTTTCGGTTGGGAAAAGCAAGGGTGAAGCGCCGCAAATTATTGGCGCGATACAGTTCCCCCGCCGGGTGCGGGGTTTCCACCCGCGCTCAGGTCAGCCAGGCCGCAGCCGCTGAAAAGGTGAAAACCGCCAGCGCGAAGGCGGTCCGCACAACGCTGTTCAGCCCTGGAATTGCCAGCAGCGGCAGCAGTGTCCGCCGCGTGGCTGCACAGCACCAGGGCGACGAACGGGACAGTGACTTTAAAGATGGCAAGCACGGTGACCAATGGCAGCCACACATCGGGGCGGTGAAGCACAACACACCCGCCCGGTATGATTCGCCGCTGGTTTTCTTGCCCGCCTGGCTTCCACCGCCACCACATTCGTCTTGCGCACCCACCTCCATGTCTGACCCCCTCAACGCTGGCCTGAACATGGCCCAGCAAGAAGCCGTGAACTACCTGCACGGGCCGTGCCTGGTGCTGGCGGGGGCGGGCTCGGGCAAGACGCGGGTGATCACGCACAAGATCGGGCGGCTGATCCAGTCGGGGCTCAAGGGGGAGCAGATCGCGGCGATCACGTTTACCAACAAGGCTGCTGCTGAAATGCGCGAACGCGCCAAAACGCTGATTGGCAAGGCGGCCAAGGGCGTGCTGATTTGTACTTTTCACGCGCTGGGCGTGCGCATGCTGCGGCAAGACGGCGCGGCGCTGGGGCTGAAAAAACAGTTTTCGATTCTGGACAGCGACGATGTCACCAGCATCCTCAAAGACGCGGGCGGCGGCACCGATTCGGCCACGGCGCGGCAGTGGCAGTGGACCATCAGCGCCTGGAAAAGCGCGGGGCTGAATGCCGCCGGGGCGGC
>JANLUZ010000143.1:0-6497 GCA_031363755.1 Polaromonas sp.
TTCACTTTCCCGTGTGCCTGCTCGTCAATGCCGGCATGGCGGCCGTCTGGCCCTTGGGCGCCTGGCCGAACGCGCTCGGCCTTGTCGCTGCCATAGCCCAGTCGCTGACGGCAGGCAGCGTGCTTTATCGCTGGGTGGAACAGGCCCCGGCGGTGCGGCCTAGGCGCAAGTCCTACAAGGCTATGCGAGGCAGCTCAAACGGTGAAATTTAAGAGAAATAGGCCTCTAGCCCCGGTGTCTATTGCTTGAGTAGCTACAAACATAATAGCAAATTGACGCAGATACATGATGCGGCAATAGGTATGGAAAACCCAGCCGTCACCGCCGGTAGCTGCGGTTGAGTCGACGCTCCAGTCGGGTCTGCAGGCCTTCAAACGACGCGCTCATCGCCCAGTAAATGGCGGCAGCCGCCAGATACAGCGGGAACGGCTGAAAAGTGGTGGCAATCACTTCCTTGGTCGCAAGCATCAGTTCACTGACAGCAATCACCGACACCAGCGAGGTGTCTTTGATCAAGCTGATCAGGCTGTTTGACAAACTGGGCACGGCCAGCCGCAAGGCTTGAGGGCCGACCACATCGCGCAGGACCTGGGCTGGCCTGAGGCCCAGGCTGCGGGCTGCGTCCCACTGCCCACGCTCAACGCCGTTAACGGCACCGCGCAGGGTTTCTGACAAATACGCCCCCACATTCAGGCTCAGCCCAAGAATGCCTGCGGTGATCGGCTCAAACTGAATGCCAACGCTCGGCAGCCCGAAATAAATCACGAACAATTGCACCAGCAGAGGTGTGCCCCGAAAGCAGCTGACATACAGCGCTGCCGCAGGTGCCAGCAGCGGGATTTTGGCCAAGCGCACCCCCGCCACCCCCGCGCCCACCAGCGCGCCCAGCACCACCGAAGCCACGGCCAGCACGAGTGTCCAGAGCGCGCCTTTGAGCATCAAAGGCAACGCGCCTGCCAGCAGTTCAATCCAAGCAGGCAATGCCATGGTCACGTCCTGATTTCAAACAACCGACTTGACTGTGGGGGTTCATTTCGCCGTGGGCGGCTTGCTGACATCGCGGTCAAACCACTGAATGGACAGCTTCGCAAAGCTTCCGTCTTTCTGCAGATCGGCCAGCGCTTTGTCGATGGCGGCCTTGAACTTCGGGTTGCCCTTGACAAAGGCAATGCCAGACTTTTCCAGCTCGCCGACAGGCGCGCCGGCCTTCAGTGGCAAGCTGGTTTTCTTCACAATGTAGGGGATCAGCAAGCTGTCATTGAGCGCCGCATCGATTCGGCCCAACGCCAGGTCTTGCAGGTACTCCGGTGAGCCGGGGTAGGTCTTGATGTCGATGCCGCCAACGGCTTTGGCCACATCCGCGAAGTTGGTGCCTTGGCCGAGTCCCAATTTTTTGCCTTTCAGGTCTACCAGCGATTTAAAGACCCGCGCATCGTCCTTGCGCACGATCAACTGCGGGCTTGAAATGGTGTACGGCTCGGAAAAGTCGAACGTCTCTTTGCGCTTGTCGGTGATGCCGACCTGGTTGATCACCACGTCGTAGCGACCGGCCTGCAGGCCTGCCAGCATGGCGCTCCATTCGGTGGTGCTGAACTCGGCTTTCACGCCGAGTTTCTGGGCCAGCGCTGTGGCCAGCGACACCTCAAAGCCGGTGAGCTGCCCGTTTTCCTTGAAGTTGAACGGCGGGTAGGAGCCTTCAACAGCGATTTTCAAAGTGCCCCGTTGGGTGACTGTGTCCAGCAGGTCGGCCGCGTGGGCGCTGGCGGACAAGCCCACAAACAGCATGGCAAAGGCGCTGACCACGACGGTCTGACAGCGGTTGCGAAGACGCAATAAAAAACGATGCAGAGTCATTTGATATTCTTTCCGGGTATGAACGAGTTGCGATTAATCCTGTTTAAGCATATCAAATGTTGCGAGCGTATGCTGGAACGCGCGGCTTTTCCGCGCCACCGCAGGGTCAGCGGCTGCGGCAATGGGCGTAAATGTCCAGCGCTGGCTGGTAGGTAACGGTTTGCACGTTCATCAGGCCCAGCACGGAATGAAAATAGTTGTCATGGCTGATGGGCGCGTCGAGCTGCTGCTGCAGGCAGGCTGTCGTGACGCGGGTGCGCTGCTCGAATTGTGGGGACAGCCAGGTGATCCAGGGCACGCGCTTTTGAACATCTGGCGCCACGCTGTACGGCATGCCGTGCAGGTACAGGTTGTTTTCTCCCAGGGATTCGCCGTGGTCTGACACATAGACCATGGCGGTGCTGTTCTGTGATTCCTGCGCTTTCAGCCAGGCAATGGTGCGCCCCAGCACATGGTCGGTGTACACAATGCTGTTGTCATAGACGTTCAGCACCTCAGCGGTTGAGCAGCTTTGAAGCGCACTGTTGGTGCATTCAGGCAGAAACTTCTTGAACGCCGGCGGGGACCGCAAGCTGTAGGCGGGCCCGTGGCTTCCCATCTGGTGCAGTACCACCACCACACCTTTGGCGCGTTTTTCAGCCGGCAGGGCTGCAATGCGCTGCTCCAGGCCCTGCAGCATGATTTCGTCCTGGCATTCGTTGTCGGTGCACATGCTGGCGACTGGCGGGTGGGCGGCATCGACGCTTGGCACGTTGGCCACGCGGTCACAGACCCCCTTGCAGCCGGACTGGTTGTCGATCCACAGCACCGCGAGACCCGCCCGGTTCAACACGTCCAGCATGCCTTCGTAGTTGCCCGGGCGGCTGTCGTAGGCTTCGCGGCCTAGATTAGAAAACATGCACGGCACCGAGGCTGCTGTGCTGGTTCCGCACGACCAGGCGTTGCGCTGGCTGGCGATGTTCTCTTTAGCCAGCACCGGTGTGGTGTCGCGGCCATAGCCGTTGACGGCAAAATTCCGGCTGCGGGCGGTTTCGCCTAGCACCAGAATCAGCAAAGGCGGTTTGGTTTGTGTCGTGTATTGCGCGCCCAGTTTTGCGTCTTCTCCCAGGGGCAAGATCACAGAAGCGCCGGCCTCGAATGGCTTGGCGGCAACCCGGCCCAGGGCATAGAAGGAGTTCAAGGGGTTGATGAGGTAGCGCACCTGCGTGTTGTCGTGCATGACCGGCGCAATGCTTTGGAAAAACGCAAACAGCACACCGGCAAACGCCCCCAGCGCCGCCACAAGCACCCCGACGTTGGACAACAACTGCTTGCCCGCGCCGGCAAATCGAATCGGTTGCCTCCATAGCCAGTAACCGGGTGCCACCGCCAGAATGAGCACGGCAACGCCCAGCCGCCAGTTGAGCAAATCGCGGGTTTCGCGGATGTCGGTCTGCAGGGCGTTGACGATCATGGTCTTGTCGATCACGACGCCATAGCTCATCATGAAATAGGCACCGAACGCTGCCGACACCCAGAAAATGGTCACGACAGGCTTGAGGGTCCACCGCCAGGCGGCCAAGCTGATGAGCGCCGCGAGCAGCAGCGTTAGCAGCAGCCCCAGCAGCACGCAAAGCTTCAGCGCCTGCGTGCCGTTGAGTTCAGGCAGGCGGTAAATCTCTCGCCACAGCGCCACATTGCAAACCGTCGCTATCCATAAACTCGCCAACAGGACCACCCATAACGGGCGAAGGTGTGCCCGTAGCGCAGGATCAACGGGAGGGTTGGACAAAAACCAGCGGCGACGCTCTGGTGTAGGTTTGGGTGAATTCTGCTGGGGACGGTTCAAAGACATAGGCCTTAACTGTAGTGCTTTCGACTGAACTCCTAATTAAAGAGCGCGCTGCACGCGTGACCAGTGCGGCTGTTGAAACGTGGCGTGTAGGCTGCGATCACGACGGGTTGGTTAGGCTCCGCCGAGCGCCGACATGGTGAGCCGCAATGGCGGCGCAAATACCGATGTTTTCAATGGCCTGTCTGAGGGCGCTCGGGCCAGTGGCAATGGTGTCTACCCTGGCGCCAATGAACTGCTGGAACGGGGCGATATCTGCAATACTGCGGCGGTGTCTAGCACCGCTGTCGACCAGTCGGCCCTGCGACATCGCCGACAAACGATTTTGCAGCGTGGTGAAGTTCGCCTGGTACCAAGGCCAGAAACTGTCGTCCAGCACATGGTGGTGGGCCTGCGTTTGTATCAGGGCGGCAATTTCGCGAACCTGCCGCCGGGGGTTCAGCGCGAGGTCGCGCACCGTTGTGGCCAGGGCCGGGTCGGTGAGGCTGGCCAGCGCTTGCAGAACAGCGCGCCGCTGCGCAGGGTCCTGGTTGGCTGCCAGCTCAGTGCGCAGGCGGCCAGCGGCTGCAGCGCCGATGTGTCAGCTGCACACCGCTTCGCTGGTTACGCGAGTTGGCGGGCGTGATGGGCCAGGTGGTCCTGCATGAACGTTGCAATGAAGTAGTAGCCATGGTCGTAGCCCGCGTGGCGTCGCAGCGTCAACGGTTGCCCGGCCAATGTGCAGGCGGCTTCGAAAAGATGGGGGTGCAGCTGAGCATCCAGAAACTTGTCGTCCAGACCCTGGTCGATCAGGATGCCGGCGGGGAAGGGGGCCTGGTGATGTGTTGCCATTAGCTGGGTCGCGTCATGGGCAGCCCACCCGGCTGGGTCAGCGCCCAAATAACCTGCGAAGGCCTTGTGCCCCCAGGCGCATTGCGTGGGCGCGCAAATCGGCGCAAAAGCGGACACCGACTGAAAGACGCCAGGGTGCTTCAATGCCAGCGTCAGCGCGCCATGCCCGCCCATCGAGTGGCCAAAAACACCCAGTTGCCCACCATCGATGGGCAACGTGCTGGTGAGCAGGGGCAGCAACTCGGCCATCAGATAGCTTTCCATGCGCCAATGGGTGGCCCACGGTGCCTGGGTGGCGTCGATGTAAAAGCCTGCGCCTACCCCGAAGTCCCAACTGTCGGCTTCACCCGGCGCATTGGCGCCACGGGGGCTGGTGTCGGGTGCAATCAGCGCCAACCCCAAGTAGGCCGCCATGCGCTGTGCGCCGGCCTTGGTCATGAAGGTTTCTTCGTTGCAGGTCAGGCCCGCCAGAAACAGCACCGCCGGCACCGGGCCGTGGTCAGCCTGCGGCGGCAAGAAGACTGAAAAGCGCATCGGCAAGCCGATTTCTTTTGACGCGTGGCGGTAAAAACGCTGGCTGCCGCCAAAGCAGGCGTGCTCGCTCAGTAATTCAAGCCGTGTATCCATGGAATCCTTTCAGTGCAAGCAGGGGCCGCGGGACTGGCTTTGCCAGACCGCAGGCTGGAGACTGCGGCTCCAACCCCCATTGAGGGGGGTTGGACAGCCTCCAGAGGCGCTGCCTTTGGCAGCGAGGCGCCCTGCAAGGGCAGCAGCCACCGCGGGGGGCGGAGAGTTACACGCAGTGAACGAGCGTGGGGACCACATTTTTTAAAACAAGACCACGCCGCGAATCGACTCGCCGCGCTTCATCAAATCAAAGCCCTTGTTGATGTCTTCAAGCGGCATGGTGTGGGTGATCAGATCGTCAATGTTGATCTTGCCTTCCATGTACCAGTCGACAATTTTCGGCACGTCGGTGCGCCCGCGCGCGCCGCCAAAGGCAGAGCCTTCCCACTTTCGGCCGGTGACCAGCTGGAAGGGTCGGGTACTGATTTCCGCCCCGGCTTGCGCCACGCCGATCACGATGCTGCGGCCCCAGCCCTTGTGCGTACATTCCAATGCTTGGCGCATCACGGTCGTGTTGCCAATGCATTCAAAGCTGTAGTCCGCACCGCCGTCAGTGAGCTGAACAATGGCGTCCACCACGTTTTCAACCTTGTTCGGGTTGATGAAGTGCGTCATGCCGAACTTGCGGGCCATGGCTTCACGTTCGGGGTTCAGGTCTACGCCGATGATCTTGTCGGCGCCCACCATCTTGGCTCCCTGGATCACGTTCAGGCCAATGCCGCCCAGGCCAAACACCACGACATTGGCGCCGGCCTCGACCTTGGCGGTGAAGATCACCGCGCCGATGCCGGTCGTCACGCCGCAGCCGATATAGCAGACCTTGTCGAACGGTGCGTCTTCGCGGATTTTGGCCAGCGAGATTTCTGGCGCGACGGTGTAGTTGCTGAAGGTCGATGTGCCCATGTAGTGAAAAATAGGCTTGCCGTCCAGACTGAAGCGGCTGGTCGCATCGGGCATCAGACCCTTGCCCTGGGTGCCACGAATCAGCTGGCATAAATTGGTTTTTCGCGACAGGCAGAACTTGCACTGGCGACATTCCGGCGTGTAAAGCGGAATGACATGGTCACCTTTTTTGAGTGACGTCACACCGGGGCCGACATCCACCACAATGCCCGCGCCTTCGTGGCCCAGGATCGCCGGGAAAATGCCTTCAGGGTCTGCGCCGCTCAGCGTGTAGTAGTCGGTGTGGCAGATGCCGGTGGCCTTGATTTCGACCAGCACCTCGCCGAATTTCGGGCCCTCCAGGTCGACGGTTTCAATCGTCAGGGGTTCGCCAGATTTCCAGGCGACAGCAGCTTTGGTTTTCATGATGAGGTCTATTTCTATGAAATTGGAGGGGCGGGAGGGGTAAAAA